>DATDHI010000265.1:0-3453 GCA_036521655.1 Pseudonocardiaceae bacterium | reverse complement strand
AGGCGGCCCCCAACGCGTTCAGCGACTTCGAGATTTCCGCCCTGCAGGACGGCACGGAGATCGCCTCCAGCCCGTTCGTGTCCGAGGGCTGACCCGTGAGTGGCATTCCGCCATGGCACTGAATGCCACTCAGGGGCACGCGCTAGCGTGCCCCTCATGGATCTGGACGAGGCGCGCGCGGTCGTGTCCGAGCAGCACCACGCGGTGCTGGCCACCATGCGCCGGGACGGCACCCCGCAGATGTCACCGGTGGCGGCGGGCCTCGACGATCAGGGTCGGGTGATAGTGAGCACCCGGCAGACCGCCCTTAAGGTGCGTAACTTGCGCCGGGACCCCCGAGCCTGGCTGTGCGTGCTGTCTGACGGGTTCTACGGCCGTTGGGTCCAGGTCGGCGGGGCGGTGCGGATCGTGGAGTTGCCCGAGGCGATGGAGGGCCTGGTGGACTACTACCGGGGGATATCCGGCGAGCACCCGGACTGGGATGAATACCGGGCGGCCATGGAGCGAGACCAGCGGGTGCTGCTGCAGATCGAGCTCACCTCGGCCGGGCCGGATCGGCAAGGCTGACGTGACGGTGGTAGAGGCTGCCGAGCGGCAGGCACTGTGCGATCTGATGGAGCAGGTGGGCCCGGACGGCCCGACACTATGCCCGGGCTGGACGACCCGGGACCTGGCGGCGCATCTCGTGGTGCGGGAGTGCCGGCCGGACGCCGCGCCGGGAATCCTGTTTCCACCGCTGGCCTCCTACACCGCCGGCGTGCAGCGCACGATTGCCGAACGGCGCTGGCCGGAGCTGGTTGAGCTGGTCCGGAGTGGGCCGCCGTGGTGGTCGCCGTATCGCCTTCCCGGGTTGGGTGGCAAGGCCAACGCAGTGGAGTTCTTCGTGCACCACGAGGACGTGCGGCGGGCCCGGCCGGGTTGGGAACCGCGCGTGGATGACGCGCACCGCGCCGCAGCGCTGTGGGACGCCCTGCGCTGGCTGGCGCGGTTGTGTTATCGAAAAGCGCCGGTGGGTGTGGTACTACGCCGCCCGGACGGCGTGGAGCACGTCGCGCGGCGTGGTCGCCATATCGTCACGGTGGTGGGCTCACCCGACGAGCTGACGCTGCATGCCTACGGCCGGGCCGAGGCGATCGTCGATGTCGAGGGCCACCAGGTCGACTTGGCCAGCCTCGAGGGGTGCCGGCGGGGGTTCTAGAATCGGCCCAGCCCGTATTGCCCGCGCTGATATCGCCCCAGCTCACATCGAACTAGGCCACGAGCGTGACCCGGCCACTATCGCCCGACGAGACTCTGGCGTGGAGAGGTAGCGTCCCCCATGAGTACTGCGCCGACGTCCGGCCGGCCCTTCGGTCGGGTGCTCACCGCCATGGTCACCCCGTTCACCGCCACCGGAGCGCTGGATCTGGACACCGCCGCCAAGCTTGCCCATCAGCTGGTGGAGCAAGGTTGCGACGGGCTGGTGGTCAACGGCACCACCGGCGAGTCGCCGACCACCACCGACACCGAGAAGGCGGAGCTGGTGCGCGCGGTGGTGCAGGCGGTCGGTGACCGCGCGGCAGTGGTGGCAGGCGCGGGAACCTACGACACCGCGCACAGCGTGCAGCTGGCGCGGCAGGCGGCCCAGGCGGGCGCACACGGCCTGCTGGTGGTGACCCCGTACTACTCCCGCCCACCGCAGCCCGGGCTGGTGGCGCATTTCACCGCGGTCGCCGACGCCACCGACCTACCGGTGATGCTGTACGACATCCCACCCCGCTCGATCGTGCCGATCGCCACCGAGACCCTGTACCTGCTCGCGGAGCACCCGCGGATCGTCGCCGTCAAGGACGCCAAGGGCGATCTCGGTGCCGGTGCGGAGGTCATCGCCGGCACCGACCTGGCCTACTACTGCGGCGATGACGAGCTCAACCTGCCGTGGCTGTCGGTGGGTGCGGTGGGGTTCGTCAGCGTGATCGGGCACGTGGTGGCACCCCAACTGCGGGCCATGATCACCGCGTTCGAGGCGGGCGAGGTGGGCACTGCTCGGGAGCTGCACGCCGGCACCCTCGGGTTGATCCGAACCTTGTCCCTGGCCGGCGGGGTGGCCTTCGGCAAGGCGGCACTGCGGCTGACCGGGTTGGACGCCGGTGACCCCCGGCTGCCACAAATCGCCGCCGCCCCCGGACATGTCACCGCGATCGCGGCGGCTCTGGTCGAGGCTGGGGTCCTCGGGCGAGCAGGGTGGACCAGTTGACCACCGTCCCCGTCGGTGCTCACCTGCCCGTCCCGGGCGTGCCGAACGCGGCGCCACCGCCGCTGCCCGAGGGCGGCCTGCGCGCGGTGGCCCTCGGGGGTATCGGGGAGATCGGCCGCAACATGACGGTCTTCGAGCAGGCCGGCCGGCTGCTCGTGGTGGACTGCGGGGTGTTGTTCCCCGCCGACGACGCGCCCGGTGTCGACCTGATCCTGCCCGACTTCCGGACGATCGAGGACCGGCTGCACGACATCGAGGCGCTGGTGCTGACCCACGGGCACGAGGACCACATCGGGGCCGTGCCGTTCCTGCTCCGGCTGCGACCCGACCTGCCGGTGGTGGGCTCTGAGTTCACCCTCGCCCTGGTCGCGGAGAAGTGCCGCGAACACCATCAGAAGCCGCAGTTGGTGCAGGTCAAGGAAGGTGCCCGGCACCGCTGTGGGCCGTTCGACTGCGAGTTCTTCGCGGTGAACCACTCCATCCCGGACGCGCTCGCAGTGGCTATCCGCACCCCGGCCGGGCTGGTGCTGCACACCGGCGACATCAAGCTCGACCAGCTCCCACTGGATGGGCGGCTGACCGACCTCGCCGGGTTCTCCCGGCTTGGCGACGAGGGCGTCGACCTGCTCCTGATCGATTCCACCAACGCCGAGGTGCCCGGCTTCGTCACCCCGGAACGGGACATCGGCCCGGTACTGGACTCGGTGATCGGGAAGGCCACCCAGCGGGTCATCGTGGCCTGCTTCGCCAGCCACGTGCACCGGGTGCAGCAGGTGCTGGAGGTTGCCGCCGCCCATGGACGCAAGGTGGCCCTGGTGGGCAGGTCGATGGTGCGCAACATGGGCGTTGCGGACGATCTCGGGCTGCTCCGGGTACCGCGGGGTCTGCTGGTGGACCTCGAGGAGGCGCTCGCGATGCCCGAGCAGCGGGTGCTGTTCGTCTCCACCGGCTCCCAGGGCGAACCGCTCTCGGCGCTGTCCCGGATGGCCGGCGGCGAGCACCGGCAGATCCGGATCCGCTCCGGGGACACCGTCGTGCTGGCCAGTTCGCTCATCCCGGGCAATGAGACCGCGGTGTTCCGGGTGGTCAACGGGCTGACCCGGCTGGGTGCCACGGTGGTGCACCAGGGCACCGCGAAAGTGCACGTGTCCGGTCACGCCCCCTCCGGGGAGCTGTTGTTCCTCTACAACGCGATCCGGCCGTCCAACGTCATGCCG
>DATDHI010000264.1:0-10895 GCA_036521655.1 Pseudonocardiaceae bacterium | reverse complement strand
TCGCGTAGCGAGCTCACCACCCGATCGATGAGCAGTGGCACCCCGCCGGCCTGCTCGCAGAGCAGGTCAACCACGGCCGCGGGCGGTGTGGCGCCGAGCAGCGCTGCGCAGCGGAGCTGGACTCCGCGCCTGGCCAGCGGCCCCAGCAGCACCGGCGGCTGGTGGTGCCCCAAAGCGTCCTCGAGCTCGTCCAGCTCGGGCTTTCGCGGCCACGGGCGGTACGCGACCGCGAGCCGGACGTCGCTGGTCAGCGCCAGGCGGCGTAGCCGATCGAGGTCGGGGCCCTCCAGTTCGTGAGCGTCATCAACCAGTACGGCCACATCTGGGGGCTGCGTCAGCCCGACGGGAGCAGCCCCGCCCCGCACCCCGCCCCCGACGACCGTGACCCCGGCCGCCGCGTACACCTGGCGCAGCGCCGCCAGCACGGCGCTCTTCCCACTACCGGCAGGTCCGACGACACTCACCGCGAGCGGCGCCGCCGGGTCGGTGCTAACCGCGCTGTGCAGCGCCTGCGCCGCCACCAACCCGGCCAGGGAGACCTCAGCGCCGTCCCGCATCGACCATTGGCGAGCAGCTGCCTGGTTCATTCACTATCCCTTGGGAGTTGGGCTGGCAGAGCTGGGCTTCGGGGGGACCGAGCTGGGCTGCGGCGGGACCGAGCTGGGCTGCGGCGGGACCGAGCTGGGCTGCGGCGGGACCGAGCTGGGCTGCGGGGGAACCGGACTGGGCGGGGGGTTGGACCAAATGGTGGTCCAGCTAGTGGTCGCCGGTGCTGGCGGCGGCGCAGGGCGAGCCGCGGTGCCCCCTGCTGCCTTAGCGACGGGGACAGCCGCATCGGTCGGGGTGGCGACCGGCGCGGGAACGGCAGTCGCGTTGCCGTTTCCGGCGTTCGCTGGCGTGGTGGTGGCGGTCACCGGCGATGGGGTCCCGGCGTCCGCTGGAGGAAGGGGGCCGCTGTGGGAGGTCACGAAGGGCACGGACGCCGCACCCCCGGCGAGCACCAGGGCGAAGAGCCCCGCGGCAGCGAACCGCTTGATCCGCCGCGACCTGGCCCGGCGCCACTCCCGCTCGGCAGGTTCGACCTCCAGAGGCACGGATGTCATGGATGGCCGGATCGGGGCCTCCCCCGGAGTCCACTCCGGGAAGTCGGCTCCGGCAAGCATCGCAGTGGGGTGGACCCCGGCGCCGGCGGGGACCGGCGCGTCGAGCGGGAGGTCGGCACCTGCCGGGGCCCAGATGTCGGTGTTGCTGTTGGAGTCGATGCCCGCCGGAAGCGCGGACAGCGCGGCTCCGAGCGCGATCGCAGCCTTGGGATCGGCATCGATGGCGACCGGGCGACCGAGCTCGGCCGAGACGAGCTGCGCGACGAGCGGCACCCGTGAGGAACCGCCCACCAGCAGCACCGCGTCGAGGTCCTCCGCAGTCACGCCGGCCGAACGCAGCGCCCGGCGCAGTGCCTCGATGGTCTCCACGACCTGCGGGCGGATCAGGTCCTCGAATTCGGCCCGGACCAGCCGCACCTGCGACTGGAACCCGGGGAGCAGCACCGGGATCGTCACCTCGGTGTCGGACGACAGAGCTTCCTTGGCCTCGGTGCACTCGCGCCGCAGCCGCGCGGTCGCCGCGAGCGTGGCGGGAGCTTCGGGATCGAGCTCGCTCAACGCCGGCGCCCCGGCCACTACGTGGCTGAAGACGGCATCGTCGAAGTCCGCGCCACCCAGGCGTTCGATGCCCTCAGGCACGCCCAGCACCGAGAACGTCCTCGCGCCGGTCTTGCGCACGACAGCGGCGTCGAAGGTTCCGCCACCGAGGTCGTAGACCGCGATAGTGCTGCCGGTCTCGACCCGCTCCTGGATCGAGTAGCTTGCTGCTGCCGCCTCCGGCTCAGTGCGGAACGTGAGGGCCGGCAGGTCGGCCGCGTGCAGCGCGTCGGCCATGATCTGGATCTTGTAAATCCCCCAGCTGGCCGGATGGGTGATCGTGATGCCCTGGGGGGGCCCGCCCTCGCGCTCGGTGACCCGGTCGACGACCCAGCGGACCACCATCGCGGCGATCTCGGGCGCGGAGTGCGGGGCGCCACCGATCACCATCGGGACCTCGTCGCCGATGCGCCGCTTGAACTGGCGGACCACCCGGTCAGGGTCGGTGACGGCGCGACGCTCGGCGGCTTCCCCGACCACTACCTGGCCGTCCTCGCCGAGGTAGACCACCGAACTCACGGCGGCGGAGTGGCTGCCCAGCGGCACCACGTCCGGTAGCAAGCCTGGCCCGGCCTCCTCTCGGCAGATGGCCGCCGCGGTGAAGGTCGTGCCCACGTCGATCCCGAGCCAGTAACTCATACCTGCGCGTCCCGTCCTCGTCTTCGATCCCGGAGGGCCTAGAGCAGCGCCACGAGCACACCCGGCAGGCGCCTCGCCTCCGTATCGCCAGTACCAGGCGTTCCGTTAACGACACGGTGGGTCAGCGTTCGTTCGGGCGCACGAATGGTAGCGGGGACCCCAGACCCCCAACCACGAGCATCCGCAACCCCCTAACGGGGCCAGACCGGAACCCGGTGTCATCCCCGATGACCGGCTGTGACGGGGGATCTAGTTTTCTCCCAACGCCGGGCAGCTCGCTCGGCCCGGTACGGACATCCACAAGGGAGCTCGACATCATGAGCATGGCAACGAGCCTGTACGAATTCATCCTGAAGCTGCTGGGCGACCCCGACGCCAAGGCCGCGTTCGTCGCCAACCCCGACAAGGCGCTGGCCGACGCCGGTCTGCAGGGGGTGTGCAGCCAGGACGTGTCCGACGCCATGTCCTACGTCGCCGAGTACCACCCGGTCACCTTCGTCGGCAACCGTGAGTACAACGTCGGCAACACCAACGGCGAGCACAACAGCGACGACCACCACGGCGATGACCACGGCAGTGCTGCGGACCACCTGAAGTACATCACCAACAACTACTCCTACAGCGACAGCCACAACACCGTGATCGACAAGTCGGTGAACCAGAACATCTGGAACTCGGGCCACCTCAACCAGAACTTCACCGATAACTCGGTGACCGCGACGGATCACTCGATCGCCGCCGGCGGAGACGTCAGCAAGGCCGCGACCGGAAACAACGATGTCGTCGGCGACAACAACAAGGTCGGTAACACCGACAACTCGATCAACGACTCGTTCAAGGGAAACAACCTCGCCGACCACGGCAGCGTCGCCGGGAACAACAGCGACGGCAACGTCACCAACCCCAAGGACAGTCACGTCGCCACCACGGACGGTACTGTGGATGACTCGAAGCACGACTCGCACGACCACACAACCACCACCACGACCACCGACGACTCGGTCCACACGACCGACTCCTTCAACTCCCACTACAACGATTCCTTCAACGAACACTCCGCGATCACCCACACCGATCAGCACGGCGACAACCCCCTCAGCGAAAGCCACGCCGGCCAGGCCGACGTGGCCGTGCACTGACCCTCGCCCCGAATACAAGCAGCTCCGCTACCCTCTTCCTGGGGTGGCGGAGCTGCTTGTATTCTATAGCCTGTTCGGCCTTCGACCGGCGCGCCACGAACGAGCAGGGCACAGATCGTTACGGTCCCGGGCCCCCAAATCTCGAATGCCCTAATCCCCTACTGAGGTAGACCACAATCCGGTGTGATCCCCGATGACCACAGCTGGCAGGGCAACTAGATTTCTAGTCAACACCAGGCAAGCCGCCCGGTCGGTCCACCCCAATACGCAGGGAGTTCAACAGCCATGTCGAAGCACCACTCGCACATCAACGACTCGTACAACACCGAGCACTCGTACAACACCTACGTCCACGACAACAGCTACGAGTCACACAACTACGACTCGGCCTTCACCCACACGGAGCAGTACGGCTTCGCCAACGTCAACGTGAGCCCAGCGATCAACGTTTCCGATAACCACATCCTGGACGACTTCCACGTCCTCTGAGCCGGCCCGCAGACCACACCGGGCGGCTGACCCCGCCAGGAGTAGCCTCCGGTGGGCTGAGCACCACACCAGCTCCGCCATCCCCGTCCAGGGGTGGCGGAGCTGGTCGTATGACCGGGTAGCACGAGAGGCCACCGTAGTGAGCACAGCAGCACCGGCAGGCTTGGACGTCGTCGACCGCGCCATTCGCGCCACCCAGGCCGCCGACCGGCCCGACCTGGCGGAGCGGCTGGGCCACACCCGCCGCCGGCTGCTCGACCCGACCGTGCGGGTGCTGATCGTCGGCGAGTTCAAGCAGGGCAAGAGCCAGCTGGTCAACGCGCTGGTCGACGCCCCGGTGTGCCCGGTGGATGACGACGTGGCCACTGCCGTTCCGACCGAGGTCTACTACGCGAAGACCCCCATCGCGACCCTGGTGCGGGGAACGGGCAACCCGAACGGCAGCGCAGCGACCACCGACAGAACACAGCAGGCCGCCGAGCGGGTCGAGGTGCCCATCGAAAACCTCGCCGGCCACGTCTCGGAGGCGGGCAACCCGGACAACCGGCAGCACCTGCTGCGCGCCGAGGTCGGCATCCCGCGCCAGATACTGGCCGACGGGCTGGTCCTGGTCGACACCACCGGGGTCGGCGGACTCAGCTCGGTGCACACGGCGAGCACCTTGGCCGAGCTGCCCACGGCCGACGCCGTGCTGCTGGTCTCCGATGCATCCCAGGAGTACTCCGAGCCCGAGATCGACTTCCTGCGCCAGGCGACGAAGCTGTGTCCCAACGTGGCCTGCGTGCTCACCAAGACCGATCTTTACCCGCAGTGGCGGCGCATCGCTGAGCTCGACCGGGTGCACCTGGCTGGCGCCAAGGTGGAAGCGGACCTGTTGCCGGTGTCCTCGGCACTGCGATTGCACGGGATGCGCACCGACGACAAGCAGCTGCACGAGGAGTCCGGGTTCCGGGAGCTGGTGAGCTACCTGCTGGGCGCGGTGGCACACGCCGACCGGCTGAGCCGCCGCTCGGTGGCGCACGACATCTTCACGGTCACTGACCACCTCGCGGTGTCGCTGCGCGCCGAGCTGGCCGCGCAGCGCAACCCCGACGACGGCGGGGCACTGATGGCCGAGCTGGAGGCAGCCAAGGCCCGCGCCGACGACCTGCACCGCCGGTCGTCACGATGGCAGCAGACGCTCGGCGACGGGATGGCCGACCTGAACGCCGACATCGAGTTCGACCTGCGCGACCGGTTGAAGCAGATCATCCGCGACGGCGAGACGGCCCTGGAGCAGGCTGACCCGAGCGCCATCTGGGAACAGTTCACCGAGTGGCTCAATCAGCAGCTCGCCGCGGCCACCTCGGAGAACTTCGTGTGGGCGAACCAGCGGACGCAGTGGATCGCCCATCAGGTGGCGGAGAACTTCGCCGAGGATGGTGGCGAGCTGCTCCCCACGCTTCAGTTAGGCGATGCGCCCACCACGTTGGGCGAGGTGCCCGATCTGGTGGCGCCCCACGTCGACAACCCCAAGCTCGGCGGCAAGTTGCTGATCGGCGCACGGGGTGGGTACTTCGGCCTTCTTATGGTCGGCATGTTGTCGACGGTGGTCTTCGGGATCACCATGTTCAACCCGGTCGCCATCGGCGCAGGTGTGGCTATGGGAGCCAAGACGCTGCGGGACGATCGGGCCAACCGCTTGAAACGGCAGCAGGCCGAGGCGCAGATGCTGCTCCGCAAGCAGGCCGACGATGTGATCTTTCACGTCGGCAAGGAATGCCGGGACCGGCTGCGGCAGGTCCAGCGGCTGCTGCGGGACCACTTCGTGGAGGTGGCGACCGAGCTGAATCGCTCGCTGTCGGAGTCCATCCATGCGGCGGAGAAGGCCGCGAACACCGACGGATCGCAGCGCCAGCAGCGGATCCACCAGATCCAGGCCGAGCTGGAGCAGCTCGATGTGCTCCGTTCTGACGCCCGCGCACTGCTGAGCGACCAGGGAAGGCGGTCGTGAACTCACCGAACGGGTCCACCCCCAGCATCGGCGTGGCGGTCCGGACGGTGTTGCAGCGGGCAGCTGAGGCTTACCGCGACAGCCGGCCCACCGCCGCCCTGCTGCGCGACCAGATGGACCGGCTCGACGAACCCCTGCGGGTGGCCATTGCGGGCAAGATCAAAGCCGGCAAGTCGACGCTGCTCAACGCCCTGGTCGGGGAGCAGATCGCGCCGACCGACGCCGGCGAGTGCACCCGGATCGTCACCTGGTACCGGGACGCCCCGAGCCCGCGGGTCACCCTGACTCCCCGCCAGGGGCCGCCCCGGCAGCTGCCGCTGAACCGGACCGACGGCCGGCTGGAGTTCGACCTTCGGGGCAGCGCACCCGAGGACGTCGAGCGGCTGCTCGTCGACTGGCCCTCGCGCAGCTTGCGCATCACCACGTTGATCGACACCCCGGGTATCGCGTCGCTGTCGACGCAGGTCTCGGCGCGGTCGGTGGCGCTACTCGCACCCGAGGACCGCCCCTCGGAGGCAGACGCCGTCGTCTACCTCATGCGCCACATGCACTCCAGCGACGTGCGGTTCCTCGAGTCGTTCCAGGACCAGGTCAGTGCCCCCGCCGCGGTGGTCAACACGGTTGCGGTGCTCTCCCGGGCCGACGAGATCGGAGCCGGCC
The DNA here is from genome assembly GCA_036521655.1 of Pseudonocardiaceae bacterium. GTDB lineage: Bacteria > Actinomycetota > Actinomycetes > Mycobacteriales > Pseudonocardiaceae. Next base: position 4,275 of record DATDHI010000264.1, on the reverse strand, counting down.
GGTTCGACGCCCTGGTCTCCGCGCGCCAAGTCGCCCGCCGTTACCGGGCCGACCCCAAGGTGCGCCGGCTGTGCCAGACCGTGGTCGCGGTGGCCGGCCTGCTCGCCGAGACTGCCCGCACGCTGCGGCAGGCGGAGTTCAGCGCGCTCTGCGAGCTGGCACAGGCGTCCCGGTCCGAGCTGGACGCGCTGCTGCTGTCGGCCGACCGGTTCTCGGCACCGGAGGCGCACCCGAGCGTGCCGGCCCAGACTCGGGCCGCGTTGTTGGACCGGTTCGGGTTGTTCGGGCTGCGGCTGGCGACCACCTTGATCCGCCAAGGGCACCGCGAACCGGCCGGGCTCGCCGCGGAACTGGTCCGGCGTAGTGGCCTGGACGAGCTGCGCGAGGTGCTGACCACCCAGTTCACCGAGCGCCGGGACGTGCTCAAGGCGCGGTCGGCGCTGCTGCTCGTCGACCGCATCCTGCGCGAGCAGCCCCATCCCCAGGCAGCCCAGCTGGCCGGTGAGGTGGAGCGGATCCTCGCCGGTGCGCACGAGTTCCGGGAGCTGCGGCTACTGGCCGAGCTGCGCGCTCCCGACGTACGGCTGCCGGCCGACGCCCGCTCCGATGCTGAGCGGCTGCTCGGCGGGCAAGGTGCCGCGACCCCCAGCCGGCTCGGTCTGGCACCCGATGCCCAACCCGCGGAACTCCGCGAGGCCGCGATCGCGGCGCTGGGACGCTGGCAGCGACGCGCTGAGAGCCCGTTGTCCGATCGCGCCGCGGGCGACCGCGCCCGCGTAGTGGTACGCAGCTGCGAGGGCATTCTCGCCCGGCTCCAGCGATGAACGTCGCCATTCGGCAGCGTCAGGCATGACCGAGCAGCTCCGGTTACGTCCGCCGCGTCATCTGGTGAGCCGCCGCGCGATCTCCTGGTGGACCACCCAGGCCGCGCTCGAGGTTGCGGTCGTCCTCATCCCGCTGGCCATCGGGCTGGTCACCTGGGCTGACGCGCGGTCGTGGCTGACCGTGTGCTCCGCGGCGGTGCTCATCGTCGGGCTGGGCTACGTGCTGGTGATGCCGCGGTGGCGGTTCCGGGTGCACCGGTGGGAGACCACTGACGACGCTGTCTACACCTCTGCGGGCTGGATCAGCCAGGAGTGGCGGGTGGCTCCGATGTCGCGGATCCAGACCGTGGACACTGAACGCGGGCCGCTGCAGCAGCTGTTCGGGCTCGCCACGGTCACGGTCACCACTGCCTCGGCCGCCGGGGCGCTGCGGCTCGCCGGGTTGGACCGGGCGCTGGCGGAGGACCTCGTCGAGCAGCTCACCCGGACCACCCAGGCGACGCAAGGGGACGCCACATGACCTGGCAGCGGCTGGACCCGCGGATGCTCGCGGTCACTCCCCTGCGCCTGCTTGCCGGGTTCCTGCCGGTGATCGCCGTCGTGGTGGTGCTCGGCGTCCGGCAGGACGTGGGCTGGCACGTCTCCGGGTTGCTGTTCGGCCTACTGGCGGTCGTGCTCCATGGCGTGCTTCGCTGGCTGACCACCCGGTACCGGATCACCAGCGAGCGCATCGAACTTCGCTCCGGGTTGCTGGTCCGCAGTACCCGGTCGGTCCCGCGAGACCGGATCCGCAGCGTTGACATCACCGCCGGTCTGGGACACCGGCTGTTCGGACTGTCAGTCGTCAGGATCGGGACCGGGGAGCGCACTGAGGGCGTCGAATCGAGGGAGCTGAGCCTGGACGCGGTGTCCGCGGCCGAGGCCGACCGGGTACGGCAGCGCCTGCTGGATCGGCCCGACATCGCGGAGCTCGTCCCGGGGGACGCCCGTGATCCAGCGCCCGATACCGCTACGACCTTGGCTGACCTGGACTGGTCCTGGCTGCGTTTCGCCCCGCTAACGGTGTCCAGCCTGGTCGCGGTCGGCGCGGTCGGCGGAGCATTATGGCGCTTTCTCAACGACCTCGGCGTGCAACCCTCCGACGTCGCGGATCTCAGCGGCGTCCGGCAGCAACTGAGCTTCGCGCCGCTGTGGCTCGACGTCCTCGTCTTCGCAGTTGCCCTGCTGGTGATCGCGCTGCTGGGCTCCGTGCTGATCTTCGTCGAGGCGTGGTGGGGCTTCCGGCTGATCCGCGAGCCCGGCGGCACCCTGCGGATCCGGCGGGGACTGTTCACCTCCCGATCGGTGTCGTTGGAGGAACGCCGGCTGCGGGGGGTCGAGGTGGTCGAGCCGGCGTTGTTACGGGTCGGGCGCGGGGCACGGACCGTTGCGGTGGCCACCGGGCTGGGCGGCCGCCGCGGCCACGGCCGGGGCGCCCTGCTACCGCCCGCCCCGCGGGAGGAGGCGCACCGGGTGTCCGGGGCGGTGCTCGCCGAGCGCCCCTCCCCCACCTGCGCGGCATTGCACCGGCACCCGGTGGTGGCGCTGCGCCGGCGGCTGGTGCGCGCCGTGCTGCCAGTGCTGGTGGGATCCGGGACGCTGTGGCTGGCTGGAGTGCCGGCCTGGGTGGCGTGGGCCACGCTGGGGCTGCTGCCCGTGGCGGTGGTGCTCGCCGTGGACTCCTACCGCAACCTGGGACACGCGCTGACCAGGCGCTATCTCGTCACCCGGCACGGTGCCGGGGCACGCGGCACGGTCGCGCTGCAGCGCTGCGGGGTGATCGGCTGGACGGTGTCGCAGTCGTTGTTCCAGCGTCGCGCCGGCCTGGTCACCGTGACCGCCACCACCGCAGCCGGGGGCGGCGCGTACCGGGTGATCGACGTCCGAACCGCCGACGGGCTGGCGGTGGCCTCGCAAGCCGTGCCGGAATTACTCGAGCCATTCCTGCTGCACCACGACGTGGTGCAGCGCCGCGTCGCAGGTCAGGGATTAGGCTGAGGGGTGTGAATGATCGTCTGGTGTGGATCGACTGCGAGATGACGGGGTTGGACCTCGGCAAGGACGCACTCATCGAGATCGCCGCACTGGTGACCGACGGACAGCTGCGGGTGCTCGGCGAGGGCGTTGACGTGGTGATCCATGCCGACGACGCCACGCTGGCGTCGATGCCCGACGTGGTACGCGAGATGCACGCGAAATCCGGCCTGACCGAGGCGGCGCGGCTGTCCACCGTGAGCGTCGCCGAGGCCGAGCAGCAGGTGCTCGGCTATGTCCGCCGCTGGGTACCGGAGCCCCGCTCGGCGCCGCTGGCCGGCAACTCGGTAGGCACCGATCGGGCATTCCTCGCGCGCGACATGGCCGAGCTCGACAGGCACCTGCACTACCGGATGGTCGACGTCTCCTCGATCAAGGAGCTGTGCCGGCGCTGGTACCCCCGGGTCTACTACGCGCAGCCGCCCAAAGGCCTGGCACACCGCGCGCTGGCCGACATCACCGAGTCGATCCGGGAGCTGGCCTACTACCGGCGGGCCGTGTTCGTGCCCCAGCCGGGTCCGAGTTCCGAGGAGGCGCACTCGGCCGCGCGGGCGGTATTCGATCTGCTGCCCGGCGGATGACCGGGCGCCGCCGCCAGCTATCATGTATGCGGTTACCAGCGTCATGGTGGGTGTAGCTCAGCCGGTAGAGCACCTGGTTGTGGTCCAGGATGTCGCGGGTTCGAATCCCGTCACTCACCCCACCGCTTTCTGCGCGGACCCGTTGACCGGCGCCGTACGTGTCCGGCATTAGGGTGACACGGATGAGAGGCGTCGAGGTCTACCACGAGCTCACTGGCCCGTCTGATTTGCCGGTACTTGTGCTGGCCGGACCGCTGGGCGTAGCTATTCAGCCGGGGGTAGCGGCGGGTGGTAGCCATGCGCCGGTGGTGAATAGTTGGGTGAGGACGGTGAAGCTGTCCAGGCCCCATTTGGTGGCGGTGGACAGGTAGGACTGAACGACGGCGAAGTCGGCGACGCCGTCGAGGGTGCGCCAGCATCCGCCGGAGGTGCGCTGCTGGATCTTCGCGGGGCGGACATCGCGTTCACTCTGGTTGTTCGTGAAGGGCACGGCAAGATCGACCACGAACCGCAGGATCATGTCCTCGTGGTTGCGGAACCGCTTCGCGAGGGTGAGCGCGTCATTGGCCAGCGGCCCGGCGCGGGTGGTGTTGTCGCTGATCCCGGCTGCGGTGGCGCCGCGGTAGCGGCGGCGGATCGTGCTGAGAACGTCGGGGTCGAGGCTGTCGTGCCCGAGGGTGCGGGCGGTCTGGGCGTGGTGGTGGGCGTCGGTGAGGGTGTCGGCCATCGCCGCGGCCCAGAGCTGGCCCTGGGGGTCGGCCCGGTGGAACGCGGCCAGATCTCTGAGCAAGTGAGCT
>DATDHI010000263.1:0-1915 GCA_036521655.1 Pseudonocardiaceae bacterium | reverse complement strand
GCGATGTCGGCGTGCACGCTGAAGCGGTTTGTGAGGATCTCCCGGTAGCGCGTCGCAGCTGCGGGCCGGCCGGCGCGTTCCTGCTTGTACTCCTTGCTGGTCGTCTCGGTGACGGTGAACGTGACCCACCGCTGGGCGTGGGCGCCTGTGACCGCGGTGGTGGCGGCCTGTTCAACCGCGGCGCGGGTCTTGAACCGGCTCCGCGGACCAGCGAGCTTGACGTCAAGGGCCTCGAGGGCGGCGACCCCTGCCTCGAGGCGGGCCTGCCTGCCGGCGGCGTCGCGGCTGGCCTTGGCGGTGGAATGCACCCAGGTGATCCGGTAGCCCTCCGCTGAGGGCAGCGGTGCCGGGGTTGTGGAGTAGACCTCGTCGGGATCACCGAGCCGCCCTCCTGCGCGGCGGGCCGCCTCGGTCCAGGTCGGAGAGTGGGTCTGCAGGTACCCGCGGAACGCGCCGTCCTCGGCGCGGGAGCGGGGAAGCACCGTCACGAATCGGCCGCCGTTGCCAGTGATGTGGCCCATCGCGGCGCGGGAACACAGCTTGGCGTCCGCGACGTAGAGGAAGTCGGTGCGTCCCAGCAGCTCGACGAGGCCGTCCCAGGTCGGGACGTGCGTCGGGTCATCGCTGGTGTTGCCATCGGCGAGCCGGTAGGCCAGCGGGACCGCACCGTCGGCACTGACGGTGAGGATCCACACCAGCTGCTTGAGATCCGGACGGTGGTCCTTGGAGTGCCCGAACGTGATCTGTGGGGTGGGCTTGCCGCCGCGCTCGGTGCCGACCGCGTCCCGGTAGGCCCCGTGCAAGGAGACCGACGTGGAGTCGTTGTGCAACTGGCTGGTGTCGATGCTGAACTCGCTGACCGCGCGCAGCACGACCATGGTCAAGAGACTGGCCCGGTCGGCGTCGAACAACGCCTCCAAGGCCCGGCCGACCCGGTCGTCGTTGAGCACCCCGAGGTCGTCGGAGCTGAGCCCGAGGAGCGCCGGGTCGTAACGACCGGCCCACTCGCCCAATCCGTAGAGCGGCTCACGTCCCAACACCAGGTTCGTGACCACCAACCGGATCGCGACCGCCGGCGCCATCTTCAGGCGGGCATCATCGTCGGGCAGTGCCTCCGCGAGCAGCGCGGGCAGCCCGAGCCGGTCCAGCACCAGGTTGACGATCGGCAGCCCACCCACAGTGCGTGAGACCAGCCTGAACTCGTTGCCGTCCTGGCTCCCGTGCTCGTGCGGACCGCTCATTACGACACCCTCCGGTCGGGCTTGCATCCAGCACAGCACACGCTATCCTTCGGTTGACAACCGAAGGAAGCGACACGCGGGAGGGAGCACTCCGGATGCCGAAGAAACCACCAGCCCCACCACAGGAGCAAGTCGCCGACCCCATCGGATCGCACTACGCGCTGCCCGGCACCCTGGCCAGCCGCTACATGCGCTGCGGCAAGACGAACTGCCGTTGCAAGACCCGGCCGGCCATCCTGCACGGGCCCTACCTGCACTGGACCCGCACCGTCGCCGGCAAGACCGTGACCCGCACCCTCACCCCGGAACAGGCAGCGCGCTACCAGCCCTGGTTCGACAACGCCCGCCGACTCCGCCAGCTCCTCACCGAACTCGAAGCCCGGTCCCTCAAGGCGTTCATCGACGCCGAGGGCTGACCCGTAAATCGCTGAGATATCACCCAGCGGATGTGCGGAACGTCAGCTTCAAGCGGCCACACACCAGAGTTGTCCTACTCACCAAGGGAGTTCGCGATTCAGCAGCATCAGTTTGCCTGGCTGAAGATCGAAGGTCCGCGATTCGACGCCGCCCTCGGCAACGCCCTGCCGCAGCACCGCGGTGCGCAACGCCTTGCCGCCGTCGATGGCGACGAAGACCGCCCGGGTGGTGTCCAGGCCGCGGTCTCTTCTCTCATC
>DATDHI010000262.1:0-1965 GCA_036521655.1 Pseudonocardiaceae bacterium | reverse complement strand
GGCCAGCACGAACCGGCTCACCCCGGTGACCAGCAGCGCTCCGAGGTATAACGGCGCCCCGGCCAACCCCGCCCCGACTGCCAGGGCCACCAACGCGATCGACACGCCACGCAGCAGGTTCGCCACCACCAGCACCCGGCGGCGGTCCCAGCGGTCCAGCAGCGCGCCGGCGAACGGCCCGACGATGGAGTACGGAAGCAACAGGATGGCCAGGCCGGCCGCCACCGCCATCGGGTCCGCCTGCCGCTCCGGGTTGAACAGGACAGCGCCGCCCAACCCGGCCTGGAACACCCCATCGCCCCACTGCGCGGCGAAGCGGGACGCCAGCAGCCGGCCGAACCCGCGGGTGCCCAGCAGTCGCCGCACGCCGATCCGGTCCGGACGGCCGGGGAGGGCAACGGTGGGCGACGACATCACAAGGACCGAGGTTAACCCTGCCCCCTGGGCGTCTGTCAGTCACCGTTGGGCGCATTGTTGGCCAGCGCGCGTGTTACATGCGCAACGATGGTGATGTGGACGAGGTGGAAGCAGGCTGCGCGCTGGTGGCGGCCCCGGCGCTGCGGGATCCCCGCTTCCGCCGTACCGTCGTGCTGATCATCGATCATCGTGCCTCTGGCACCCTGGGCGTGGTGCTCAACCGGCCTAGCGACGTAGCGGTGTGCGACGTGCTGCCATTGTGGGGTCCGCACGCGACGGTGCCGCAGGCGCTCTATGTCGGCGGCCCGATGGAACAGCGTGCAGCGCTGTGCGTGGCCGCGGTACCAGCGGGCGTGGACGCCAAGAGCACCGAGGGCATGATCAGCGTGTGGGGACCGCTGGCCTTGGTCGACCTCGCCGCCGATCCAGACCTGATGGCACCGAGGCTGCGCGGGCTGCGGGTATTCGCCGGATATGCCGGTTGGGAGCAAGGCCAGCTTGCCGGTGAGATCGAGCGTGGTGACTGGTTCGTGGTGCCCGCATTGCCCGACGATGTGCTCGCGCCGCCCGGCACCGACCTGTGGAGCCGCATGTTGCGGCGCCAGGGCATGCCGCTAGCGCTGGTAGCTACCTACCCCGGCGATCCCTCCGAGAACTGATGGCGCCGCCAGGCACCCCCGGCGTCGTGAACAATCGTTGCGGCGCACGACTGCTAGTGCGTCTACTGAGGATAGCCCGTGCAGTCCGCGAGCCAGTAAACTGGCGATATGCCGCGCAACTGGCGCAACGCCACAAGGGCGGGTCAGAGCAAGTCTGAACCGGTGCCCCGCTGGCCTGTCGGACCGGGTCAGGAGTCGGTATGGGACTACCCGCGCCCGCCTCGGGCCGAACGGGTGCGCCGCCGGGCCCGGATCGTGCACGTGGGGATGCTGGTGCTGGACACCGAGGACGTGGTGCGGGTGCTCGAGACTTCTCACCCGCCGACGTACTACCTGCCGCGGGCGGAGTTCCGGGTCCCGCTGCTCGCGGCGTCGCGGCTGACGGTGTGCGAGTGGAAGGGCGAGGCGTGCTACGTCGACCTTTCGCTGCCGGGGGTTGGGCGGCTGCCCGCGGTCGGATGGTGGTACCCGCAGCCCGACCTGCGCTACCCCCAACTCACCGATCGGGTTGCCGTCTACGCCGGCCGGTTCGACGAGGTCACCCTGGACGGCGAGCCGGTGTCGCCGCAGCCCGGCGAGTTCTACGGCGGCTGGATCACGCCAGATGTCGTAGGCCCGTTCAAAGGCGCCCCCGGTACCCAAGGCTGGTAGTCCCCCTGCACCGCGTGTCGCGCTCTCGTGCACGGTGTGTCGCGTTCTCCTGCACCGGCCGCTCGGCTGCCGCAGGGTGACGCCGCTTAAGCCAGCCGTGAGTCTCGACTATCCTGGCCGCCGTGTCCGCGTCCACGCTGCTCGGTGTGGTGCTGCTGGTCGCTGCTGCAGGGCTGCTCACCGTCGGAGTGCTGGGCTGGCAGCGACGGTTACCGCGCAACCGGTTCGCCGGCATCCG
>DATDHI010000261.1:0-22242 GCA_036521655.1 Pseudonocardiaceae bacterium | reverse complement strand
ACCCGTGCCGACACCAACGGGTGCACGATGGCGTTGAGCAGGCCTCGGGCGTCGGCGTCATTGAACACCCGCAACGCCAGCGCCGACCGGTCCAGCCCACCGTCGTCGGCGCGGATCTCCTCGCCGAACTCATCGACCACGGCGCGCAACCCCGCGGTGCCGGGCTCGACGACCTCCCGGGCGATCCGGTCCGAGTCGATGATCCAGGCTCCCCGTTGCGCGAACCGGGTCGCGACCGTTGACTTCCCGGACCCGATACCTCCGGTCAGCCCCACCCTCAACACAGTCTCACCGGGTGCCTCACGCGCACGAAAAGACCCCGCCGGAGCGATGATCCATCCGGCGGGCCCCACGGATGTTCTCGCCGCGGCTACACGCCGCCGGAGAGCTTCTCCCGCAAAGCGGCCAGCTGCTCGTCGCTGGCCAGCGAACCCCCACCGCCGGTGCCAGGGCTGCTGCTGGCCGCGGGCGCCTCGGTGGCCACCGAGGAGTAGTTCTCGCCCCCAGCCGACTCAGACTCGGCCTCGCTCGCCTTGACGACCTGCTTGCGGTGCTGCTCGAAGCGGACCTGAGCCTCGGCGTAGGAGCGCTCCCATTCCTGGCGCTGCTTCTCGTAGCCCTCGAGCCAGTCGTTGGTCTCCGGGTCGAAGCCCTCCGGGTAGATGTAGTTGCCCTCACCGTCGTACTCGGCAGTCATGCCGTACTGCGTCGGGTCGAACTCCATCTCCGGGGACAGCCCCTCGTTGGCCTGCTTGAGGGACAGCGAGATCCGCCGCCGGTCCAGGTCGATGTCGATGACCTTGACCATCACATCCTCGCCAACCTGCACGACCTGCTCGGGGATCTCGACGTGCCGCTCGGCCAGCTCCGAGATGTGCACCAAACCCTCAATGCCCTCCTCGACCCGGACGAATGTGCCGAAGGGCACCAGCTTGGTGGCCTTGCCGGGCACGATCTGCCCGATCTGGTGGGTGCGGGCGAACTGCCGCCACGGATCTTCCTGGGTCGCCTTGAGTGACAGCGACACCCGCTCGCGGTCCAGATCGACGTCGAGCACCTCGACGGTGACCTCCTGGCCGACCTCGACCACCTCGCTGGGGTGGTCGATGTGCTTCCAGGACAGCTCGGAGACGTGCACCAGGCCGTCCACGCCACCCAGGTCCACGAACGCGCCGAAGTTGACGATCGAGGAGACCTGGCCCTTGCGGACCTGCCCTTTCGCCAGTTGGTTGAGGAACTCGCTGCGCACTTCCGACTGGGTCTGCTCCAGCCACGCGCGGCGCGAGAGCACCACGTTGTTGCGGTTCTTGTCCAGCTCGATGATCTTGGCTTCGAGCTCCCGGCCCACGTACGGTTGAAGATCACGGACCCGCCGCATCTCGACCAGCGAGGCGGGCAGGAAGCCGCGCAGCCCGATGTCGAGGATCAAACCACCCTTGACCACCTCGATGACGGTGCCCCGGACCGGTTCCTCGTTCTCCTTGAGGGCCTCGATGTTGCCCCAGGCGCGCTCGTACTGGGCGCGCTTCTTGGAGAGGATCAGCCGGCCCTCCTTGTCCTCCTTCTGGAGAACGAGAGCCTCGACCTCGTCGCCGACCTTAACGACATCGGCAGGGTCGACGTCGTGCTTGATGGACAACTCGCGCGAGGGGATGACACCCTCGGTCTTGTAGCCGATGTCGAGCAGCACCTCGTCGCGGTCAACCTTGACGATGGTGCCTTCGACGATGTCGCCGTCGTTGAAGTACTTGATGGTCTTGTCGATTGCGGCGAGGAAGTCCTCCTCCGTCCCGACGTCGTTGATCGCGACCTGCTGCATGGTCGGGGCGGTGCTGGTATCGGTGGACATGCGGTGGGGTGCTCCGAAGGGATAGGGTCGTTGGTGGGCTGTGTTGTCGCTGGTGCCTGTGATGCTGGTCGCTCCTGTCGCTGCGCTGGTTCCCCACTACGACGGATCGTCCGCGGACACCGGTGCCAGCTCTGCTGGCGGTACAACCCCCCGCAGGGCCCCTGTGTTCCGGATGCGACGTGCTGAGCCCCGCACAGTGGTGTCTACCTGCGTGGTGTTCACCCTGCACAGTGGTGGCATAACAGCTCGGGCAGCACGAAACTACAGCGCAAGTCGATCGTACTCAGGCGGGCATGTGGGCAGCAAACCCGACCCCCCGCGCAGGCGCATCCGTCTGGGAGACTGGCTCGGTGACGGGCGCGCCGCAACCTGGGCCCGACGAGCGTGCGACACCCCGAACTCGTCAGGCACAGACGTTGTTGGGCACCGTCGGCGTGGTGAACCGCCGGGTCAGCGGCGCGGAGACGATGGCCGCCAATCGCCGCTGGTGGGACGCCGACGCCGAGGACTCACCACGCCGGAAACAGCCGCTTTCCATGGGCCCGGAGGGGGTACCCCGGCCTGCCTCTTGTTCTGTGTGCGGGTAGGTAGCGGGTGGGTTCGTCCACGCGACTCGCTGGAAGGCGAAGCCCTGGTTCTTGGCGAGGTCGAGCAGCCGCTTCGCGGCTCGCAGCTCGGGCCCTCGGCAACAGGGGTCATCCCGGGATCACCCGGACCAGGTGAGGCCGGATGCTCACCGGCTCGTCGTCGCCCTGGAAGCGCACGTACAGCCGGAGGTGCCCGCGACCGGTGCCGCTACCACAGCGGATCACTTCGCCCCGCTGGTGCAGTCGGGCGCTCAGCGCCCCGTGCTCCTTGGCCACCGCGACCTGTTCCACCCGAGCGCCCACGGGAATGGGGGTGCCGTCGACGTCGCGCCACGGGTCGTAGGCGGCGGCGCGGGACAACCACACGGAGAGTCCCCACCGGGATGGTCTGGGATCGGCCGGCCGCCAGGAGATCTGACGGGGCCACTCGACCGGCGGCCAGCCGGAGTCATCCGCGCGAACACCGGAGCGGGAAGCAGGTAGGAGTGATCAGCGCGGGCGTCCAGCACGATCCGCTCCCCCTCACGCCTGATGACCAGACGACCGGAGCCGTGGTGCATCTCGCAGCTGGCCTCGATCTCGACCTGAGGATCGGGAGTCTCCACCGCTGTTGTCCCCCTACGTGAGCTGTGAGCCCGGAGCAGGGGCCTGGGTGGGGGCCGCTGGTACGGCCGTCGAGGATGCCCAATTGCCTGGTGAGCTCCTCCCAGCTCCGGGTGCTGGCCGAAACGCTACGGGCCACAGGCGGATGCCTGTTGTACGAAATGTGTGACATGGCGATAGCTAGGCTGGCCCGAGATGCTCCTGAGCGATGGGGTGGGAGGGCATGGACGACCAGGCACGTGCCATCGGCCGGCGTGTCCGGTACTGGCGCCTTCGGCGCAATCTGGGCCGTCAGCGGTTCGCCGATATGGTGGGCCGTTCCACGTCATGGCTAGACAAGGTTGAGAAGGGCGAGCGCTCGCTGTTGCGTTTGCCGATGTTGGACCGGGTGGCCGCAGCACTCGATATCGACGTCAGTGTGTTGACCGACAGCTCAGCCGCACAGCGTGCCGCCGACTGCGTCGACACCATAGAAGTACAGGCCATAAAAGCTGCACTTGAGCGCTATGCAGTCTTCGACATCCCGAATAACAGCGGCCGACAAGCCCTTTTTCGCCAAGCAATCGCCGGTCAGTTGACATACGTTGAGCACGCCTGGTCATCATCGCATTTCACGGTCGTCGCGCGTCATCTGCTGAGGCTGCTTACAGATACTCAGTTATTCGCGGTGACTGCATCGGCAGCAGACCAGATAACTGCGCACCGGATGCTGGTCATCACCTACCGTCTAGCTTCGTCAATGCTGATGAAGTTCGACGCGAACGATATTGCATGGCTTGCGGCTGATCGGGCGATGCAGACAGCGCTCGCGATCGATGACACGGTGGCGCTCGCCCGTGCGACTCGCAGCGTTGCGCGGGCTATGAGCCGCAGCGGCCAGCGGACTGCTGCTGTCACGGCGCTAATCGGCATGGCCGACCGTATACGTCCTGAGCTGGCCGATCGGGAACACGAGTTGTTGTCACTGGTCGGGATGCTGTTTCTCGCTGCATCGATCACAGCGGCGGCACAGGACGATGCGGCGCTGGCCCTGGAGATGCACGAGGAAGCCTCCGAAGCGGCTGACCGCATGGGGCCTCACCATGACACGCACGTCGGCCACTATGACGACGCGACGCGATCCTTGGCGCAAGCGGAGCACGTGGCCCCGGAGGAGGTCCGCTGCCGTCCCCTGGCCCACGGCCTGCTGCGGTCACTTCTCGACACCACGAGCGGGGAATCTAGCCGCACCCTGCGGCAGATGGCTGCGCGAGCAGGTGTCGCGGCGTGAGCCAGGGCGTGCTGTACCTCGTCGTCTGCGCCGCTGGCCCGGCCAGCCGTATCGACATCATGGTCGAGCTCGCTCAGAGCCAGGGCTGGTCGGTGTACTGCCTGGCGACGCCGGCCGCCGTCGAGCACTATCTCGACGTGGCCGAACTGGCGACGTTGACCGGCCACCCGGTACGGAGCATCTACCGCACGTCCGACGGTGAAGCCTTGCCCCGGGCGGACGCGATCGTGGTGGCCCCCGCGACCTACAACACGATCAACAAGTGGGCCGCCGGAATTGCCGACAACTACGTCCTCACTCAGCTCGCCGAGCTGACCGGGCTGGGCGCCCGGATCGTCGTGGTGCCCTTCGTCAACCAAGGACTCGCCGCCAACTCCGTGTTCGCTCGCAGCATCGACCAACTCCGCCAAGCGGGCGTACGCGTCCTGTTTGGCCCAGGCGAGTTCGAGCCCCACCCGCCCCGCACCGGCGGACGAGTGCTCGACGACTACCCGTGGCAGCAAGCGCTGGACGCGATCCACTTCTGAGGCCCGTCTCAGCCCAATCTGTGACAGCTACGCCGCGTGTTTCTCACCGCTGGCACGTAGCATCCTGTTCCCGACGCAGCGGCTGACTGTATACCTTTCGCCACGGGCACCCTGCACCACCGATGGAGATCTTGGCCATCCTCGCGAGGTGGTTCAACTTGCGGATGAACTGACCAGCAACGACATTGGACTGCCGCCCACGCGGATCGGCCCGGTCCATATCAACACTGCCCGCGCCCGGCTCGACCTGGGTGACCGGGACGGCGCGCAAACCTCACTGGTGCCGCCGGGGACGGGTCGCAGGTGTCGGTGTGGCGGTGGGCCACGCTCTGGATGGCGCACCCGAGCGCCTCGCGGGGGGAGCGTTCGGGGTAGGTGGCGAGCAGCCGTGACCCCGGCCGGTCGCTAGAGCCCCCGCGTCCGGGGAGCCGCCGACTGTTCCAGCAAGCGAGCACAGCTCTCGAACTACGGCAGGGAGCGGAACGCTCCAGCGCGACTGTTGGTTGTGCTGTACATGAACGACGCTTGACTGCCCGCGGCGTGGCGCGCTGTTCCCGGGAACCGCCATCTTCCGCTGCCGGTCAGTGCGCCGCAACGGCCCAGGAGCGGCCCAGGCCCACCGAGACCGCTAGCGGGAGGTCGAGGGTGTACGCCGACCCCATCTCGCGACGGACCAGCGCCTCCACCGTGGCCCGCTCACCCTTGGCGACCTCCAGCACCAGCTCGTCGTGCACCTGCAGCAGCATCCGGGAACGCAGACCCTCGGCCCGCAGCGCGCGAGCGACTCCCAGCATCGCGACCTTGATGATGTCCGCGGCGCTGCCCTGGATCGGCGCGTTGAGCGCCATCCGCTCGGCCATGTCGCGGCGCTGCCGGTTGTCGCTGACCAGGTCAGGCAAGTAGCGCCGGCGACCCATGATGGTGGCGGTGTACCCGTCCATGCGGGCCTTCTCCACGACCGCGCGCAGGTAGTCGCGGACCCCGCCGAAGCCGGCGAAATACTCGTCCATCAGCCCGCGAGCCTCCTCGGTGGAGATCCGCAGCTGCGCGGACAGCCCGAACGCGGACAGCCCGTAGGCCAGGCCGTAGTTCATCGCTTTGATCTTGGCGCGCTGCTCGCCGGTGACCGCGGCAGCGTCCACCCCGAACACCCGGGCAGCCGTGGCGGCGTGGAAGTCGTATCCGGAGGTGAACGCCTCGATCAACGCGGTGTCCTCGGACAGGTGGGCCATGATCCGCATCTCGATCTGGCTATAGTCCGCGGTCATCAATTCTGCATAGCCGGGGCCCACCACGAAGGCCTGCCGGATCCGGCGTCCGGACTCGGTGCGGATCGGGATGTTCTGCAGGTTCGGATCGGTGGAGGACAGCCGCCCGGTCGCAGCGATGGTCTGGTTGTACGTGGTGTGGATCCGCCCGTCACCGGCGACCGCCTTGAGCAACCCGTCCACCGTGGTCTTGAGGCGGGTAGCGTCGCGGTGCGCCAGCAGGTGCGCGAGGAATGGATGCTCGGTCGACTGGTAGAGCGTCTGCAGCGCGTCGGCGTCGGTGGTGTAGCCGGTCTTGGTGCGCTTGGTCTTGGGCATCCCCAGTTCGTCGAAGAGCACCACCTGCAGCTGCTTGGGCGAACCCAGGTTGACCTCCTTGCCGATCACCGCGTAACAGTCCTGCTCGGCTTGTTTCACCGCGGCAGCGAAACGCGCTTCCATCTCGGCCAGCACGTCACCGTCGATGGCGATGCCGGCGGCCTCCAGTTCGGCGAGCACCGCGAGCAGCGGCAACTCCAGCGCGGTGAGCAGCGGGCGCGCTGCGATCCGGTCCAGCTCAGCATCCAGCGCATCGGCCAGTTCGGCCACGGCGCGGGCCCGCAGGATCTCCTCGGTCGCCCGGGCGGCCGCGTCCTCGCCCTCGAAAAGGCTCGGTTGGTCGCCGTTGCCGGACTCCGCACGCAGCTCCCGGCGCAGGTAGCGAAGCACCAGGTCGGCGAGGTCGAACGAGCGCTGACCGGGACGGACCAGGTAGGCAGCCAGCGCGGTGTCACTGGTCAGCCCAGCCAGGGCCACGCCGCGCGCCCGCAACGCGTGCAGCAGCGGCTTGGCGTCGTGCGCGGCCTTGGGCACAGCCGGATCGGCCAGCCAATCAGCCAGCGCCCGCTCGTCCTCGGGGGTGAGTCCGCGCGGATCAAAATAGCCGCCCTCGCCGTCGGGGGCGGCCAGGGCCAGGCTCTCCAGGTCCCCGTCACCGAGCGTCCAGCTGCCGCGGAAGGCCAGCCCCAGCCGGCCTCCGTCCCGGCCGTGCGCGTCCAGCCACGCTGCCACCGCACCCGGCTCGATCATCCCGCCGCGCACCTCGAAGCCCTCCTCGGCCTCGGGCTCCGGCGCGGTCAAGGTGGCGAACAACCGGTCCCGGAGCACCCGGAACTCCAGCTCGTCGAACAGCCGGTGCACCGCGTCGCGGTCCCACGGTGTGAGCGCCAGGTCGGCGGGCTGCTCGGGGAGATCGACATACCGGACCAGCTCGGTGAGCTGGCGGTTGAGCAGCACCGCGGCGAGGTTCTCGCGCAGCGCCTCACCGACCTTGCCCTTGACCTCGTCCACCCGGTCGATCAGCGCGTCCAGCGACCCGAACTCCCGCACCCACTTCGCTGCGGTCTTCTCCCCCACCCCCGGGATCCCCGGCAGGTTGTCCGAGACGTCACCGCGCAGCGCCGCGTAGTCCGGGTACTGCTGGGGGGTCAAGCCATAGCGCTGCTCGACCTCCGCAGGGGTGAACCGGGTCAGATCCGAGACGCCCTTGCGCGGGTAGAGCACCGTCACCTGGTCGGTGACCAGTTGCAGCGCGTCCCGGTCCCCGGTGCAGACCAGCACCTGGAAGCCGGCCGGCTCAGCCCGGGTGACCAGGGTCGCGATGAGGTCGTCGGCCTCGTAGTTCTCCTTGGTGAGCACCGGGATGCCGAGGGTGCCCAACACGTCCTGGATCAGCGAGACCTGACCGCGGAACTCATCGGGTGTGGCGCTGCGGTTGGCCTTGTACGGCGCGTAGGCCTCCGCGCGGAAGGTCTTGCGCGAGACGTCGAACGCCGCAGCGACGTGGCTGGGCTGCTCGTCGCGAAGCAGGTTGATCAGCATCGAGGTGAAGCCGTACACCGCATTGGTCGTCTGCCCTGTCGTGGTGCGGAACTTCTCCGCGGGCAGCGCGAAGAACGCCCGGTAGGCCAGCGAGTGGCCATCGAGCAGGAGCAGCCGGGGTGGGGAGGAGACCGTCACGGCCCGCGAGTCTAGGCCGGGTCACCGACATCCGCGGCGGTGCGCGGTCGTATACCATCGATCTCCGCGTCTGCGGAGCAAATGTTCGTTCTGCTCCGCTTGTGCGGATGACGACCTGGTATGATGCTGGATCGAGGGGCATGGGGACTCGCACAGGTGGCCGCCTGGGGGGCTGGGCGGCTGCCCGTGTGATCAATGCGGCCCGGACGACGCACATGGTGTTGGGAGAGCGTGGATGTCCTACGAGGCCGATCGGGTCCATCCGGTAGCCGGCACAGATCCGATCCCGAGATCGGGCGAGGCAGCCCCTGGCAATGTCGCCATGATCAACGTCACGGCCTGCCCGGGGTGCGCGCTACCGGCCATCGTCTCCGACCGGTTCACTCTCGAGAGCACCGACGGCCCCATCGAACACGTACGCACCCGCTGCATCGCCGGCCACCCCTACCTCCTCTCCCTGAGCAGCGACATGGATGCTTGTCGCTGTCCAGCCGCCCGCTGAGCAGCCACATGGATGCATGTCGCTGTTCGGCACTGCCTAGAGTGGGAGGGTGACCGCGTCCAGCGTCCCGCCCGAGGCCGATCCGGCCACCACCGAGTTGATGGCCCGCTGGGCGGACGAGCAGCTCGCCGAGCGGATGGGCATCAAGATCACCGATTGGGACCCGGAGCGGTTGGTGGGGACCATGCCGGTGGCACACAATCGCCAGTATTTCGGGCTGCTGCACGGCGGCGCGAGCGCGGTGCTGGCCGAGACTCTCGGCTCGCTGGCCGCCTGGCTGTGGGCCAGGCCCGACAAGGTCCCGCTGGGGCTGGAACTGTCCTGCTCACACCACCGGGCAGCCACTGAGGGCGAGGTCACCGGGGTATGCACACCGGTGCACCGCGGCCGCACGGTGGCGACCTTCGAGATCCGAATCAGCGACGAGCAGGTCCGTCCAATCTGCACGGCTCGGCTGACGTGCCTGCTGCGGGACCGCCCACCCGGGTGATCGTCACCACCTGGTCGTTGGCGCCGCCCCCACTGGCTGATGCCTGCCGGCCATAGCTCACTATGAGCACTCTGCCGGCCAGCGGGACACCGTCGGCCGCGCTCGACCCCCTGAAGGAGGAGGCGCACCCCCGTGCGACCACCAGGCCCCGTCCGGTCGCCGGATGGGGTACGCTCCGATGCTCCCGGACCCACCTGCCGGGCTCCCCGCTGGTTGCGCACGCTGATCGCCTCACTGATCGCGGGCGTCGCGCTGCTGTGCCTGTGCACGCCGGCCCTGGCCGCCCTGCAACCAAGCCCTCCACCACCGGTACCGCCGCAGCCGGCCATACCCTCGCAGCCGGCCATTCCTGAGGAGCCGGGCCTGCCGGTCGACGGAACGCTGCGCAACGCTGGCGGCACCCTGCTGACCGGCGTCCGGGTGCAGGTCCTGGACTCCGGGGGACAGCAGGTCGCCGAGACCACCTCGGACACCCGCGGTCGCTGGGACCTCACCGTGCCCAGTCCCGGCCGGTACACCTTCCGGATCGAGCGGGAGTCACTGCCTCGGGGCGTCACGGTGCTGCAGGGGGAGGTGGTTCGCGATGTGGCCCCAGACCGGTTGTCGCCAGTCGTGTTCCGCTTCGGAGCCGAACGGGTCGGCCTGCACAGCTCGACGACCTCGAAGGTCCTGCGGGTACTCGTCGACGGCATCCGGTTCGGCCTGGTCATCGGCATCACCGGGGTGGGCCTGTCGCTGATCTTCGGAACTACCGGGCTGACCAACTTCGCGCACGGCGAACTCGTCACGATCGGCGCGGTGGTGGCCTGGACGCTGAACGTCACCTTCGGGCTGCAACTGGTCTGGGCCACCCTGCTGGCCATCGTGGCCGGCGCTGCGGTCGGTGCCGCCAACGACCTGGGCATCTGGCGGCCGATGCGGCTGCGCCGAGCGGGCCTCATCGCCCAGCTGGTGATCTCGATCGGCCTCGCCCTCGTCCTACGCTACCTGGTGCTGATCTACTACGGCAGCCGGTCGGAGTCCTTCGCCGACTACACCCACCAGGTGGAACGTAACTACGGGATCATCAGCATCACCGACAAGGACGTCGCCACGATCGGGATCAGCCTGGCGGTGCTGGTCGGGATCGCCTTGCTGCTGCAGCGGACCCGGATCGGCAAGGCGATGCGGGCCGTGTCGGACAATCGGGACCTGGCCGCCTCGTCAGGGATCAACGTCGAGCGGGTGGTGCTGTTCGTGTGGGTGCTGGCCGGCGCGCTGGCCGCGCTGGGCGGCGTTCTGTTCGGCCTGTCCGAGCTGGCCGGGACGGTGCAATACGAGATGGGATTCAATCTCCTGCTGCTGATGTTCGCCGGGGTGATCCTTGGCGGGCTGGGCACCGCCTACGGCGCCCTGGTGGGTTGCCTGATCGTCGGGGTGCTGGTGCAGGTCGCCGCTGAGATCATCCCGGTCGACCTCAAGTACCTGGGCGGGCTCGCAGTACTCATCATCATCCTGGTGATCAGACCGCAGGGCCTGCTCGGCAGCCGCGCTCGGATCGGATGAGCAGATGATCGACGTCTCGAACCTGCTCACCAATGGGGTGGCCCAGCTGGTCGGCCCCTCGGCGATCTTCTTCACCCTACTGGCGATCGGGCTCAACATCCATTTCGGCTACACCGGCCTGCTCAACTTCGGCCAGATCGGCTTCGCGCTGGTCGGCGGGTACGGTATGGGGATCGGGGTGCTGTACTTCGGCCTGCCGCTGTGGGCGGGGGTACTGGCTGGAATGGCCGCCGGTGTGGTGCTGGCGCTGCTGCTCGGGCTCCCGACGCTGCGCCTGCGCGCCGACTACCTGGCAATCGTCACGATCGCGGCCGCTGAGATCCTGCGGCTGGTCACCCGGTCGACGTCGATGACCTGGTTCACCGGCGGCACCCAGGGCCTCGCCGGCTTCGGGGGCGAGTTCCGCCAGCTCAGCCCATTCGACAACGGCCGCACCTACTCCGTGGCCGGGGTGCACTTTCTCGGCCAGGACCTGTGGTCGATATGCGCGGGATGGACCGTGGTCGGGCTGTCGCTGCTGCTGGTATTCCTGCTGGTGCGCAGCCCCTGGGGCCGGGTGCTCAAGGCGATCCGGGAAGACGAGGACGCAGCTCGAGCTCTGGGCAAGAACGTCTTCGCCTACAAGATGCAGTCCCTGGTGCTGGGCGGGGTTTTCGGTGCGGTCGGCGGAATCTTCTACGCTCTGGCCACCCAGTCATTGACGCCCGACTTCTATTCGCCACCACAGACCTTCTTCGCCTACGCAGCACTCATCATCGGCGGTGCGGGCCGGGTGTTCGGACCTGTCATCGGCGCGATGATCTTCTGGTTAGTGATCTCGGTCACCGACAACTTCCTGCGCCAAGCCACCGCCGGCGGCCACCCGCTGATCACCTTCATCAACGACCAGGACATCGGCGCCATCCGGTTCATCCTGGTGGGAGTGGCCTTGGCGGTGCTCATGGTGTTCCGGCCGCAGGGCGTCTTCGGCAAGCGGAGTGAGGTGCTGCTCGATGCGCGCTGAGCACCCGCTGGCCGGGGTCCGCGCCGAGCCGGGTGTGGCGAAGCCCGATCCGGTGCTGGTCATCGATTCAATCACCCGCTCGTTCGGCGGCCTGCGCGCCGTCAACGTGGCTCACCTCGAGTTCCAGCGGGGCTGCATCACCGGGCTGATCGGCCCGAACGGGGCCGGCAAGACGACGCTGTTCAACCTGCTCACCGGCTTCGATCGACCCTGCACCGGCCGCTGGACCTTCAACGGGAACTCACTGTCCGGGCTGGCCCCGCACCGGGTGGCCCGCCATGGGGTGGTGCGCACCTTCCAGCTCACCAAAGCGCTGGCCAAGCTCACCGTGCTGGACAACATGCGTCTGGGCGCGCCGCATCAGACCGGGGAGCGGTTCTTCGGCGCCCTGCTCAGCGCCTGGGGAGGCCAGGAGCGGGCCAACACCGGTAAGGCGATGGAACTGCTCACCCGGTTCCGGCTGGACGCCAAGGCGCACGATCTCGCCGGTTCGCTGTCCGGCGGGCAGCGCAAGCTGCTCGAGATGGCCCGGGCACTGATGATGGACCCGACCGTCGTGATGCTCGACGAGCCGATGGCCGGGGTGAATCCGGCGCTCACCGAAAGCCTGCTGGGACACGTCAAGTCGCTGCGCGACGGCGGGACGACCGTGGTGTTCGTCGAACATGACATGGACGTCATCCGGGACATCAGCGACTGGGTGGTGGTGATGGCCCAGGGCAGCGTGATCGCCGAGGGCCCGGCCGAGGCACTGTCGTCCAACAAGGCGGTGGTCGACGCCTACCTGGGCGCCCACCACGACCGAGCGCTGGAGTTCGACGCTGCAGGCGACCCGGTGGGAGACACCGCCGTGCTCGTCGCCGAGATCGAAACTGAGCTCGACGCGGCCATCGAGCGCGGTGAGGACCTGTCGGCCACCCCGGAGGATCGATCATGAACGGCGGGGCCAGCAGTGGGCGCTCCCCCGCGGAGCTCGCCGCGACTCCGCAGCGACACCGCGAACTGGCGCAGGGGGCGCTGCTGCGGGCCGACGACCTGGTGGCCGGTTACCTGCCTGGGGTGAACATCCTGCAGGACTGCAACTTCTTCCTCCGCGAGGGCGAGATCGTCGGCATCATCGGGCCCAACGGGGCCGGCAAGTCGACGCTGCTCAAAGCAATGTTCGGGCTCATCCCGGTGCGTGCCGGCAGCGTGGCGCTGCGGGGCGCGGACATCACCTCGGCCAAGGCGCACGTACTCGTCACCAAGGGCGTGGGCTATGTCCCGCAGAACAACAACGTGTTCCCCTCGCTGACCATCGAGGAGAACCTGCAAATGGGCGCTTACCTTCGGCCACGCACGTTCACCGCCAGGTTCAAGGCGGTGTGCGCGCTGTTCCCGCTGCTGGGCGACCGGCGCCGGACCAAGGCCGGGGCGCTGTCCGGCGGTGAGCGGCAGATGGTCGCGATGGGCCGGGCGTTGATGATGGAGCCATCGGTCCTGCTGCTCGACGAGCCCTCCGCCGGTCTCTCACCGATGTTCGCCGACGAGGTGTTCGTGCGCTGCAAGAAGATCAATGCGGCCGGCATCTCGATCGTGATGGTCGAGCAGAACGCCCGCCGCTGCCTCCAGGTGTGCGACCGCGGCTATGTGCTGGATCAGGGCCGCAATGCCTATACCGACACCGGGTCAGCGCTGATGAACGACCCCAAGGTCGTCGAGCTCTATCTGGGCACATTGGCCGGATCAGGCGAGGCCCGGTAAACCGGACAATGGGGCGAGACGCCAGCGTCCCGCCCCATTGTGGTGATTCTCCTCAGCCGCCGACAGTGCGGTACTGGATGGCGGCCTCATCGATCTTGTTCTGCGCGTTGAACTTAAGAACTCCGTAGGAGCCGGTGGCTCGCTCGCCGGCCGCGGTGAAGTTCAGCGCCCCGGTGACGCCGACGTAGGCGGGGTTGCCGCCACCGTCGATGATGTCACGGCACTGGCGGAAGGTGGTGCACTTCTCGCCGTCCCTGGTGATCCCGATGATCTCCGAGGCGATGTCCACACCCTTGGTCGACTTCGCCCGCTCGGCGGCCAATGCGGTGATCACAACGGCATCGTAGGCCTCACCGGCGTAGGTGAAGTCCATCAGTTTGGGGTTATCGGCCTTCAGGCGCTGCTGGAATTCGGGCGTGAGTCTACTCCGCGGGGCAGTGCCCTTCATGCCGTTGAGCAGCCCCGGCGGCAGGCCCTCGCTCAGTGTGCTACCCATATTGCCGTCGGTGCCATAGAGCATCTTCTGACCGGGTCCGATCTGCACCTCGCTCATCCGGGTGACGATCTTCTTCGACTCATCGAAGCCGATCACCACGATCGCGTCCGGGTTGAACTGCCGGACGTCCTCGATCTCAGTGTTGTAGGACGTCGCATTCGGGTCGTAGACGATCTTCTGGATCTGGTTCTGCGGGATACCCGCGTCACGCAGGTTGTTCACCGTGTTGGTGGCCAGGCCACCGCCGTAGGTGTCGTTGCGAGCCAGGATGGAGATCCGCTGGGCGCCCTCGTCCGTCATCAGCTTGGCCAGAGCCTGGGCCTGCAGCACATCCGGCGGAGCGGTGCGGAAGTACAGGCCCCTCTTCTCGGGAAAGCACGTGAGCTCGTCGGAGGTGTTGGCCGGCGAGAACTCGACCACGCCGGCTCCGGTGATCTTGCTCATGACCAGTTTGGTCACGCTGGAGGAGGCGGCGCCGATAATCGCCTGAACACCCTGGCTGAGCTCGCGGTCCACGGTCTGGCTTGCCGTGTCGGTGGTGACGTCCCCGGAGTCGCCTCGGACGACGGTCACCGGGTTGCCCAGCACCCCGCCGGCGGCGTTGATCTCCTTGACCGCCACGTCGACGGCGGCGATCTCGGGCGGGCCCAACAAGGCCAAGCTGCCGGTCTCGGGCATCAACGTGCCGATCTTCAACGGCACGGGGCTCGGCTGCCCGCTCGCCTTGGCCAGTACCGGCTCGCACTTCCTCGCCGACGGACCACCACTGGCCGGGCCCTGCGCACCAGGCGCGGTGACGTTGCCACCACCGCACCCGGCCAGCACGACCGATAGGGCACCGAGAAGGGCTACCGCGCGGAGCACGGTGCGCTGCGACATGCAATTCTCCTCAAGAACAGACGGTACTGGCGGGACGCCGAGGTTAGCGTCCCGGCATGCGATCGTCAGACGGTAATCCTGCCCGGATCGCAGCAGGCCTGATCAGTCGCCGGTCGTGACGAAGATGTGACCCTCCGAGCCCCGCCTGCCCGAGTGGCTAGCTGGGCGGCTGCTAGTGGTGACCGACAGTCACATGAGGATCAGGCCAGGTTCTCCGTGACTGCATGGGCCACCGCTTTCATCGTGGTCCGGCGGTCCATGGCGCTGCGCTGGATCCAGCGGAACGCCTCGGGCTCGGTCAGTCCGTGCCGGGCCATCAGCAGGCCCTTGGCGCGCTCCACCACCTTGCGGGTCTCCAGCCGATCGGTGAGGCCGGCGACCTCGTTCTCCAGGGCCATCAGCTCGCGAAAGCGGGAGACCGCCAGCTCCACCGCCGGCACCAGATCCTTGCGACCGAACGGCTTCACCAGGTACGCCATCGCGCCAGCATCGCGAGCCCGTTCCACCAGCTCGCGCTGGCTGAACGCGGTGAGGATCACCACCGGCGCGATCCGCCGCTCCGCGATGATCGACGCCGCGTCGATACCGTCCATCTTCGGCATCTTCACGTCCATGATCACCAGATCGGGTTGCAGCAGCTCGGCCTGCACGACGGCCTGCTCCCCGTCGGCCGCCTCCCCGACCACCGCGTAGCCCTCCTCGGAAAGCATCTCCACGAGGTCCAGCCGGATCAGCGCCTCGTCCTCAGCGACCAGCACCCTTCGTGCGGTGGAGGTAGGCTCCGCCCCGGCCGGTACCGCGCTCCTGGCAGCCTGCTGCGTCACCGGGGACCTCCGTCCGTCAGGCCGATACC
This sequence comes from Pseudonocardiaceae bacterium, assembly GCA_036521655.1. Classification (GTDB taxonomy): domain Bacteria; phylum Actinomycetota; class Actinomycetes; order Mycobacteriales; family Pseudonocardiaceae. The sequence goes on along the minus strand of DATDHI010000261.1, from coordinate 6,629 downwards.
CTGGCCTGCAACGATAGCGGTGCCGGGATCTCGTCGGGGCTCTTGTTCGTCCGCCCGTACAGTGATCCCGCCGACAACCCGCCGCTGCCCGCGACCGTGACGCTGCGAACACCCGCCGCCGTGCGCTGCTACTATCCGGTTGGTCCGACGCGCAGCGATGCGCTGGCCGGGATGGCGGAATAGGCATACGCGGACGCCTCAAAAGCGTCTGTCCTTACGGACATGCGGGTTCGAGTCCCGCTCCCGGCACAATTGCGCCCCGGAACAATCGCTCCCGGGATATGCCCCGTCCCTTGCTAACGCGATCAGGGAGAGCGGCGCGGGGTGGTGCACATGAGAGCTGAGCACGGCTTCCCCGGAGGCTTCGGCCAGCCGTCGATCCGAACTTGTGCCCAGTACCACATATACCGGAGTGTGCGCGTGGTGGAGCAATTGGGATGCAGGATCGGGTGTGGCGGATTCACCTTAAGAGGACGCCGCCATTGCGGACAGGCGATTGCTCCGTGCGTCTCGGGAGGAGAGCCGGTCTAGGTGAGACTGTACTTGGTCGAGTGCACGTTGGAGGTGTGCGAGGTTACGTGGTGGGAACGGCTGCGTGAAGGGGCTCAGCGGTGTGGTCACGACACCGGTGGCCCCTGCCGCGATGCTCCCCGCAATATCCCGCGATGAGCCATCCCAGAGAATGAATGACGGCCCGGCTTGGGCCCGAACAGCCGCGATTTCGTCATGCGACATCTTCGATAGCTTTGCGCCCACCGGAAGGCAGTCACTATTACGAGCTTTCGAACACAACTGAGCATCGAATACCGTTGGGGAGTTCCCGGGGTGACTGTAGACGAACGACCCAGCTGGGAGCGAAGCAAGGAAGCGCAGTACTGCCTGGTCGTTGTGCAGATGTGGCATCACTACTATCGATGTGACTCCTTGCGCAGTGGCGTTGTCTATGTCGGCACGTGACCAACAACAGGACATCACCCGAGCTGGGTCGGTGTGGTCGAGCCATACCCGCAGGACGCACAGGCGTTCCCGCTCGGTCATTGAGTAGCCGCGCGCGGTGGTGCCCGACAGGATAAAGCGGTCAACCCACGTACTTGCAGCCCGTCTCGCATATTGTGCAGTTCCAGGCTTGTCGAGGCTGCCGTCGGCTGTTCTGATGGTGAGTGCCGGCACCACGATATGCGGAGTCACTCCAATCCCCTACGGGGCTTCAGCAAGGCGGTGAAGCGCGGCGGGTCCACGAGGTAGCGATTGCCGTACCGAACGTTCTCGCAGAGGATTTCTTCTCTTTGCTGCCTGCTCCTGACCCTGAGCCGAAGAGAGTGGGAGAAAGTAGAGTCTGTGTTTGTGGGCGTCTGTGTCACTGGGTCCTTTCCGCTGGCCGAGGGGCTGTAGAGGATGGCGTCTTGATTTTAGATGCCTGCATGCGTGCCGCGATCTCACGTGCCTGGTCGGCGAGCGCGACAGCTGCGTTCAGCCGATTGTCGACAGAATGATGATTGAACGGCGGGGTGAACTCGGGGTCGATGGTGTCGAGGTAATCTTGCCAGTTGTTGAGTTTCCAACTGTCTCGCGCGGCGCCACGGAACGCGATGTAGTCGCGCATCGACTCCTCATCACAGTTCATCCACACGACGCTAAGCCGAGCGCTGTACGCCACGCAGCGGTTGTGAACCCGCGCCAACCATTGCGCGTCCGCGAACTCGCGCACAAACGGTGCGGTGACCACCGTTGAGACGCCACACCGGAGGTTCTCTGTCACCGCGTCCATCAAGCACCGATACTCGAACGGTCTCACCTGCTCCATGTACAGGGTGCTGTGACGGTCGCTGACGTCACCGCCGTAAGCAAATAACAGGCGTTCCACAAGTGCGCGTGTGATGGTGTCCTTGTCGAGGATGGTCCATCCTGTTACCGAGGACAGGAACCGGGCGAACTCGCTTTTACCCGAGCCTGTGAATCCCCCGACCAGGACGACGCACAGTGGCTCGGCAGTGTTCCTCTGCTGTTGATAAGCATTGAGCACACAGGTCTCCAAGTCACCCGGCTCGACGCCGTTGGCATTGCCAGAGGCGTGGTCAGTGAGGGTGGTTAATGCCTGTTTTATCGCTACCGCGGCCATGCCGCTGCCGGGAGCTAGGGTGACCACACATCCCTGCTGCTGCCATTCCTCGATCTGTGACTCTCGGTCATTCTGGGCAGCTGCAGCGGCCCGGCGATGTGCCTCTCGCTGCAGTTCCTCCAGCTCGTCATGCGCGGCGCGAAGCACGCCATCCGTCGAGAGCACATCATCGCACTTGCGGCACAAGCCCGGACTAGCCAGCTGGTATCCAGCCTCAATGTTGGCGACCGTGGAGCGGGAATAACCGGTGAGCCTAGCGAGGTCGGCCTGCGTCAGACCTGCGGCCGCGCGTAGTCCAGCCAGTTGTTTGCCGAACGCCTTTCGTGCCGCCGTGATCGTGAGCTGCCCAGTCACCACGTCACCCACCGATCAACGTCGGCAAACATGCCCACGCGCGTTGGTGCTTTGTCGGCGCATTGCCAGACTTCGCCGCTGACGCTGGCCGACACTGCAACCGGCCGTCGATGCTGTCCTTCATGCCCCGCAACACCACCTTACCGTTCCAGCGGTCGGGTCCCGCTGCAATAAAGTCGATCGACCACGGCACCAGCGCCGCCATCTGTCACACCAGCTACGGTCAGTTGCAGGTGATGTTGCGCGACGTCCTGCTGGACGTGGTCGGATCTGCGCACCGCATGCACGGTATCGGCCGGGTGGGGTGCGGAGCGTGCGCGGGGCTGTATGCACTGCTGACCGCGCATCCGGTGGATGGTCGGGGTCGGTGCTGGTCGTGTCGCCGTCCTGGATGGCTGGGGCGCCGGCGCCGGTGTGCATCGTTTACCTGACGGCGAACTACTGGTTGCGGCAGCCCACTCACGTGGTGCTGGCACATCTGGCTAGCGAGTTGGGCGTGGACGTTGCGGCGCCGCCCGGTGCGGCTGATCCGGAGGCCACCGACGTGCTGCCTAGGATCGAATCTGAGCCGGGCGATGCACCCACTCAGCCATTACAGACCCCGGCCATCCCGCCGACTCCCACCGCTCCGTCGGGATGGCCGGACCGAGATCACGGCGGGGCCGGGGGGATGGGTCCCGAGCGCCCCCGGCCCCGCCGTGGCCCATCGGATAACCCGTGGCGCGAACCGGGTCAGCCGTTGCTGCTCACCGGAGGCATCATGTGGCGGGCGAAGCTGATGGCTACTGAGGCGGGTTTGTCCGTTTGGTGCGCCGGTCCCCACCAGCCGGGGATGACGCGGTGAACGCCACCAACGGGCACGGCGACCCCGGTGCCGGTACCGGGGTGGCCGCCGCCCGGCCGGTGGCTCTGGTCCGTTACTGCCCCGGGGTGGTCGGGGAGACCACGCGCACCGTGCATGTGGTCCCGCTGCCCACCGATGGGCAGGTGGGCGCGGTCGGCGCCCTGTGCGGCGCCGCCCTGCTGCTCGACGACATCGAGACCGTCATCCCGGGCGAGGGCCATGCCCTGCACGGTCTGCGTCGTCAACCACGCGACGGGCACCACCACCCCGACCGACGATCCGCCCGCGTTTAGCCCCGACAACGCGGACGCCGCAGGGCTCGCGGCCGCTGGGGTCGCCTACCAACTGTGGGGCTGGCCGGTGACCCTGCACCACCGTGACCAGGTGCGGCTGAGCCTGTGCCGCGACGTGTCGGCCCTGGCGATCCCGGTGGCGCTGTGCGCTGAGGTGACCCAGATCCTCACCGACCGGCGGTGCGCCCCGGCGGTGCTGGCCCACCCATACATCCCCGACCACCACATCGCGCTCACCGGCGAACGCTACGGGTGACCCTGCCCTGGCCCGTTGTGGTGCACCGGGTCAGCGGCGTCCTGCTGCTGCCGCCCACCGTGACCCCGCGCGGGCCGATCACCTGGACGCGCCCCCCGGTGCAGGACTCCTTGTTGACGTGCCGGGAGATCGACGTGTTCGCCGCGCTGCGCATTGCGCTGAGCGACTCCCTGTTCGGTGACCCACTACCTGGCGGTGACTCGCCCACCTGAGAGCTCGGGCCGGGCCACCCCCACCATGCGAGGACGTGGGGTGGCCCGGCTGGAAACCCCGAGGAGTCCCCGATGCCGGATGGTATCGGGGACCTCGCGCTGCATGTCACCGCGTTCCCGGTCGTCGCGGTGGAGCTGTCGGCCCTGATCACCGATGACACCGGGCCATCGCAGTGGCTGCCGCCACGGCACCCATGCCGGGGTGATCCGGACGTGGCGTGATCCGGTGAGGGGGCCCGGCATGGGGTTAGAGCAGCGGTAGGGGCCAGCGGGTGGTTTTGGTGGTGCGGCGCCCGGTGCGCGCTGGGGGTGTGGGGGTGCGGGTGATGGTGCGGGGGTGGGTGTGGGTGGGCAGGGTGTCCAGGCGGCGGACGAAGGAGCCCTTGCCGTGGATGACGGTGATCAGCCCCTGGTTGGCCGGTGAGCAAGGTGAACCACGGCCCGAAGAGATCGAGGGCGGAGCGACCCTCGGGCAGCCAGACATGCGGTGCGCGGCGGCCGGGGGCGGCGTCCGGACGGTAGGAGGTCACGCTCTCTGGCAGCGGCTCACCCGTCGCGTGCTCCACCCGGGCCGCGGCAAGCCGTCGGGCGCTCTCGGCAACGGTGGCTTCGCCGATCGGGAGACGCTCCGGCTCGTAGGTGTCCACGAGATCCTCGCCCGCCGCGCGGGTGACGCACAGCGCCAACTTCCAGGCCAGGTTGTGGGCGTCGGCGAGACCCAGGTTCATCCCGAAACCCCCGTAGGGAGTGGCCACGTGCGCCGCGTCACCGACCAGCAGCAGGCGACCCTGCCAGTAGTGGCGGGCCAGCCGCGCTCTGGCCTCCCAACGCAATCGGGTCACCACCCGGAACACCAGATCGTCACGCCCGATCACAGCGCGCACCATCCGCCGGCACCACTGTGGCGTCGGATCGGCCGGCTCATCGTCGGGCAGCACCACGTTGACCAGCCAGCGGCGCTGGTTGTCCACCGGTCAGGACGGTGGCCTGCACGTCGTCGTTGCTGATCGCGTATACCAGGCTGGCCCGGTCGCGGACCAGCGGTTCGAGGTCCGCCTCGATGAGGATGTTGACGTTGGAGCAGGGTGCGCCGAGCGTGTCCGTGCCGATCCCGGCAAGGCGCGGACCCGGCTGCGCGAGCCGTCCGCGCCGACCAACCACGAGGCGCGAACAGTGCTGTCGGACCCACCGCCGGCCCGCAGCCGGACCTCGATCTGATCGCTCCGCTGCTGCGCGTCCAGCAACTCCGTTCCGAACCGCACGTCGATCAGCGGGTGGTCGACGACCCGCTGGCGCAACAACGCTTCCAACCGATCCTGCGGCCAGGCCAACGCCGCCGTCGGGCTCACCGCCGTCTCGCGTGCGGCGGACGCGGCGCCGACCCGACCGAACTCCTGTGCCGTGAGCGACGCGCCGGCGAAGAAGTGCACCGTCTCGGAACGCGGCAACGAGATCTCGGTCACCTCCCGTTCCAGGCCGAGCTGGCGCGGGATCTCCATCGACCGGATGCTGATCGCCCGCCCACGGGGGAACGACGACGGCCACCGGCGACGCTCGACCAGCAGCACAGACGACGACAGGTACCGCCAACGCGTTTACGCGGTGGTTGCGTGACTGCGGCCGCCGAACGCTCGGAGCAGGCCGGTGCCGAGCACCAGTGTCGCCACCGCCGTCACGAGGTGCAGGTAGTTGTCCGGAGTCGCGCCGCTGTTGATCGCCAGCGAGCTGAGGTAGCCCAGGAAACCCAGCAGCGTGGCCAGCACCCAGAAACTGCCGATCGCGAGGTTCAAGCCCTCCGTCGCGGGAGGGGTGAGCGCGAATGCCCCCAGCAGCCACAGCAGGCCGACGGTGAGGTGGACGATGTTGTGGAAGGGGTTCACCATGAAGATCCCGAACAGCATGTCGTTCATCATGTCGGTGCCACCACCGAGACCCGTCCAGAACAACCCGATCACCCCGAAGGCAAGATAAATGACGCCAGCCACGAGAGAATACTTCTGTGCCAGGGTCCGGGGTCCCGCCTTGGTCTGGATCTTGATCCCGAACTTCGTCTCCGGGTCAACCGTCATGTCTATCCCCTTCCGATTTCCGAGACCACGACCACCCATGAGGTGCACAGGCGCAGCTCAAGAGGTGATTCGGAGCGCGCCGAAGATAACACGACCCCTTCGGCGGATACCACGGCGTCTCCGCACGCCCGGCGCCGAACCAGCAGCTCCCGCATGACCTCCACCTCACCCGCCTCCGCGATGTCCCCAGTCGCGCAACCACCCCTACGGATAGTCGTTTCGGTCCGCGATTTAGTTCCGGATGTCGAAACGATTCTTGACCCGACCCGACCCGACCCGACCCGACCCGACCCGGCAGCGCGATCAACGCACCCGTCGGGTATCAGGGGCTCGATCAGTGTGGCTGCACGGCGGCGATCGCGGCCTTCAGCCCGGCGGGCGTGCGGTCGGTGACCTCGTGACCGTTGACCCGCACCGTGGGCGTGGCGGTGACGCCGTTACGGGATGCGGTGTCGGTGAGCTGCCGGCTCCAGCCGGCATGA
>DATDHI010000260.1:0-5057 GCA_036521655.1 Pseudonocardiaceae bacterium | reverse complement strand
GGGACATCGCTGACGTTCTGTGACGATATGGCCGGCTACCAGCAGCGGAAGTGGCGGGGGGGACCAGCGCGACCCAAGTCGACGATCGCGACCCTACCGTGACTGCCGTTACCATATTGTGACCGAGTCGTCAGGGGTGGTTGCCGGTCGCGGAACCGGGGCATGCAGGGGTGCAGCCAAGGTAAGCCCAAAAGCCGCCATGAGGTGATCTCGGAGTGAGTTCGCGCAGCTCAGGAGTGGTCTACGGAGGTCGGTCGGGAACCTGGTATCGCCGTATGTAGAGCGCGGTCGAACACGGTAGACAGTCCCGTCCGACGTGGACATCGGTCGCTGGATAGGGTGCGCCGTCACGTTGATCGTCTCTGGGGTGCGCATTTGGCATCGATCGAGCGAACCGCCTACCCGCGGTTTAAGCGGTTCCTGTCCGCTCGGGAACTGCACGTGTTCTACACGCCGCAGCCCGACGAGATCGAGTGGGCGCGTTCGGTCGCGGGCTCGGACGAGCATCTGCTAGCCATGATGGTGCAGCTTAAAACGTATGGCCGGCTGGGTTACTTCCCCGGGTTGGACGAGGTTCCGGAGTTGGTGGTCGAGCACATCCGCCGCGAGCTGTGGTTACCCGAGACCGTCGCCGTGGTCTACGCCTCGCCCGGGACCGCCGAGCGGCACCGGACCCTGATCCGGCGCCGTAGCCTGGAGGTCGTCTACGACCCGCCGGCGGCGCGCAAGATCGCGGCCGAGGCGATCGAGGAGGCGGCTGGACGCAAGAACGACCCCGCCGACCTGATCAACATCGCGTTGGAGCGGCTGGTCGAGAAGTGCTTGGAGCTGCCGGCGTTCCGCACGCTCAACGACATGGCCAGTACGATCCGGGGCACGGTCAACGACCGGATCTTCGCCATGGTCGCCGCCCGGCTCGGCCCGGAGGGGGTGGCAACCCTGGAACGGCTGCGGGTGCCCGGCCCCGGCGGCAAGACCGAGTTCAACCGGTTGAAGAAGACCGCGCGCCGGCCTTCCTGGACGAACTTCCGGCTCCAGCTTGAGCATCTGCGGTGGGTGGACGGGTTCGGGGACGCCCGAGCGCGGTGGGAGGGCGTGCCGCCGTCGAAGATCGCCGACTTCGCCGGCGAGGCGGCCTGCGCCGACGTCGCGGTGCTGGCCGACTACTCCCCGGCCAAACGCATCGCGCTGCTGGCGGCGCTGGTGTTCAGCGCCCAGGCCAAGGCACGTGACGACATCGCGGAGATGTTCTGCCGGCGGGTGGCCACCCTGACCAAGCGCTCCCGCACCGAGTTGGAGGAGCTCAGGGAGCAGCACCGGGCGATCACCGAACGTCTGGTCGGCAACGACAAGTCGGTGCTGGAGCATCGATCCCGACGGCATGGACGCCGCCCAGGAGCAGGCGGCGTTGGAGATGGCACGCAAGAGCGTGGAAGCCGCGGGTGGGTTTGCTGGCCAGTACAGCGACATCGACACCGTCTCCGCCCACCACGGCGACAACCACGTGCCGCTGGTGGCCCGGCACTTCCGCAAGGACCGTGCGGCGATGCTGGCCATGGTCGGTGTCCTGGACCTGCACGCCACCAGCGCCGATACCAGCGTGCTGGAGCTGCTGGAGTACGTGCGTGGGCACAGCATGCTCACCCGCGACCACATCCCCGACCGGCTCGCGCTGGTCGACGACGACGGCCAACCGCTGCTGGACAAGCACGGCAAACCCACATTCAAGGTGTTCGGCACGGCGTTCGCCTCGGACAACTGGAACAAGGCGATCCGCGACCGCAAGCACCCGGACATGTTCGTGCGTCGGCACCTGGAGGCGTGCGTGCTGACGTATCTGGCCGAGGAGTTGCGGACCGGGGACGTCGCCGTGGACGGCGCCTGCTCCTACGCCGACTGGGCCCAGCAACTGCTCAGCCCGGAGAAGTGCGCCGAGTTGCTGCCGGACTTCTGCGCCGAGGTGGGCTTGCCCAGTGACGCCAAGGGGTTCCGGGACGCGCTGCAAGCCCGGTTGACCACGCAGTGCGCCGAGGCCGATGCCAGCTATCCGGACAATGCCGACCTGGTGATCGACGACGCGGGAACACCGACGCTCAAGCAGTACCGGGCCGCACCACCCACGGCCACCGCGTTGGCGTTGGAGGCGGCGCTGCGGGAGCGGATGCCCGAGCGGACTCTGCTGGGCATCCTGGCCCGCACTGCGCACTGGCTGGAGTGGTGGCGGCGGTTCTCCCCGGCCTCCGGGTCGGACCCCAAGCTCAAGGATCCGTTCTTCCGGTACGTGATCACCACTTTTTGTTATGGCACTAATTTGGGGCCCGCGCAGGCCGCCCGGCACATCGCCGGGGTCACCGCGCACGAACTGGGGGCGACATCGCGGCGGCATGTCACGATCGACAAGCTGAACAAGGCCATCGCTGATATCGTGAACGCCTTCACCGAGCTGGACCTGATCAAGGTATGGGGTGACGGGTCGGTGGTGGCCGCCGACGGTACCCAGGTGGACACGTTCATCGACAACCTGCTGGCGGAGATTAGCATTCGGTATGGGGGCACCGGTGGAATCGCCTACCACCACATTTCCGACACCTATATCGCTCTCTTCTCGAAATTCATTCCTGTAGGTGTGTGGGAGGCCGTCCACATCATTCAGGGCCTGCTCGATCAGGTGTCGCAAGTCAAGCCGACGAAGGTGCACGCGGATACCCAAGGTCAGGCGTTGCCTGTCTACGCGCTGGCGCACCTGTTCGGCTTCGAGCTGATGCCCCGCGTACGGAACTGGAAGGACCTGAACTTCTACCGGCCCACCGACACCGTCCGCTACCGGCACATCGACGCCCTGTTCGGCGAGCCGGGCCGCAACGTCATCGACTGGGATCTGATCGAAACCCATTTCGAGGACCTGATGCGGGTCGTGCTCTCGATCGCCGAGGGCAAGATCTCCTCGGCGACTCTGCTGCGCCGGTTGTCGACCTACTCGCGGCGCAACAACTATTACAAGGCGTTCCGTGAGGTCGGCCGCGTGATCCGCACAATCCAGTTGTTGCGGTTTTTGTCGGACCCAAAACTGCGCCGGCGCACCACGGCGGCGACCAACAAGGTCGAGTCCTACAACAAGTTCTCCACCTGGTGCCGGTTCGGTAATTCGGGGGTGATCGCGGACAACGATCCCGAGGAGCAGGAGAAGATTGTCAAGTTCTCGACATTGTTGACCAACGCGGTCATTTTTCACACCACCCTGGACATGATGATGGTGATCCGGGAGCTGATCAGTGAGGGCTGGGAGATCACTGCGGAGGACTTGGCGGTGCTTTCGCCGTACCTGACCGCCCGGATCCAGCGTTTCGGCGTCTACGCCACCGACGAGATCACCCTGACGCCTGAGCCTTTCGACGCCCACCTCGATGTCGACCTGGCCATGGCCGTCTGACCGCCTCAGGCGGCGTTGCGGACCGGTTCAACTGGATCATCAACCTGCCCCCGCCCGAGCACGGTTTATACGGAATGATCCCTTCAGGAAATGACTCTTCTGTGAAGGGAACCGCGCATGCCGGCAGACACGACCAGGGAGGAGGTCATCCAGAATCCCGGTCAGTTCGCTTCACGAAAGGTGCTCAGCGTCCTCGGCGTGCCCGACACTGGCTCCGAGACCGCCTCGTTCTGGATCGAGGCGTACCTCACCGCCGCCGTGCGCGGGGTCCGCTCCCCGGAGGTCGCCGGGAAGATCTCCCGGCACCTGAGCCGGTTCCGCGACTGGCTGCTGGCCGGGTTCGGGCACGACCGGGTCGCGGCGGTCACCACCCGCGAGGTCACCGGATGGCGCGAGCACCTGGCCGCCAGCCCGGTCCGCACCCTGGCTGACAGGAGAGCGCAGACGATGGCGCCGGCCACGGTGAACAACCACCTCGCGCACCTGTCCGCGTTGTTCACCTGGACCATCGCGCACGCCCCGACCGGCCTGCTGGTCCACGGCGATCCCACCAAGGCAGTAGATCTGCTGCCGCTGCCCGCGCCGACGCCGCGGGCGTTGTCCGACGCGCAGCTCCGCACGGTGAAAAATGTGCTGGACCGCCTCGACGGGTTCCACCGCCTCAAAGGCCGCCGTCACCAAAGCGGCGAGGCCCGGCCGGCCACGCACCGGCACGCCCGACCACACCGAGACCGCGCGATCGTGCACGTGCTGTTCGGCACCGGCCTGCGCCGCGCCGAACTCGTCGGTCTAAACCTGGCCCAGCTCCAGCCGGCCAATCCGACCGAGTTGCGGCGGGTGCACAAGGCCCGACTGCTCGACGTGCACGGCAAGGGCCGCACCCGCCGCACCGTGTTCCTCGGCCAGGACACCCGTCTCGCGCTGGCCGACTACCTCGACTACGAACGTCCAAGCGACGCTGACGACCAGTCTGCAGCCCTGTTCCTGGCGGCCGCCTCGATCGCCTCACGCCGGCCCGGTGGCCGCTTGTCGCCGCGCACGGTGAACACCATCGTCGGCGAAGTAGGCCGCATCCACGACCTGGAAGTCGAGGGCACCGAGCGCAAGCTCGGCGTGCTGACCCCACACGACGCCCGCCACACCTTCGCCTACCGGCTGTCTGCCGCCTCCGGGCACAACCGCGCCGAACTGGAACGCCGCCTCGGCCACACCAACGATCGCTACCTGCGGCTCTACACCAACCCGCCCGAGGACGTCGCGGCCAGCTGGGCGGAGAACCTGTAGACCGGGGTGTCACTGGACCAGCAATGACCACGATGGTGTTCGCATCGAATGCGAAGCCGTCGCATCCGATGCGAACGGTGCGCACGTCGCACCTGCGGAAACTCAGGCGTTGATCAACCCATGGTGGCTTTTGGGCTTACCTTGGCTGCACCCCATCTACACCCGCGACGTGGACTATCTAGTCCTGACGAAGGACCGCGACGACATGCCACGGCAGCAGAACCGGGCGACTGGCGAGGTCGCGGACATGGTCACCACGGACGAGGGCTGGAGCGTCATCGAGTCGGCCTTCATCTCGTTCGCCGACTTCGGCAACGTGTTCGGCCTGCTGCGCTCCCAGATC
>DATDHI010000259.1:0-9971 GCA_036521655.1 Pseudonocardiaceae bacterium | reverse complement strand
CGCCTGCGTCGAGGTCGCGCCCGCGCCGGACGCCGTGCTGGTCCGCGACTCCAAGGACCGCACCGGCCCCGCCCTCACCATCCCCACCACCGCCTGGCAAGCCTTCCTCACCACCCTCACCCGCTGACCTCGCGTACCCCTTCCTTGGCAGGGAGTGATCACCGTTTGGGTGCCTTCAGCGACAGGATGTGTCGCCATACGCACACAGATGGTGATCACGATCCGTCACGCCGGTTCGGTGTTGAGTGAACGCTACCAACGTCCCGAGCTCAACAGCCGAGTTGACAACGCCACTGGAGCTGGAGGAGCTGACCCAGATCGACTGGCCGCGCGGCACGGTGTTCACCCGCGCACAGCTGGAAGCCGCCCGCGACGGTCGTCCGTACGCCGAGGAGTAGTCCGCCAGCGAGTCGCAATGCTTGGCACACGCAACTCCGTTCGGGGAATCAGCTGCACCCTGAGGTGGAGCCGCAGGACGAACAGAGGTAACACGACCCGGCCGGCTGCATCTTGACCCCGCAGATGTAACACAAGGGGGCGTCGGCGAAGCGTCCTTGTTTGGCCTCGATCAGCTCCATGGACGAGTGCACGGCGGGCGGCGCCGGTTGGGCTGCCGCGGAAGGTTCACCTCTCCGATCTGCGAGCGCCTCCAACTGTGCCGATGACACCTTTTCCTCGGCCGGGACTTCGTAAGAGCCGGTCTCCACCTGCCGGGCACGCTGTTCGGCCGAGTAGATTCCCATCGCGGAGCGTGCCTCGGACGGCAGGAAGTCCAGCGCCAACCGTCGGAAGATGTAGTCCATGATCGACTGCGCCATACGCACATCCGGATCATCGGTTAGTCCTGAGGGCTCAAAGCGCATGTTGGTAAACTTCGAGACGTAGGTTTCCAGCGGCACTCCGTACTGCAGGCCTACCGAGATTGCCACCGAGAATGCATCCATTATGCCGGCCAAGGTCGAACCCTGCTTGGAGATCTTCAGGAAGACCTCACCCAGGCCGTCGCCCGGGTAGGAGTTCGCGGTGATATAGCCTTCGGCGCCGCCCACCGTGAACGACGTCGTGATACCGGTTCGGCTTTTGGGTAGCCGCCTGCGCACCGGCCGGTACTCCACCGGATCCGGCGTGACCGACGCGGGCGCGGTTGCGGTCGTCTCCGACCGCTTGGATACTGAAAGGGGTTGGCCTACCTTGCAGTTGTCGCGGTAGATCGCAACCGCCTTCAGCCCCAGTTTCCAGCCCTGGGTGTAGATCTCCTGGACGTCTTCGACAGTAGCGGTCTCCGGCATATTGATCGTCTTGCTCACTGCGCCGGAGAGGAAGGGCTGCACCGCCGCGAGCATGCGTGCGTGGCCCATCGGCGCAATCGGCCGCTCCCCCATCGCACAGTCGAACACCTCGTAATGCTCAGGACGCAACCCCGGCGCGTCCACGACGTTGCCGTGTTCGGCAATGTGCTCGACGATCGCCTCGGCCTGTTCCCTCTGGTAGCCCAGCTTGCGCAGCGCCGACGGGACGGTTGCGTTAACGAATTGCATCGAACCGCCGCCGACGAGCTTCTTGAAAGTGATCAGTCCCAAGGCCGGCTCGATGCCGGTCGTGTCGACGTTCATCGCCAACCCCGAGGTACCGGTGGGAGCCAGCAGCGTGGCCTGCGCATTGCGCCAGCCGTTGCGCTCGCCGATCGCCAGGCAGTCCTGCCACGCCGCGGCGGCAGCGTGCCACACGGGGGTGTCCAGCTCGCCGACCCGCGTGGCGACGTCGTTAGCTGCGGCGTGCTTGCGCATCACGCGCGTGTGGCCCTCGGCGTTACGGGCATACCCGTCGTAGGCACCCACCACACCGGCGAGCTCCGCGGAACGCTTGTAGGCGACACCGGTCATCAGACTGGTGACGGCACCGGCGAGTGCGCGCCCACCGTCAGAATCATAGGCGTGCCCCGTGGCCATGAGCAGAGCGCCAAGATTGGCGTAACCCATCCCCAGCTGCCGGTATGCCCGGGTGGTCTCCCCGATTGCCTCGGTGGGAAAGTCTGCGAAGCAGATGGAGATATCCATCGCGGTGATCACCAGCTCGGCGCACTTGGCGAAGGTCCCCACGTCGAAACTCTGCGTACCGTCCTCGGCCTCCCGCAGGAACTTCATGAGGTTCAATGAGGCAAGGTTGCACGAGGAGTTGTCGAGATGAACGTACTCGGCACACGGATTAGAGGTGGTGATCCGCCCAGACTCCGGGCAGGTATGCCAGTTGTTGATCGTATCGTCGTACTGGATACCCGGGTCGGCGCATGCCCAGGCCGCCTCACACATCCGGCGGAACAACGCGGCCGCATCGACAGTCTCGATGATCTCGCCGGTGATGCGGGCCCGCAGCCCGAACTCGGCGCCGGCCTCGGACGCCCTCATGAACTCATCCGAGATCCGAACCGAGTTGTTGGCGTTCTGGTATTGCACGGAGTAGATGTCCGCGCCGCCCAGGTCCATATCGTAGCCCGCGTCGCGCAGGACTCGAATCTTCTGTTCCTCCCGGACTTTCGTCTCGATGAACTCCTCGATGTCGGGGTGGTCAACGTCAAGGATCGCCATCTTCGCCGCGCGCCGGGTAGCGCCGCCGGATTTGATCGTCCCCGCGGAGGCATCCGCGCCGCGCATGAAGGACACTGGACCGGACGCGTTGCCACCGGAAGACAGCAGTTCCTTGGACGAGCGGATCCGGGACAGGTTCACTCCGGCGCCGGATCCGCCCTTGAAGATCAGCCCCTCTTCCCGGTACCAGTTCAGAATCGAGTCCATCGAGTCGTCGACGGCCAGCAGGAAGCATGCCGAGACCTGCTGCGGCGCCGCAGTTCCCACGTTGAACCACACCGGCGAGTTGAAACTGAAGATCTGGTGCAGCAGCGTGTAGGTCATCTCGTGTTCGAAGATCTCGGCGTCCTCGTCGGTCGCGAGGTAGCCGTGGTCCTTGCCGGCCCTGGTGTAGGTGAGGACGACCCGGTCGATCAGTTGTTTGAGGCTCCACTCCCGAGCCGGTGTGCCCACGGCGCCACGGAAGTATTTGCTGGTCACGATCTGCACCGCATTCGGTGACCAGAAGTCGGGGAACTCGACACCCCGTTGCTCGAAATTGATCGAGCCGTCCCGCCAGTTGGTGAGCACGACATCCTGCCGCGTCCAGGTCACCTCGTCGTAGGGGTGGCGCCCCGCGCCGGTGTAGATCCGCTCCATCCGCAGCGCCCGCTTGGGCTGCCCGGCCCTGCCAGCGGTTCCTGCCCCGGTGTCAGCCGGAGTCCCGACGGTCTCGGTCATGCCTAGTCCCTCTCTAGTCACGGTGTACATGCACCTGGTCGGGGACTCCTGGTCCCAGAGTGATCGCCAACCTTCGTCGTGTCCTTCGCGTCGCTGCTTACTCCTCGGCCGGTCGGCGGGCCGGGACGTCCCGGAGGTGTCGGATCTCCTTCTCGAAATCCTCGATCGAGGAGAAGGATCTGTACACGCTGGCGAAGCGGAGGTAGGCCACCTCATCGAGGTCCCGAAGCGGGCCGAGGATGGCCAGCCCGACCTCCTGGCTGGGCACCTCGGCACTGCCCGAGGCGCGGATGACCTCCTCGACCCGGTGCGCCAGTTGCTGCAGTGCGTCCTCGTCCACCGGTCGTCCCTGGCAGGCCCTGCGCACCCCGCGGACGACCTTCTCCCGGCTGAACGGTTCCGTGACACCCGAGCGCTTCGCTACCGCGAGCAGCGGTTCCTCCACGGTAGTGAACCGGCGACCGCACTCCGGGCACGAGCGGCGCCGACGGATCGCCTGACGATCCTCGACCTCGCGCGAGTCGACAACGCGCGAGTCGGGGTGACGGCAGAACGGACAGCGCATGCCCTCCCCCTCCTCGGCTTGCGCCCTGCTGGAACCCAACCAGTAGGCGAACCACACCAGTGTAACTACTATATATGGTAGTCGACAAGTCGGGCCGCCGTGGCGGACCCGGGCTCCATCATCGTCGCGAACCACTGCGCGCGACATCGACCGGGCTACCGCCCGCCGGGCACCTGCAACAGCTGGCCTGGCTCTATGGCCGAGTTCACCATCCGGTTCAGCTGCCGGATCCGCTCCACAACCGCGCGCTGGTCAGACTGTGGTGCCACCCGCTGCGCGACATCCCACACGGTCTCGCCGGCCCCCACCCGAACCACCGCCGTCTCCGCCGGGACCCCGGGACCAGCGGCCTGCCCCATCCAGCCCAGACCGCCGACCACAGTCAGGGTCACAGCGGTGGCCGCCACCAGGCCCGCCAGGCGACCCAGCCAGGTGGCAGGGCGCACCGCCTCTGCCCGGCGTGCCGCCGGCACCCGTGCACCGGCCGTGCGTGCCAGGTGCAACACCCGCGGCGCAGGTGTGGTCACCGACGCCCACGCGGGACATGCGGAATGCGGTCGGGTGGGCGCAGCCTGCCGCACCGACCTGGTGCCCAACCCCGACCGCCCCGACGACCCGGACCGTCCGACCACGGGTCCGACCTCGGGATCGCCCACCGCGGGCCGGTTCCGCAACCCTGCTGCTGCCGTCATCGGGACTCCTCATCATCCAGGTACCCTCGAACATCGGTTCGATCGAACTGCTGTGCGGTGTCTACCACGGCAGCCCGACAGAATCGCGACGTCCGCGGCGTGTTGTTCGAACAGATGTTTGATCTCAGGCCCGATGCTGGTTACCGTCAGCTGCGAGCGGACCAGGTCGGTCCGTGCTGGTCTGTGGTCGGCAGCAGCCCGAGGAGGCACGGTGGGACGAAAGCGGAGCGACGAGCCGGAGGCAACCGGGCCGGTAGCACACGCTCCGGACACTGGAGTCACTGGGGACACTTCGGGCACTGCGCAGGTGCGCGCCTTCCCCGATCCCGATGAGAGCCCCGACGACGACGGACTCACCCCGCGGCAGCGACGGGTCCTCGAGGTGATCCGGGACTGGGTGCAGCGGCTCGGCTACCCACCCAGCGTGCGGGAGATCGGCGAGGCGGTGGGGCTCACGTCTACCTCATCCGTCGCGCACCAGCTGCGCGCCCTGGAACGCAAGGGATACCTGCGTCGCGATCCCAACCGGCCGCGCGCGGTCGGCGTCCGGCCTGCGGAAGTGCCGCCTGCGGTTGCGGAGGCGCCGAACGGGGAACCGAACCCCCCGAGCCCCATCTACGTGCCCGTGGTCGGCCGGATCGCCGCGGGCGGTCCGGTGCTGGCCGAGCAGGCCATCGAAGACGTCTTCCCACTTCCCAAGGAGATCGTCGGCGAGGGCTCGCTGTTCCTGCTACGGGTCGCGGGTGACTCCATGATCGAGGCGGCGATCACCGACGGGGACTGGGTGGTCATCCGTCAGCAGCCCAACGCCGAGAACGGGGACATCGTCGCCGCCATGATCGACGGCGAGGCGACCGTGAAGACCTTCAAGCGCCGCGACGGCCATGTGTGGCTGCTCCCGCACAACCCGGCCTACGAACCGATCCCCGGCGACCAGGCAACGGTGCTCGGCCGGGTGGTGGCGGTGCTGCGCCGGCTGTGAGCTCAGACCCCCAGCTGGGAGCCGGTTATCAGACCCGCACCAGGTACCCCGCCAGCGCGCCGGCGAGCTCCGGCCGGACTCGGGCGCGCAGCCGAGTGCCGTCCTCGGTGTGGTCGGTGCCAAGCACCTCGCCTTCGGCGTGCACCCGGGCGACCAATGCTCCCTGCGTCCAGGGCAGCAGCGCGTCTACCTCGACGTCCGGTCGGGGCAAGGCGTCTGCGATCCGCTGCACCAAGGCGTTGATGCCTGCACCGGTGCGGGCGGAAACGAATGACGCGCCCGGCAGCACGTGGCGCAGCCTCGACAGCACCATCTGCTCCGCATCGTCGATCTTGTTCACGACCAGCAACTCGGGGGGCGT
Source organism: Pseudonocardiaceae bacterium (assembly GCA_036521655.1). GTDB lineage: Bacteria > Actinomycetota > Actinomycetes > Mycobacteriales > Pseudonocardiaceae. Next base: position 4,066 of record DATDHI010000259.1, on the reverse strand, counting down.
CGGCTCCCGGCGTCCCTCGGTGATCTCGGCGAGCACCTCGCGCACCGCCTCCACCTGCAACTCAGGCATCCGGTCGGCCCCGTCCACGACGTGCAGCAGGAGGTCCGCGTCCGCAGTCTCCTCCAATGTGGAGCGGAAGGCCTCGACCAGCTGGTGTGGCAGGTGCCGGACGAAACCGACCGTGTCGGTGAGCGTGTAATCCCGACCGTCCGGTGTGGCGGCCCGGCGAGTGGTGGGGTCCAGGGTGGCGAACAAGGCATCCTGCACCAGCACGCCGGCCCCGGTGAGCGCGTTGAGCAGGCTGGACTTGCCCGCGTTGGTATAGCCGACAATGGCGACATTGGGAATCTCGTTGGCCCGCCTGCGGCCCCGCTTGGTGTCGCGGACCGTGCGCATCCCGGCGATCTCGCGGCGCAGCTTGGCGAGCCGGCGGTGAATGCGCCGACGGTCGGTTTCCAGCTTGGTCTCACCGGGACCGCGAGTACCCACTCCACCGCTGGCCCCGCCGCCAGCGCCACCGGCTTGCCGGGAAAGCGACTCACCCCAACCGCGCAACCGCGGCAAGAAGTAGCTGAGCTGGGCCAGCTCGACCTGCGCCTTACCCTCCCGGGAGCTGGCGTGCTGAGCGAAGATGTCTAGGATCAACGCGGTCCGATCGATGACCTTGACCTTGAGCCGAGCCTCCAGCTGCCGCAGCTGGCCGGGGGTGAGCTCGCCATCGCAGATCACGGTGTCGGCCGCTGTAGCGAGTACGACCTCGCGCACCTCGAGAACCTTGCCGGAACCGATGTAGGTCGCCGGGTCGGGGCGCTCGCGCCGCTGGATCAGGCCCTCGAGCACCTGGGACCCGGCAGTCTCGGCGAGCCGGGCCAGCTCAGCCAGCGACGCGTCGGCCTGGGCCGCGGAGCCCTCGGCCCACACCCCGACGAGGACCACCCGCTCCAGGCGGAGCTGCCGGTACTCGACCTCGGTGACGTCAGCGAGCTCGGTGGACAGGCCCACCACGCGACGCATCGCGGTGCGATCCTGAAGGTCCAGCTCGCCTTGGGAAGCGGCCTGGTCGGGCAGCTCCTCGCCGGAAGAGTACCCAGCGGAGCCGTCACCATTGTCGGGCGGGAAGATTCGTGAGGTTGTCATATCGACGTTCATCGTGGCACGTCCGACCGACAGCGCGCACTGGAATACCCGTGAGTGGCAATACGAGCCTGGCTCGTATTGCCACTCACGGGGCGCTGGCGCGATCAGTGCGCCGACCACCAGGTGGGATCCAGACGCCCCCGCGCCACCAGCACTGCGGGACCGGTCAGCGTGCTCCCGTCGGAGACGATCACCACATGCACCCGACCTCCGGGCACCTGCACCTCGGCCTCCCCGGTAGGCCGCCCGTCCCCGTCCAGGGCAGCGGCGACCCCAGCAATCGTGCCGGTGCCACAGGAGCGAGTCTCGCCGACGCCCCGCTCGTGCACCCGCATCCGCAACTGGCCGGCGCCCAGCACGTTGACGAACTCGACGTTGACGCCGTACGGGAAGGCCCCTGGATCGTGGCCAGGCGGAATGGTGAGGTCCAGCTGCTCCACCGGCACCTCGGTGACGCAGGCGAGGTGCGGGTTGCCGACGTCAACCCCCAGCGCGGTGAACGCCGCGCCCTCGACGGTCACGGTGAACATGCCGTCCCGCCGGACCGGCCCCATCGCGACGGTGATCGAGCCGTCGTCGTTCAACCGCACCGCACGCGGACCGGATCGGCTGCCGACCTGGAAGTCGGTACCGGTTACCAGCCCCGCGTCAGAGAGGTAGCGGGCGAACACCCGCACGCCGTTGCCGCACATCTCAGCGGCGGATCCGTCCGCATTGCGGTAGTCCATGAACCAGTCGTCGGGTGAGGTGCCCGCCGGCGCGTCGGGCACCAACGCTCCCGGCACGACCCGCAACACCCCGTCGGCACCCAGCCCTCGATGCCGGTCGCACATCGCACGCACCCGGGACGGTGTCAGGTCCAGCCGGCCGGTCGGGTCGGGGAGCAGGACGAAGTCGTTCTCCGTGCCATGCCCCTTGAGGAACTCGATGCCCTGTTCCATCGTCCTCCGAGCCTATCCGGCGGTAGCCCCGCCAGCGACTACGGACAACGCGACGTCGAGCAGGTCGGGACGGCCGGACTCCAACCACCGGATCCGGCCGTCCCGGCGAAACCAGGAACGCTGCCTGCGGACGAAGCGCCGGGTCGCCTGGGCGGTCGGATCCGCGGCGCAGGCCGGATCGGCACCTGCGTCAAGCGCGGCAAGGACCTGCTGGTAGCCCAGCGCCCGGGACGCCGTCCGTCCCTCCCGCAGGCCGCGAGGCAGCAGCCGGCGGACCTCATCGACGAGCCCGGCCGCGAACATCCGATCCACCCGGGCGTCGACCCGGACGTCCAGCGCCGCGAGGTCGGTGTCCAGCCCGATGAGCACCGCGTCATAAAGCGCCGGACCGGGTGGCGGCAGCGCCGCCGAGAACGGCCGCCCGGTGAGCCGGATGACCTCCAGTGCCCGCACCAACCGGCGTCCGTTGCTCGGCAGGATCCAGCCGGCCGCTGCTGGGTCGAGCCGGTGCAACCGGTCGTGCAGCGCCGGGGCACCACATTCGGCGAGTTCGGCCTCGAGCCCGGCCCGCACCTCGGGATCGGTGCCCGGGAACTGCAGGTCGTCCAGCACAGCGCGCAGGTACAGCCCGGAGCCGCCGGCGAGCACGGGCACCCGGCCCGCGGCGAGCAGCTCCTCGATGATGCTGCGGGCCGCACGCTGGTAGGCCGCCACCGAGGCGGTCTCGGTGACCTCGAGAACGTCGAGGAGGTGGTGTCGCACCCCACCGCGCTGCGCAGGTGGCAGTTTCGCGGTGCCGATGTCCATCCCGCGATAGAGCTGCATCGCATCGGCGTTGAGGACCTCCCCGCCCAATGTCGCGGCCAGCTCGACCGCGAGGTCGGACTTGCCGGTGGCGGTCGGGCCGACCACCGCGACGGCGCGGAGCCTCACGTCGCGGTCTCCCCGGCTGCCCTGGAGGCCACGTCCGGCCCCGGGATCGGCGGAGATACAACCACCATCAAGCGTAGGATCACCGCTGCAGGCTAGTGCCCACCTCGACCTGCTCCCCCGCCCTCGCATCTAAGCTGCTTCAATGCGGCCTTGGTCGGGCGTCGGTGATACCCGGCCGAACTGCACCGCCTGCAGCCGGGGCGCCCGCTGAACCGGCGGCGGGCACGAGGTCGAGGAAGGCCGCCATGACCGAGCAAGACCACACCGAACGCAACCACACCGTCGAAGATCCGTCGAACTCGGGTGCCGGCGAGGCCCTGCTCCCAGTGGCCCAGGTCGCAGATCCCCCGGTCGACTCAGATTCCCTGGTCGACTCAGATTCCTTGGTCGAGGCAGATTCCCTGGTCGAGGCAGCCGGGCAGGCGGCGCAATACCCGGCGTCGGGAACCGGATCGTCGCCAGCTCGCCGACCATCCGTGCCACAGGCCTGCCGGGATCCGCAGCGCTGGGGACGGGTGGCCGTGGACGGGACGGTATACATCCACACCACCGACGGCGAGCAGGTGGTCGGCTCGTGGCAGGCGGGTACCGCTGAGGAGGGTCTTGCGCATTTTGCCCGCCGCTTCGACGACCTGCTCACCGAGGCTGAGCTGCTGGAGGCCCGGCTGACGTCGGGGGCAGGTGACCCCAAGCAGGCGCTGTCCCGAGTCCGCACGTTGCGCGACGAGCTCCTGGAACCGACTGTGGTGGGCGACCTTGGCGGCCTCAGCGCGCTGCTCGACCACCTACAGCGGCATGCCGAGCACGCTCTTGCCGGCGCGAAGGCGGCTCGGGAGCAGGCCAAGGCGCGAGCCGCCACTCGCAAGGAGGCGCTGGCGGAGGAGGCCGAGCAGATCGGCGCCGAGTCCACCCAGTGGAAGGCCGGGGGCGACCGGCTGCGCGCCATCTTGGAGGAGTGGAAGACGATCAAGGGGGTCGATCGGAAGATCGACGAGGGGTTGTGGCGCCGCTTCTCCAAGGCCCGGGATGCCTTTGCCCGGCGCCGGGGCGCGCAT
>DATDHI010000258.1:0-9298 GCA_036521655.1 Pseudonocardiaceae bacterium | reverse complement strand
CGTCGGCGACAACATCGCGGTAGTGCCCAGGATGCTGGGCTGGGATCGCAACAGGATCTCGAAGCGGGTCGATGACCTGCTGGACCTGGTCGGGCTGGACCCGGGCGACTTCCGCGACCGGTATCCCCGCCAGCTCTCCGGGGGACAGCAGCAGCGGGTCGGGGTGGCCCGCGCGCTGGCCGCCGACCCGCCGGTGATGCTCATGGACGAGCCCTTCGGCGCGATTGACCCGATCACCCGGGAGCGGCTGCAGGACGAGTTCCTCGAGGTCCAGCGGACCGTGCAGAAGACGATCTGCTTCGTCACCCACGACCTGCAGGAGGCGGTCAAGCTCGGCGACCGCATCGCGATCTTCGCCAAAGGCGGTCGGATCGCCCAGTACGACGCCCCGCAGGAGATCCTGAGCCGACCGGCCAACAACTTCGTCGCGGAGTTCATCGGCAGCGGCGCGGCGGTCCGCCGGCTGAGCCTGCTCGAGCTCTCCATGCTGGAGCTGGACGAGATCGTGACCGGCACCGAGGTGGCGGCCGGTGGGCGTCCTGTCGTCGAGGTCGACTCATCCGGCCGGCCGGTGGCCTGGAAGCACCTACCCGGCGTCGAGGGCACACCGGCGCTGGTCACCGTGCCGCTGTCCGGCACCGTGTACGACGCCGTCGACGCGATGCTCGACGGGCACGCCTCGCTGGTGGCCGTGGTGGACGAGGAGGGCAGGGCGGCCGGGGCGCTACGCTGGGACTCACTGGTCGGCGAGCTGCCGGTGCGCAGGCGCCACCAGTGAGCGCGGGTGGGGTCCTCGATCCGGCCGGGGCGGTGCCGGTCCGGCCGCAGCGTCGCGGCTGGCTACGCTCCAACGCCGACCTGCTGGGCACCCCGATCATCGTGCTGCTCGGCCTGGGAGCAGTCGCATTGTGGGTGTCGACCCGAAAGTTGGACGATATCGAGGCGCGGGCGCTGCAGCCGTCCGCAATCCTGGTCGATCTCGGCCAGCACCTGGTCCTGGCCGCCTACTCGACCTTCTTCGTGATCGTGATCGCGGTGCCGCTGGGCATCCTGCTCAGCCGGCGGCGGGCCCGCCCGGTCCGGGGTGCGGTGCTCGCAGTCGGAGGGTTCGCGCAGGCGTTGCCACCTTACGGCGTGCTCGTGCTGATCGCTTTCGCGCCGCCCCCGTTTGGCTTCAACCGGTTCGCGGTGATCGTGGGTCTGGTGGCGGCCGCGTTGCTGCCTGTGCTGCGGAACACAGTCGTCGGGCTGCAGCAGGTGGATCCTGCGCTGATCGAAGCCGCCAGGGGGATGGGGATGTCCGCCCGGGCGACGTTGCTGCGGGTCGAGCTGCCGCTGGCGGTACCGGTGATGGTGGCCGGGATCCGGGTGGCGCTGGTGCTCAACGTCGGGACCGCCGTGCTGGCCACCTTCGTCGGCGGCGGCGGCCTGGGCTCCCTGATCGTCCGGGCGCAGACCCTGAACCGACCCCTCGTGCTGGTCACCGCCGGTGCAATCGTTGCCGCCCTTGCCCTGATGATCGACTGGCTGGCAGGCGTGGTGGAGCGCCTGGTGCGCGCCCGCACCACCTGAGGACACCGAACATTCGCGTAACGGACGAAGGAGGACAACTGTGCGGTGGACCATAGATGGACGAAGCGGGTGGTACGCCAGCGCGCTGGCCCTGGTCGGTGCAGTGGCCCTCATGCTGACCGGGTGCGGCGCGCTCAACAGCAGCGGACCCAGTGCGCAGGGCGGCAGCATCGCGCAGGGCCCGTTGCTGCAGGGTCAGTCCTACAACGTGGGCGGCAAGGAGTTCGACGAGCAGAAGGTGCTCTGCCAGCTCACCATCGCCGCGCTGCAGGCGGCGAAGGCCACTGCCAACGACATGTGCGGCATCGTCGGTTCAGTGCCCACCCGCGCTGCACTGACCTCGGGCGCGATCGACCTGTACTGGGAGTACACCGGGACGGCCTGGACCACCCACCTCAAGCAGAGCAACCCCATTCCCGACTCCCAGCAGCAGTACCTGGCCGTCAAACAGGCCGATGCCGCGAACAACATCGTCTGGCTGGACCCGACGCCGTTCGAGAATACCTACGCGCTCGGGGTGAAAAAGGAGACCGCCGACCGGCTCGGGGTCAGGACGCTCTCCGACTTCGCGAAGCTGGTGAACTCGGGCTCGCCGGAGGCCACACTGTGCGTCGCGCAGGAGTTCGTGGGGCGCAACGACGGCCTACCGGGTCTGGAGAAGGCTTACGGGTTCCAGGTGCCCACCGGCAAGCTCAAGACGCTGGATGAGGGCCCCATCTACCAGGCTGTCGCCAACGGTAACCCCTGCAACTTTGGTGAGGTGTTCACCACCGACGGGCGGATCCTCGCCCTGGGGCTGACCGTGCTCACCGACGACAAGAGCTTCTTCCCGAAGTTCAACGCCGCGGTCTCCATCCGGAGGGAGGCCTTCGACCGTAACCCGGACATCGCCAAGGTGCTCAATCCGATCGCCGCGAAGCTGACCAACGACGTCATGATCAATTTGAACAAGCAGGTCTCCCAGGACGGAAAGGACCCGCGTGCCGTCGCCCGGACGTGGCTTCAGCAACAGGGCTTCATCGGCAGCTGACGCCGCCCGGAAGTCCGTCGGGGGCCGTGAACTCGACGTCAACGCGCATTCGCGGCAAACGTCGCTGGTGTCGAGTTCACGGCACGCTCAGCCACCCCAGGGTGACACGGCAGCCAGACCGTACGCTGACCAGCGTAAAGACGGTCAGGGGCTGATCTTCGTTGGGTCCGGAGGTGTTTCGGCTCCGGCCGGGCTTTCTAGGGGTGGTGGACCCCACTGGGCTGCCCACTCCTGCCAATCAATGTCAGTAGAGCCGCCGCCACCGCTTGTGCTCCCGGTAGTCTATTTTCTTGCGGTCCGCCCATGCCTTGTCCGCAGCCTGTCTGGCGCGGATACGCTCTGCCCGCCATCGCCCATAGGTCATGCCACCCCCGATGCCGAGCACGATCAAGATGAGCATCTCTGCTGACTCCATGCGGCAAGGTGTAGCATATCTCCCGCGGGGTTTCACCGCACTCCGCCGCGACGCACCCACAACCCACTCCACCGGGTAAACTCGCAGGGCACCACCGATCGACACCACTCCTTACGGATTCTCTCTCGTACACCACGCCCCAGGCGTGGGAGGTTCGCAAGGCACAGTATGCCGACACGTCCGGCGGTGGCAGTTCTCGTGAACCGCAGTATGAGAGTGAACGTAGCAGGCAGTGGGGCGGCGGAGCGGCCACTGAACTCGACGAGAGGCAACCCATTGGCAGAGCACACGGCGCGAGACGGCGAGCAGGGCGGTCGCCGGCGGTCATTGGGTCCGGACCTGTTCCGCACCGCTGGTGGGGAGGCCGACACGGCCGGGACCGACACCGCTCACGGCAGGGTTGCCGCGCCACCGTCCTGGACACCGTTCCACACGGCTCCCGACGACGGCGCCACGGAGGAGCCGCGACCGGGCACTCCTGCGCAGAACGGAGACGCGATGCGGTCGCTGCGGTTCCCCTTCGAGGCTGCCGCTGATGCGAGCGACCAGTAACGCATGATTCGCCGGCAGCGCGACCGCGACCCAGTCGTGATCACTGATGCCGTTCCGTCATCAGATGGTGCACTCGGATCCCGCCGGCGCCGTTACGCCACGTTGATGACGGTGCACATCGTCGGGTTTGCGCTGGCCGGCGTGCTCTACTACGTGCAGTGGTGGCTGGGGTTGGCGCTGATGATCGTGACTGGGGTGCTGCCGTGGATCGCCGTGGTCGCGGCCAACGACCGTGCACCACGCGCGGCTCGCGCCGGGCACCTGACGCGCAATGATTCTGCTGCCCGGGAACTCGAGAGCTGCGATCACATCACCATTGATACCCCGTGGCAGCCGCGGGATTGATGACGGCGGGCCCGCGCTGAACTGCCGTCACTTGATATAGCCGATGTCCTCGTACACGACGTCGGCGAAGCCGTGGGCGCCGAAGTTGGCCAGGGTGGTCCGCACGGCGTAGGCGCCGGTGGATTGGTACAGTGGCACCTGCGGCATCTGATTCCAGATGGCCTGGTCGATCTGCTGGCCGAGCTCGACACGACGTTTGTCGTCCAACGTGCGGATGGCCTGTTCGTAGAGCTGGTCGATCTCCTTGCTGCCGATATGGCCATAGTTCTGTTCACCAGCTGTAGTGTAGATATTTCGCGTCGCGGTGACCGGGAATGGGCTGCCGGCCCAAGCGAAGCCGACCATCTGGAAGTTTCCGGGCGTGACATAGTCGGTGAAGTAGGACGCCGCCGGCGCCGATTTGATGTTCACATGGACGCCGATCTCGGCGAGCTGAGCGGCAGTGAGCTGTGAGATGCGCTCGCTGATCGGGTTGCTAGCCGTGCTCACTAAGTCGATGTTCAGGGGCTTACCGCCCTTGCTGCGCACAGCCCCGCCCTGCAGCGTCCAGCCCAGCTGGTCCAGTGTGGCCCGCGCCGCCGCGGGGTCGTAGGAAACACTCCTGGAGTGGTCGACGTAGTCCGCGGAGCCCTGAACGTAGAGGTAGTTGCCGAGCGGGGCGGTGTAGGGGACGATCTGGCCGACCAGTGCGTCGGCGACGGCCTTCCGGTTGATTCCGCGGACGACGGCCTTACGCAGCTCGGGGTCGGCGAGGATCGAGCCCGCACCGCCATTGAGGGTGATGTGGTTGTACTGCGGCTCGATCGCCTGCCGGATCTCGACGCCCTGGATCCCGCGGGCCCGCTGGAAAAGGTTGACGTCCGATCCGATGGGGTAGAAGTCGATCTCCTTATTGGCCAGCGAGTCGGCCAGCGCGGCACGCTCGGTCACCCGGTAGATGATCCGGTCCAGCTTCGCCGGATTCCCCCACCACTTCTCGTTGCGAACCAGGGTGATGGTCCGGCCGGTCTGATCGATGGTCTGGAGCGTGAAAGGCCCCGCCGTGGTGCGCATCTGCTTGATCCAGCCCTTGTTGAACGTCGCCGGGTCCGACGTCGTGGCGGTGGGGTAGATCAGGCCGAACAGGCTGCGCCACTCGCCGAAGTTCCGGGCGAAGGTCACCACAGCCTGCTTGTCGTTGATCCCGCGCTCAACGGACTTGATGTCCTCGTACCCCGTGGTGCTGGCGGCCAGGAACGCCTTGTTGGTGCCGTTGCTGGCCTGCCACTGCGACTGCAGGTCCCGCCAGGTGAGGGGGGTGCCATCGTTCCAGGCGGCCTGGGGGTTGATCGTGTAGGTGATCCGCTCCGGGTCCTGGCCGGTCAGCTCGATGGAAGTGAAATAGTTCTCGTTCACCTTGACCGACGCGTTGGGCTGCACGACGAAGGCGCCCGGCATGAGGGCCCCCATCACGTAGGCGTTCTCCAGCTGGGTGCCGTCGATCTGCAGGGCGTTGAAGTTGTCCGGGATCGCATCCAGCGGCCAGCTCAGGTCACCGCCGTTACGCAGCTGGTCGCGGGATACCGGGTGGATGTCGTTGACGCCCACACCGACCCGTTCGGCGCCCTGGATCTCGCCCTTGCCGCCACCACCGCAGCTGGTCAGCACGAGGGCCAGGGCCGCTGCTGCCGCGACAACCGCCAGGCCGGACCTGGGACGGGTTCTCATGATCGACGGATTTTCATGATCGCAGTGTCCTCTCTGGGGATCACGGTTCTTCCGGATCGCGCGTGCCTCGCCGGGGCCGGGACGACGAGTCGAGCGCATCGCGCAGCCCGTCGCCGACGAGGTTGGCCGAGAGCACGGCGATGATGAGAAAACCCGCGGCGAACAGGAATAGCCAGGGGAAGGTGAAGGCTGAGTCCTGACCCTCGGCGATCAGCGTGCCCAGCGACACGTCGGGCGGCTGCACACCGAAGCCGAAGTAGGACAGCCCGGTCTCGCCCAGGATCGCGGCCCCCACCGTGATGGTGGCGTCGATGATCAGCAACGAGGCCATGTTCGGCAGGATGTGCCTAAAGATGATCTTCCACGGCGGCACGCCCATGAAGCGGGCCGCGAGGACGAACTCGCGTTCCCGCAGCGACAGCGTCAGGCCACGGACGATCCGCGCCGTGATCATCCATGCGAACCCGGCCAGGATCAGGACGAAGATCAGCCAGGTCCGGCCGCGGAACGTCGGCGAGACGATCGAGATGATCAGGAAGCCCGGCAGCACCAGCAGCAAGTCCACCAGCCACATCAGGGCGCGGTCCGTCCAGCCGCCGAAGTATCCGGCGGCCGACCCCACGATCGAGGCCAACCCGGTGGAGATCACCCCGACCAGCAGTCCGATGACCAGCGATTTCTGCAGGCCACGCATGGTCTGGGCGAAGACGTCCTGGCCAAGCTGGGTGGTGCCGAACCAGTGCTGCGCCGACGGTGGCCGCAGGTAGGCGGTGTTGTCTATTTCGGCGTAGCCCCAGGGAGTCACCAATGGACCAAGATAGGCGAGCAGGAACAGCAGCACGATCGCGGCGAGCCCAAAGACGGCCTTGCGGCTGCGCAGGAAGCGACGCAGCACCAGCCGCCTTCGGGTCGGCTGCGTCCCGGACCCGAAGAGCGCGCCGGCTGCGGCATCAGGATCGGGTCGGGTGGGCGACACGGCCACCTTGTCGGTGCTCGTCACCGGACCCGGATCCGCGGGTCAAGTGCGGCGTAGAGCAGGTCAGACAACCAGCCCGAGATCAGGATAAGCACCGCAGCGAACAGGGTCACCGTCGCGACGATATTGGTGTCCTGCTCGGTCACCCCGTCGACGAACCAGCTGCCCATCCCGTACCAACCGAAGATCTTTTCGATGAAGACGCTTCCGGTCAGCAGCAGTCCAAATCCGAATGCGAACAGAGTCGCCATCGGGATCAGCGCGGTCCGCAGACCGTGCTTGAACAGCGCGCGTCGGCGAGTGAGCCCCTTGGCCCGCGCGGTGCGCAGGTAGTCGCTGCCCAGCACGTCGAGCATGGCGCTGCGCTGGTACCGGCTGTAGAAGGCGATCTGCGGAAGCACGATGGCCAGCGTCGGCAGCACCAGGTGCTGCAACCGGTTGAGCAGCTCGGCCCCGCGGCTGCCCTGGAAACTTGGGGTCACCTCGCCCTGGAAATACAGCACGGAGGTGCCCGCCGCCTGGTTGAGCTGCAAGCCGCCGAACTTGAGCAGCGAGGCCATCACGAAGACCGGGATGGACAGGACCGCGAACGAGAACACGGTCGCCGCGTAGTCAGCCAGCCGGTACTGGCGGGTGGCGCTGAGGACACCGACGAGCACCCCGACCACGACGCCGACCGTGGTACCGATCAGCAGCAACCGCAGGGTCACCCCCACGCGGGTGACCAGCTCGTCGGTGATCTTGACGCCCGTGGTCGTGGTCCCGAAGTCACCCTGCACAACCCCGCCCAGCCAGCCGAAGAACCGTTGCGGGATCGGCTCGTCCAGCCGCAGCTCCTGGCGCTTGGCCTCGACCACCGCGGCCGGGGGCGGAGGATTGCGGCCCTGTAGCTTGGCCAACGGGTCAAAGGTCAACGCTGCCAGGCTGAATGCCAGGAGGGTGGCGACCAGGCACAGGACCACGTAGTTAGCCAGCCGCCGGAGCAGGAACGTGGCCATCCCTCGATCGCCTCCCTCCAGAGTCGGATGCTCACCGTGCGTGACCCCCTGTCGGATCAGGGCACCGAGGGAAAGTACTTCACTGCCACTACGGACGTTCCGGGAACCACCTGGTTGCCGAGGCCGCATCGTCGTCCACGCTGCACCCGCGGTCATCGCAGCAAGTAGCCCGGTCGGTGCATGACAGCCCGGCAGCGCTCGGGGATCATGTGTGATGGGTGCCACAGTCGCGGGGGGGCGGGAGAAAATGAAATACGACAACCTCAGCATGCCGGAATATTTCCACATCCTCATCAACATTGAAGACTACCCCGATTTCACGGCCAAGTCGCGTGAGCTCGCAAATGGATTCTTTGCTGCCGCGGCATACGATGCGGATCCCCATTACGCGCGGTTCGAGTATTCACCCGAAGCCTTGGACCGGCGCATGGACTGGATTTACGATGACTTCGTAGCGGGAATGAATGACCAGCATTGGCTGGACACCGGCTACTTCCGTGAGGATCTCCAAGTCGGGCGTTTCTCGGATGCGGCCGTGATCGAGAATCTTCGTCAGAAGGCTCCGTTCAACCTTGTGGACGGTGCCTGGTTGCAGAACATCTTGACCACCGGGCCGTGCAACGAGGTTCAGGCCAACCTTTTCTCCATCTGGGCCGACGAGGCAGGCAACGGCAAGACCGAACTGAACCACTGCAACGTGTACGAGACGCTGTTGCGCAGTGCGAACGTCTATCTTCCGCCGATCGTGTCACGCGAGTTCATCGAGGGGGATTTTCTTCCTTCTGGCTTTGAGGGCTCGGTCTTCCAGATGAGCGTCGGGCGCTCGCCGCAGGAGTTCTTTCCGGAGCTGCTGGGCATGACGCTCTACTTGGAGTGGGAGGCGACCCCCACCCTTACTCCCACCGTGCGGATGTTGGAGGGTAGAAGGATAGACCCGCACTTCTATAGGATGCACGTAGCTATCGACAACATCGCTTCGGGACATGGGGCTCTTGCCAAGCAATCGGTGAAGCTATACTTGGACGACGTTCGCGAAAAAGGTGGCATGGATGCCCTGCAAAGCCACTGGGCTCGCATTTGGAAGGGTTATGTGACATGGGCGACCATCGGTACATTCGGATCTGATCTCATCAATCACCTCCTCTTGTTCGATGGCAAACTGCCGGACCAGCGGAAGGCTTACGCCGCGCAGCGGATGACTGCCATGATCACGCGTAAGGCGCCGACGGCGAGGAAGAGTCACGGACCTGCCAGGCTGGGTGGCCGCCTGCTGAACGAGTTGTTCACTGACCCCCCTGCGCTGATGGAAGCGTTGTTGACGGATCCGGAAGGGTGGATCGACCGGAGTAGCCCGCGGGACAGCCGCTTCTTCCGAGAACTGCTCAGTTTTAGCGGCCCGATGTACAAGGTGTTCACGCCGGAGGACCAGGACATCATCCTGGATTGGGTTGAGTCGCTGCGTGAGGTGCCCATCCCGCCGCCGCCCCCGGTTGATGTGGGTCTCGAGATGAAAACTATCTTGTCGCGGTACGCCGACCGGGCCCGGAGGGAGCCCAGGCATAGAGCGTTCACCTTCCCGCAGCTGGACGGCACGCCAAAGTCGATCAGGGACTGGTTCGAAGGACCACTCGAAGACCTGATGGCGGCGCTGGCGCGGAGTCAGTGGATCAAGTCGGGTTCCGTTGAGGGTAGCTCGTTCTTCA
>DATDHI010000257.1:0-3946 GCA_036521655.1 Pseudonocardiaceae bacterium | reverse complement strand
GGGCCGGCGCCGCGGGTCGTCGTGGAGGCGACATATGCCTGGTACTGGGTCGCTGATGTGTTGGGCGCGGCCGGTGCGCAGCTGCATTTGGCGCACCCGCTGGGGGTCAAGGGTTTCGCGTATCGGCGGGTGAAGAATGATTTTCGCGATGCCGCGGACCTGGCGGATTTGTTGCGGATGGGCCGGTTGCCCGAGGCCTGGATCGCGCCACCGCCGGTACGCGCGCAGCGCGAGCTGGTGCGCCATCGACACAAGCTGCGCCAGTTGTGTTCGGGGATCAAGACCGGCGCGCACGCGGTGCTGGCCAAAAATGCGCTGTTCATTCCCCGCTCGGATATGTTCGGTCTGGACGGACGACGCCGGCTGTCCGCGTTGAAGTTGCCGGAGGTGTTTCGGCTGCGTTTGGACTCCCAGCTGCGCCTGATCGACACTATCGAGCAAGAGATCGACGAGCTCGATAAGCGCATCCGCGTGATGTTTGCCGATGATCTAGGTTATCGGGCATTGTTGCGCCTGCCCGGCGTTGGCCCGGTGTTCGCCGCGATCTTGCGTGCCGAGATCGGTGAGATCACCCGGTTCCCCGCACCCGGCCAGCTGAGTTCGTGGGCCGGGCTCACCCCACGCCACCGTGAGTCGGACACCACGATCCACCGTGGCCGGATCACCAAACAAGGATCGCGGCTGGTGCGCTGGGCATGCGTGGAAGCCGTGCAGCGAGCCCGTCCCGGCACCCCGATGCGCAACAGATATGACCAGATCGTGGCCCGCCGCGGCGGCAACGCTAAGCACCTAGCCAAGGTCGCCGCCGCGCGCGAGCTGTGTGAATGCGTGTTCTACGCGCTGCGTGATGGACACGTGCGCCGCCTCGGCGAGCACGGCGCGGCGTGACTAAGCGTGCGGACCACCCCGGTGGGTGCGCGGCCGAGCATTGTCTCCAGCGCCTCGTCGCGCTCGCTAAGTTGATTGACCCCACCCACCGGAGACGCCGAATCGCTCCATGCCGCTCGACGCGGCGAAGGGATGACCGGCAGCCCACCTTCCGGGCCTGCCCCTCCACATGCGCTACGCGCTGGAGATCACAAGCGTCCACCGGATCCGCCCAACCCCGGAAGGAAGGACCCGCGCCTTACGCACTTGCCTTCTCCGCCGTCGATACCCTGCGCCGAACGACGGCGTCGAGGTCAAGGACCTTCGGCCGCTCACGCGGTCGGCCCTCGCGGGCCAATCCCTGACCCCGACGCCGCAACCGGCGCTGCCCAAAAGCGGCGGAGAACGACAGAAAAAAGATCAACAATCAGGGTTGCCCGAGCTTGACAAGTCCAGTCCCTTTCAGGGATGACAATGCCGACCCGGACGTTTTCCCCGTGTCGGTGACAGGTCCGCGCTCAAGACATCCCATGCCTAGCGCGCGTCAAGCGTCAGGCGATTTGTTGGTCTTTGTTGCGTTTTATCGGGACCTCACGCGCGGGTTCGGTGCAGCGGCGGCCGCGGGCGTGGCTGGGTGGCGCCAGTTGGCCCGCCACACCCGCAGCGCGCGGTCCGGCCGCAGCAGACTCTCGGGCCGGTCGATCAGGCCCAAGACCCGGGCGAACGCCGCGCTTAGCGCCGCGTCGTGCACGGCCGCCGCGTGTAACCGGGACATATAGGCGTTGACCAGCCGGATCTTGACCGTCCGAGTGCCCGGCACATCGGGGAAGGCGAGATCCGCGCCCACTGCGATGTCCCATGGCGGATCGACCGTCTTGGCGATCAGCCGAAAATACTGGCCCGGTGAGGGGTTGATGTCGCGGACCAGAATTCGGCGCAGCGCCATGGCCTGATTCGCGGCCACCGTCATGCCCTGGCCATAGATGGGGTCAAACGAGCTAACCGCGTCACCGATGACCAGCAGGCCATCCGGGAACTCGCGCAGCCACTCGTAGCGATGCCGCACGCTGGCCGGGAACCGAAACCCGACCGGGTCGTCCAGCGGCTCGGCCCCCTCGATCGCTTCGGTGATGTCGGGGAAGGGCAGGCTGGCGGCGAAGGCGTCGAAGCCGGCCGGATCGGTCGGTGGGTAGTCACCGAGGATGCCGGCCAGGGTCAGAATGTGCCGGTCGCCTTCCACCGCGCCCAGCGCGCCTATTCGCGGGTTGTCCAGCGTGGCACCGATAACGATGAAGTTGTCGTGCCCGGTGGCCCCAGGACGCAACCGGAATGTCCTGGTGGCGGAACCCAACCCGATGTCGACCCGGTCCTGGGCCGGATGCTGGTAGCCCCACTCCTGCAGCCAGACCGGCGTGCGTGAGCCACGGCCGGTGGCGTCCACGACGAGATCAGCCATGATCTGCCGCTGCCGTCCGTCAGGCCCGTGCACCGTCGTGCCGGTGATCCGACGCCGGTCGGGCGTGGTGGTCACGCCCAGGATGTCGGTGCCTTCCACGAAGGTGACGCCGGGCAGTGCCTGCACTCGGGCGCGGACCTGGCCCTCCAGGAATGGTCGGCTGGCAAATAGTACTGATCGGCCAACGTCGACTTGGCGCAGCCGATGCCCAGACAGCATCGCACGCACGGTGCCCAGCCCGTCCCCGGTCTGGGCACCGGCCTGCACGGCGGCGGCGGTGAAACCGGGGAACAACTCCTCGAGTACCTCACATCCGCGGATTTGCACGACATGCAGATGGCGGCCGTGCGGCACGCCGCGGCGGTGCACTCCGATCTCGGGCAGGACGTCCCGGTCGATCAGCGTGACCTTGCGGTAGGTCTCGGTGAGTACCCGGGCCGCCAGCAACCCGGCCATGCTGGCACCCAGGACTACCGCGTGATCACCTGTCTGCTTGCGCATCACCGACGATGTCATGCCTCCACCTCTCGACGACCCTCGCTCGGAGCGGATTCGCGCTCCAACACCGTCAGCCGGCGTTACAGAAAAGAGCGTCACAGGAGCAGTAAAAATACCGGCGAATCCTGTCGGGGGCTGTGGCGTTGGATTTGGGTCAGGGGGTGGTCTCCTTCCGGTCGGGTGTCTACGGTGTCTACCTGTCTTGTTTGCGCTGGTCAGCGACGTTTTTGAAGGGTCTACCTCGGTGTCTACCTGGCCTCTACTGGTGTCTACCTGCGTTGAGGGGTAGACACCGGGTAGGCGGGGAGTAGACACCGAGGCAGACACCCCGACCGGCGGTTACGAGACCGCCCCGGCCGGGTCGTCATCGTCGCGATGGTTGTCTTGATGGCGCTGCCAAGCATCGGCGATGACGTCGCGGTGATAGCCGTTGCGGTTGCGTCCACCGCGTTTGATCTGGACCGGACTGACCCCCAGCGGGCGCAACAGTGCGGACAGCTCGTCCGCGCTCCACCCGAGGTAGCGACCGTGCAGGATGCCGAGCGCGGCGAGCAGGTCCTCGGTCCACAACCACGGCTCGGAACCGAACGCGACAAGCACGTCGGTGACCGCCTGCCCGTCGACCGAAACCGGCGGATCAGCCGGGTCGAGCCCGGCGCCCGATTCTGGATTGCGGGCGCGGCGAATGGCACGGGCGGCCGTCCAGGAGCCTCGGTCGATGCGGGGTAGCCCGGCGGCGGCTCGACGTTCCCCCCGCTCGTGCGCGTCGGACTCATCGAGGGGGCAGATGGCGCTGATGAGGGGTTCCCGGTTCCCGGCGGTGGCCACATAACAGCGTCCGGCGTCTCCGGGGTCGTCGGCGGTGGCGGGGTGCAGCCGGTCGGGTCGCCATCCGTCGGCGAGCATTTGCGGGCCGAGTACCAGTCGGATGTCGGTGTGTCGGCAGGCGTGCAGGATGCGCAGCGCGGTGGTGTCGGCGATCGCCGCGCCCAGGGTGTCGGAGGTGGCTTCGGTCGCGGCCAGGATCAGGGTGACCCGGGCTTTGCGCCCGACCCGTAGCAGCGCGACCGCCAACGCCTTGGCCCTGTCGGTGAGTCGGGGGTATTCATCGACGATCACCACCAG
>DATDHI010000256.1:0-12471 GCA_036521655.1 Pseudonocardiaceae bacterium | reverse complement strand
ACCCCGTCAAGCACGAACGTGGCCTGCTCGAAATACACACCCTGATCGGCCTGCGACAGGGTGTGGAACACCATCCCGGCCTGCATCGGCGTCAACGGGTAGATGTCCTCCACCCCGCGCCCATCGCCCACCAGACGATCCACCGTGGCCTGGTCCAGACGGGCCAGCGGGAAGTCCGACGGGCTGCGCCCGCCCGCACCCGGATCAGCACAATGTCCGATGATCTCCCGCAACACCGTGAGCAAATCCTGCGCCAGCGCGCTGATCGTGGCTTGAGAGTGCAGATTCTCCGAATAGGACCAGCAGAACTCCAGGCACTGCTGCTCCACCCGGCCCACCACATCCAGCACATGCGTCCGAATGCCCCCTACGCCGGCGTCGCTGCCCAGGCCGCCCCGCATCGCGCTGAGCAGTCCCTCGTCCTTACCGGTCGACCAGTCGAGCTGGCCGAGATAGTTGAAGCTGATCTGCGGTGCGGGCTGTTGCGCCAGGCCGCTGGTGTCGGTCAGATAGCGCAGCGCCCCATATCCGAGGCCGCGTCCGGGCACCGCCCGCAGCTGCTCTTTCACCGAGGTGAGCAGCCTGCCCAGCTCGGCATCTGCGGGGATGTCCAGCGCGACGGGGAACAGGGTGGTGAACCAGCCCACGGTGCGGGACAGATCCACGCCCTCGAACAGGTCCTCCCGGCCGTGGCCCTCCAAACCCACTAGCACCCGCTGGTGCCCGGTCCACCGCGACAGCACCCGCCCCAACCCCGCCAGCAGCACGTCGTTGATCTGGGTGCGGTACACCCCGGGGACCTCCTGCAGCAGCGCCCTGGTCTGCTCGGGGTCCAACCGCACCGTCACCGACGCGGTCGAGGCCACCGTGTTGACCCCCGCCGCATCCACCGGCAACACCGGATCGCAGTCCTCGCCCACCCCGGCCCAGTACTGCAGTTCCCCGTCGAATCCGCCGGCCGCGGCGTGCTCGGTCAGCCGGTGCGCCCACTGCTGGAACGAGGTGGTCTTGGCCCCCAAGCACACGGTCTCCCCGCGGGCGGCCTGCCGGTAAGCGGCCTCCAGGTCCTGCAGCAGGATCCGCCAGGACACCCCATCCACCACCAGGTGATGCACCACCACAAACAACACCGGCCGCAACCGGCCACCCAGCTCGAACAACACCGCCTTCACCAGCAAGCCACTACCCAGATCAAAACTGCAACGGACCTCACCGGTGACCCGGGCTATCGCCGCGGCCTGCCCAGCAGAATCAACGTCGGACAGATCACACCGCTGCAGCACCTCCACCGGCGCGACCGGCATGTTCTCCTGCCGCCACCACCCATCACGATGCTCAAACCGCATCCGCAACGCATCGTGCTGCTCGACCAACACGCCTATCGCGGCGCGCAACGCCTCCTCATCCACACCTTCGACCAGCTCGACCATCCACGACTGGTCGAAATGCTCCGGGCAGACCGGATTCGTCTCAAACAACCACCGCTGGATCGGCGTCAACGCCACCACACCACTGACCGGGCCCTGCTCCACCACCACCGGCTGCGCCGCCCCAGCCACGCTCATCACCAGTGATTCGATGGTCTGGTGCGCAAAGATATCCTGGGACAGCAGGTACAGGCCGGCCTGCCGGGCGCGGGATACTACCTGAATACTCAGGATCGAATCCCCACCCAGCTCAAAGAAATTGTCCTGCACCCCCACCCGCGCCACACCGAGTACGTCGGCCCAAATCTCGGCCAGTGCCTGCTCAGCATCAGTGCGCGGGCCCACATAACCAACACCCGCAGCGAAGTCCGGAGCGGGCAGTGCCTTGCGATCCACTTTTCCGTTGCGAGTCACCGGTAGCTCGTCCAGCATGACGAAGACTGCTGGCACCATGTAGTCGGGTAGCACAGTCGCCACGTGCGTCCGTAAACCGGTCGAATCCACCTCCTCAGCGGCCGCGGGCACGACATAGGCCACCAGCCGCTTCACGCCCGGCTGGTCCTCGCGGGCGAGCACCACAACCTGAGCCACACCTCGATGCGACCCCAACACCGCCTCGATCTCACCCAGCTCGACGCGGAACCCACGGATCTTCACTTGATCATCCGCGCGGCCCAGGTAATCCAGCTGCCCATCGGTGCGCCACCGGACCACGTCTCCGGTGCGATACATCCGGCTACCCGGCTCCCCAAACGGATTGGCCACAAACCGCTCCGCGGTGAGGCCAGCCCGGTTCAGATACCCCCGGGCCAGGCCAGCACCGGCGATGAACAACTCACCGGCGACACCCACCGGCACCGGACCCAGACCACGGCCGAGCACGTATACCCGGCTGTTGATGACGGGACAACCGATAGGTGGGGTCCCCGCACCGGCAAGCGGTGCGGTCAGCGTGGCGCACACCGTCGATTCCGTCGGCCCGTAGGCATTGATCATCCGGCGGCCCGACGACCACCTTCCGACCAACTCCGCTGAGCATGCCTCGCCGGCCACGACCAGCGTCGCAGCGGGGAGCACCTCGTCACTGGACGCCGTCGCCGCCAGCACCACTGGGGGCACAGTCGCGTGGGTGATCCTGTGCTGGCGCACCAGCTCGGCCAGCGGCTCACCCGGCGACAACCGGTCGGCGGGTGCCACCACCAGTACCGCACCGGACAGCAACCCCATGCACAGTTCCCAGAACGCCGCATCGAAGCTCAACGAAGCGAATTGCAACACCCGGCTGCCCGGGCCAACCTCGAACCGCTCCATCTGGGTGGCCAACAGACTCGCCACGCCGACGTGCGACACCACGACGCCCTTGGGGCGACCCGTAGACCCCGAGGTGTAGATCAGATATGCCGGGTTCAATAAATGAACTCCAATGGCGGGTGCGGTATCAACGTGCCGGCCGATCGCCTCGATAGTCTTCGGCTCGTCCAGCAGCAACTGCGGGGCATTGCCCAGCAGGACCGCGGCGACTTCGGTGGTAGTCAGCACCATTGCGGGGCGGGCGTCATCGAGCATGAACGCGATCCGCGGTGCGGGGTACTCAGGGTCCACGGGCAGGTACGCCGCGCCCGCTTTGAGCACCGCCAGCAGGGCTACCACCATGTCCACCGAACGCGGCAAGGCTACGGCTACGAACTGCTCAGGACCAATTCCCTGTTCGACCAGATACTGGGCCAGCCGGTTCGCCCGCGCGTCGAGTTCGATGTAGGACAGCGCGGTGTCCTCGAAAAGTAACGCCAACGCTGCACCGTCACTGTCGACCTGTTTCTGGAACAATTCGGGCACAGTCGTCGCCCGCACATCCCGGTCGGTGTCGTTCCAGTCCACCAGCACCCGGTGTCGCTCGACCTCGGTGAGCAGAGGCAGCCGGGCTACGCTCCGGCTCGGATTGGTGGCGATTCCGACCAGCAATACCCGCAGGTGCTCCGCCATTCGTTCGATGGTGCTGGCGTCGAAGAGGTCGGTGTTGTACTCAATTGCCACGTTCAGCAACTCACCTTGCGGCAGGAACTCAACGACGAGGTCAAGCCGGGCGGAGGAGCGAGGCAGCTGGTGTTCGGTGATACGCAACCCGTCTATGTTCCGTGGCTGCATCATCGCGTTCTGCAGCACAACCATGGTCTGCACGAGCGGGTTGCGGCTGGGGTCACGTTCCGGTTGAAGCTCCGTGACCAGCCGGTCGAACGGTACCTCGTCGTGGGCGAACGCCTCCAGCACCGTCTCCCGGACCTCGGTCACAAACTCACTGAACGTTCGGGCACTATTCACCGTGGATCGCAGAACAACGGTGTTGACGAAGAAACCGACGAGGTTCTCCAGTTCCGCCCGATTGCGGCCGGACGTCACGGTAGCGATCGCGACATCCTGTTGGCCGCTGTACCGCGACAACAACACTTGCACCGCGGCGGCCAGGGTCATGAACAGCGTTGCGCCATGTGTGCGGCCCACCCTCGTCAACGCTTGGACCAGGTCGGCCGGCAGATCCTGGCGGTGCACCGCGCCAGCGGTAGTGCGTACGTGGGGCCGGGGCCGGTCGGTGGGCAGTTCGAGCGTCTGGATGCCCGCGAGCTTGCGCTTCCAATAGTCCAGATGCGGTTCCAGCGCGGCGCCGGAGCGCCGTTCACGTTGCCATGCGGCGAAATCCGGGTACTGGATAAGCAGCTCCGGCAGCTCGACCGGCGCCCCGCGCGCAGCGGCATACAGCGTGGCCAGCTCGTCCACCAGCACCTCGGCCGACCAGCCGTCGGTGATGATGTGGTGCTGGTTGAGCAGCAGCACGTGGTCGTCCTCGGCGAGGCGCACCAATACCGCCCGGGTCAGCGGGCCACGCTGCAGATCGAAGGGGTGGCCGAGCTCGTCGGCCAGCGCTTCGTCCACTGCGGCGCACCGCTCATTGACGTCCACGGTGGACAGATCCACGACGCGCAGTGGTATCTCGCCGCGCGCATCAATCCTCTGGACTCCGTGCCCGTCCACGGTGTCAAAGGTGGTCCGCAACGAGTCGTGGCGGCTGGCCAAGGCGCTGAGCGCCGCCCGTAACACGTCGGGGTCAAACGCACCGAACAGCCGCAGCCCGATCCCGGTGTTGTACTCGGTCCCGCCGGGGGTCAGATTGTCCAGGAACCACAGACGTTGCTGGGCCGACGAAAGCGGCAGCATCCGATCGCGCGGTACCGGGGTGATCCGGTCCGTGTGGTCAACGCGGGGGGCTGTTGACAGCAGGCCCGCCAGCTGCGCGACGGTCGGCGCGTCGAACACTGCGCGGGCAGGCAGATCCACCCCGAAGGTCGCGCAGATCTCGGAAAGCGCCCGAAAACTCAGGAGCGAGTCACCGCCGAGCTCGAAGAAGTTGTCGTCGACGCCGACCTGCTTCACACCAAGCACTTCGGACCAGATCTGCGCGAGCGCCCTCTCCACATCAGTGTTTGGTGGTATACAGTCAGCGCGCGGGCTCGCGTTCCAGTTCGGCGCAGGTAGGGCACCCCGATCGATTTTCCCGTTAGGAGTGAGTGGAAACTCATCGAGTACGACGAACGCTGATGGCACCATGTAATCTGGCAGTACCTGCCGAAGGAACTCGCGCAGCTCCGTTAAGTCTAAAATCCCGTCAACCGCAGGCACGACATACGCAACCAACCGCTGGTGCCCGGAGTCCCCCTGCCGGGCAATCGCGACCGCCTCAGCCACGTTGTCGCGCCGGAGCAGAGCCGCCTCGATCTCGCCGAGCTCGATGCGGAACCCGCGAATCTTCACCTGGTAATCAGTCCGACCCAGGTATTTCAACTGGCCGTCAGCGGTCCAGCGCACCACATCCCCGGTGCGATACATCCGCGCACCCGGCTCACCGAAGGGGCAGGCGATGAACCGCTGGGCGCTCAACCCGGCCCGCTTCCAATAGCCCCGGGCCAGACCAGCGCCGGCGATGTACAGTTCGCCCACAGCACCCACCGGAACCGGGCGCAATCCGGCGTCCAACACATACACCTGAGTGTTGGTGATTGGTCGGCCGATCGACGGATCACGAGCAGCGCGCTCGTCCACGACGGCTGCCGTCGACCAAATCGTCGTTTCCGTCGGCCCGTAAAGGTTAGTCACCGAAGCCGCGCGTTCCGCCAACGAGGCAGCCAAATCAGTGGGCAAGGCCTCGCCACCCACCAAGACCCGCACACGACGAAGGTCGACCGCACCTCCGGCAATCACAGCACGCCACAAGCTCGGCGTTGCCTGCATCACCGACACACCAGCCGACCCCAGCATCTGGCGCAGCACGAAGGGGTCCTGCGCGGCATCACGACCTGCCAACACCACAGCCGCCCCACTGAGTAGTGGAACGAAAACCTCAAGATTCGCGATGTCGAACCCGACCGTGGTCACCGCCAACAGCCGATCTCCGGGACCAAGAGCAAACCGTTCCTGCATCGCTGCCAGGAAATTCCCCAATCCCCCCAACGGCACGACCACGCCCTTAGGGTGACCCGTCGACCCCGACGTGTAGATCACATATGCGGGGCTCGATGGGGACAACCGCTGGTCACGCTCATCGTCTGCAACGTTGGTGTCGGGGTATGAGGCCAAGCGCCCAACCGTGCCGGTCGCATCCAGCACCACGCGCGGGGCCTCGCACGCCGGCAGATGATCGGGCGACTCGGTCGTGAGCACTAGGACCGGGTCGGCATCGGCGAACATGAAGCCGATCCGGTCCGCCGGATAGCTGAGATCGATCGGAAGGTATCCAGCACCGGCCTTCAGCACGGCCAGCAACGCCACGATCAGGTCCGCCGAACGGGGCAGGGCCAACGCCACGAACCGCTCGGGCCCTGCCCCGTATTCGATCAGCAGATGCGCTAAACGATTCGCCCGCGCGTTCAACTCTCCATACGATAGCTCGGCGCCCTCAAACACCACGGCAGTGGCATCCGGCGTCCGTTCGACCTGAGCCTGGAACAACTCCGTCAGCACCGTCGGCGGCACCACCCGCTCGGTGTCGTTCCACTCCACCAGCATCTGGCGCCGCTCGGCGTCGGTCAGGATGTCGATCTCCACGGGCAAGAACCTATCGTGGACAGTCATGAATCCTCTGACCTTTCAGGCGCATTTCGTCAACGGCCCAGCTGACCTATTTCCGGAATGCGGGAACGTCCGCTAAGCGGCGGAGCTTCGCGGTCCTGCCAACATTTCCGTTCTCGCTTGTCGCCGAATTCGGCGGCCAACGTACATGTCGATCTGGATTCGTTCGAGTTCTCCGGTGATCGGATCCCGTAAAAATCTCCCAATGCGCGTCGATGGAAGCTCGCGTGCGGAGAAGCTCAGATCATCGAACAAGATCAAGTCCGTCCGGACGTCGCCGTCGATCAGACTGAGTGCACCGGTGTCGGTGGCCTCGACTGACCACTCGATATCCTCATTCTGGTAGGTTCCCGCGCAGCCTGGCGAGTGCACCGTCGGTCCCTCCAGCACTTCGCTATTGGCGTAGTCCTCGATGGGCAGGCCCGCGGTGCACAGCTCGTCAACCAGGTCATTCCACATGTCAGGACCGGTGTTCGCGTTGCTGGTGAAGGCCACGACGCAGCCGCTGGCGGGATCGATCCGGAGGTTGGACGCCGTTCCGTTCAGCCGGCCGAAGTGGCCCACCCAGGGGGTGTTCCCGTTTCCGAACATCGCCAGGCCCAGTCCCCAACCGTCAGCCCATCCGATCGGTTCAGCGTGCGGAATGGCTTGCCGCATCTGTTCGGCGTACACGGCCGGCAAAAGTGCTGGCATACCACTGTCAAGGTGGGTCAGCCCCAAGGCCACGAGGTCCATAGCGCTCACCGCCAGCCCGCCAGCCGGTGCCAGGGCGAGTGCCAGCGATTGTCTGACCGGCAGGGTCCTGCCGACAGCGGTATTGACCGAGTGGCCCGTGGCGAGCGGACTACCGAGCGGCTGACGCTCAGGCGCGACGACGAACGCCGGCTCGATTCCCATCGGTCGTAGCAAGATCGATTCCATGGCGTCCCACCAGCTCATCCCCGTAATCATCTCGATCAGGTGGCCGACCAGGACGTAGCCCATGTTCGAGTAGGAGAAGCCGGTACCGGGCGGCAGAACCAGGTTCTGGCGGCAACAGTGGTCCAGCACGTAGCGCCGTATAGAAGTGGTGAGTACCTCCTCCGAGTCGGGGCCGACGGACAAACCCCCTGTGTGGCTCAGCATCTGGCGAAGGGTGAGCTCGTTGCCGATACCGCCCAGCTCGGGCACTTCGTCACCGAGGGGAGCGTCGAGTTCGAGATCCCCGTCCGCGACCAGGATCATCGCCACAGTTGCCGTGAAGGTCTTGCTGGTCGACCCGATCGGGAAGACCGCCTCCCGGGTAACGGGATGCCCTGTTCCGTACTGCAGTTCACCGACCTCGACCGCAACCGTCTCGCCACTGTGGTGGATGGCAAGCTGAGCCCCGGGTACCTGGTGTTTACGCGCCAAGGTGGACAGCGTGCCGGACAGAAGATCAGGGTCTAACGGCTGCTCGAACTGATGTTCGATGGTCGCAGCGTGCCCGACCGGCCCAACTGTGACCACGTCCCTTCGGTACGCTGCCCCGCGGCATCGCAGCACCTGGTCGAGAGAGCGGAGGCCGTGACTGCCACTCTTGTGCTGATCATGCCGTTGATTCATCGCGGACGCGTCACCCACGAAATCCCCTCTCCTGGAAGGTCAGCCGAACAATCGAGGCGCGGCCCAAGGCCTCGCCGCCCGTGGCTCGGGTGGCGGAGCGCCACCGCGTCCGTACGCAGCAGCTCGCCTTATGTCCGGGCAGACGGTACGGACGCACCCCCTGTGGCAGCCTTCAGATACGCTTAGGTAGTCGTTAGGCGACGCTACGGAGCTACTGGGGTGCCTCCCGTTTGCTTCGCGCTCGCTCCGGGTTGGTCGCAGGACGTAGTCAGATTGCCCAGCTGATAGCGATTTGTTGACGCTCCGTGTGACCCGCATGTCGGCGCAACAGCGCCGGTCAGGTCGGAGACGCCCGGTGCCCGCGGCCGGAGGGATTTGCGTTCCGCGTTGTTCATGCTTATGATCAAGTGCCGAACGACCGGCTGATGGTCATCGAACAAGCCAATGGCCATCATGTGGCGGGGGTCCAGCGGTGCCAATCACGGCAAGGCATACGCGACCCGATCCGCGGAACCGACCGGATCCTGGAGTGGGGTAGGAGCTCTGATGCGTCCGCAAACGATCATGGCCTTGGGAGCAGTACTGCTGACGGCCTGCGTCTTGGCCGTGGCGGGCTGCAGCACCACCAGCACCAGCACCAGCACCAGCGCCGGCGCGACGAACACGCAGAACGATTACACGATCACCGAGCCGGTCACCTCTCTCAAGATTGACAACCCGGCCGGGGAGAACCAGATCGAGGGCACTGACGCCACGACCGTCTCGGTCACCGAAAAGCTCAGCTACACCGGCACCCCGCCGCAGACCAGCCACCCGGTCACCGGCGGTCAACTCGCCCTGAGCTACACCTGCCCCTCCGGGGTCCTGGACGTCAAGGTCTGCGGCGTGACCTACGTGGTCAAGGTGCCACGACGACTCGCGATACAGGTCAACAACAAGGCCGGCGCGACCACGCTTAACGGGCTGGCCGGGCAGCTGACCCTCACCTCCACCGCCGGGGAAATCGACGCTACCGCGCTCACCAGCTCCGCGGTGAGCGCCCAGGCCAGCGCCGGCACCATCACCCTGGAGTTCACCGCGCCCCCCACCACCGTGGACGCGCAGGCCCAGGTCGGCTCGGTCACGGTGTGGCTGCCCGCCGGCACGGCCTACGCGGTCGACGCCGGCAGCCAGGTCGGTAGCGCCCAGGTGACAGTCCAGCAGGATCCCGGCTCCACGCACCACATCACCGCCCACTCGCAGGTCGGCTCAGTGACCGTCAAAAACAGCTGACGCGTGAGCCCCGGCGAGGTGGGTGTGCACCGTGGCCGAGGTCAGGCGCGCCACCCCGTGGCTTACCTGGTGCTCGGCGTTGTGCGCGACGTCGTGCGCCTGGGCCTGAGTGAGCTGGTCGGACACCGTCAGATCGACTTCGGCGTGCAGGGCGTGGCCGATCCAGCGCAGCCGCACCGAGTCCACCGTGTCGACCTCCGGAACGCCCGCCAGGGCGGTGCGGGCCTGCTCGACCAGCATGGGGTCAACTGCGTCCATGAGCCGGGCGATGATCTGCTTGGCCGTCGTGTAGGTGACCATCGCGATCGCCACCGTGATCAGCAGGCCGACGAGCGGGTCGGCCCGCGGCCAGCCCAGCGCCGCCCCACCGGCTGACAGCAGCACGGCCAGCGAGGTGATCGCGTCGGTTCGGGCGTGCAAGCCGTCGGCGACGAGCGCCGCCGAGCCGATCTTGCGTCCGGTGCGGATGCGCACCTGCGCCGCGATCTCGTTGCCCGCGAAGCCGACTACCGCCGCGAGCGCGACCGCTACCAGGTGGGTCAGACCGGCCGGGTTGGTCAACCGCTGGATCGACTCCACCGCGGCGGCGATCGCCGAACCGGCGATGATCAGCACGACCGCGACCCCGGCGACGTCCTCCGCGCGGCCGTAGCCATAGGTGTACCGGCGAGTGGCCGGGCGCCTGCCGAGCAGGAACGCGACGCCGACCGGGACGGCGGTGAGCGCGTCGGCAATGTTGTGCAGGGTGTCCGACAGCAGCGCCACCGACCCGGAGAGCACCACCACACCGGCCTGAACAAGCGCTGTGACACCCAGCAGCGCCAGTGAGATCCACAACGCCCGCATACCCTCGCGGCTGGACTGCATCGCGGTGTCGACCCGGTCGGCGCTGTCGTGGCTGTGTGGGAGGAATAGATGGGTTACCGCCCGCCACAAGCGTTCGAGCACACCCGTCGGTCGGTGCCCGTGTCCGTGACCATGCCCATGGCCGGTGCGCGAGGCGCTCATGGTGGACTCCCCGCTGTTGTCGTGGCAGTTCAGATGGCAGTATATGTGCTCATGTACGCATGCGACGACAGTGCAACAGCGAGTCATTGGCAACGGCTGCCTTCGCGCGACCAGGTCGACGCCGCCGCCGACAGCTTCCGGATGCTTGCCGACCCCACCCGGCTGCAGATGTTGTGGCTGCTCTGCGGCGGTGACTTTGACGTCACCACGCTGGCCACCACGGTGGGTATAGCGCGCCCGGCGATCTCCCAGCACCTGGCCAAGCTGCGCCTGGCCGGCCTGGTGTCCACCCACCGCGAGGGCCGCCGCGCGGTCTATCGGGCCCGGGGCGCACACGTGCGACGGCTACTGTCGGAGGCCCTCCGAGCCGCCGAACATCGCACCAACGGCCTGCCCGACCATGATTGATGTCGGTGCCACGAGAGGAGACCCATGACTGCCGCCGCATTCGGAGTCGCCACGGTTTTCCTCGCTTGCGCAGTGGAGGCCGTGGAGGCCCTGACGATCGTGCTGGCGGTGGGCACCGCCCGCGGTTGGCGTTCCACCCTGCAGGGCGTGGCCGCCGGCCTGGTGGTGCTGGCGGTGGTGGTGGCTGCGCTGGGGCCAGCGCTGACCGTCATCCCGCTCGGCGCGCTGCGGCTGGTGGTCGGCGGGCTGCTGCTGGTCTTCGGACTGCAGTGGCTGCGCAAGGCCATCCTGCGGGCCAGCGGATTCACGGCACTGCGCGACGAGGCGGCCATCTACGACCGTGAAGTCCTCGCCGCCCGCACCGCCGGCAGCGCCCGGCGCGGGTTCGTCGCCGACGGTTATGCCTTCACCCTGGCCTTCAAAGGTGTGCTCCTGGAAGGTCTCGAGGTCGCCTTCATCGTGGTCACCTTCGGGGCCAACCAGGGAAGCATCCCGCTGGCCGTGATCGGCGCCGCGCTGGCCGTCCTGGCCGTCACCGTGGCCGGGATCGCAGTGCGCGCGCCGCTGGCCCGGGTCCCGGAAAACACCATGAAGTTCGCCGTCGGGGTGATGCTGTGCACCTTCGGCACATTCTGGGGCGCTGAAGGAGCCGGGGTGCACTGGCCCGGCGAGGACGCCGCGCTGCTCGCGGTGCTGGCCTACGTCCTGGCCGTGTCGCTGCTGGCCGTCGCCGCGCTGCGCCGAGTCCGACGCCGCCGCGCCGCCACGACGCCATGGCCGGTCAGCTGATGCGCACCCTGCGCGCATTTCTGGCCTTCGCCTACGACTTCGTGGTCGGTGACGACCCCACCGCCGCAGCCGGTATCGCCATCGCCCTCGCGCTCACCGCGACCCTGACCGCCACCACCGGGATCCCCGTCTGGTGGCTGATGCCACTGGCCCTGCTCGCGATCCTCACCTGGTCCCTGCACCGCGCCATCCGCCGATCCCCCCGCTGACCCCCGCGTGTCGCGCTCTCATGCACAGTGTCTCGCGCTCTGGTGCTCGGGTGCTCGGGTGCTCGGGTGCTCGGGTGCTCGGGTGCTCGGGTGCTCGGGTGCGAAAGTGGAGGCGAGCTGCCGATGCGGCAGGGTGGTTCAAGAGGGTGAAGACCGGCGAGGCCGAATCGTGCCCGGCGTCGTCTACCTGCTCGGCGCGCCGTTCCAGCTCTCGCGACGTTCCGGGTCCGGCCTCTCGCTCTGCACCGGCGGCTGGGCCGGATCCTGTTGCCCGCCGGGCTCGTGGCGGGCGCGCTGTCCATCGTGATCGGGGTGTGGTTCCCTACGGTGGGGCGATCGAGGCCAGCGCGACGGTCGTGTTCGGCGCGTACTTCATGGCAGCATCGGTCGTGGCGTTCCTGGCCATCCGCGAACGCGACATCGCCCGGCACCGGCGCTGGATGATCAGCGTGGCGTTGGGGGTCGGCACGATCCGGGGGCTGCGCGGCCGTGATCGCACTGCCAGGCATCGCCACTCATGAGCCTGCGGCGCCGAATACCAGGATTGACGCGGTGAACCCGTGCAGGTGGTTTCTGCCTGCGACGGGGCCGATCTCCCCCGCCGCGAAGAACCCGGCAACACCAGTGGTACCCAGACCGGCGCGCACGGCCAGCAC
>DATDHI010000255.1:0-7582 GCA_036521655.1 Pseudonocardiaceae bacterium | reverse complement strand
GTGCCGCGGGTGCACCGCTGGGCGCGCGGCGTGGACACCACCCGATTCCGCCCCTCCCGCCGCAGCGAGCAGCTGCGCGCGCAGCTGGCCCCGAACGGTGAGCTGCTGGTCGGCTTCGTCGGCAGGCTGGCCCCGGAGAAGAAGGTGCTGCGCCTGTCCGCGCTGCAGGACATGCCGGGCGTGTCGCTGGTTGTGGTGGGTGACGGGCCGGACCGCAACCAGCTGCGGGCACAACTGCCGAGAGCCACCTTCCTGGGGTTCAAGACCGGCGAGGAGCTCGCGCAGGCGTATGCCAGCCTGGACGTCTTCGTGCACACCGGGCCCTTCGAGACGTTCTGCCAGGCGGTTCAGGAGGCACTGGCCTCCGGGCTGCCGGTGATCGCCCCGGACGCGGGCGGCCCGCGGGACCTGGTGATACCCGGCTGCACCGGTTTCCTGCTGCCAGAGACCGGGCAACCCGACGCGGACCGGACCTTCGGCGAGGCGCTGCGCGGAGCTCTGCGGGTCCTGGCCAACGATCCTGAGCTGCGGGCCCGCTACGGCGCGGCCGCTCGCCGTTCAGTGCTGCACCGCACCTGGCCGGTGATCTGCGACGAGCTGCTCGGGCACTATGCTGCGGTCACCGGGCTGCCCGCGGATGCCCGGCGGGTGGCGTGAGCGACCGGCCGCTGCGAATCGTCCAGTTGGCGAATTTCTACGGTCCGCGCTCCGGTGGGTTGCGCACCGCCCTGCACCACCTGGGAGCCGGGTACGCCGCTCGAGGTCACGAGGTGGTGCTGGTGGTGCCCGGACCCCGGCGCAGCGACGAGCTGATGCCCAGCGGGGTCCGGCGGATCACGCTGCCCGCCGCGCAGATCCCGTGCACCGGTGGGTATCGCGCGGTCGACCCGTGGCGGGTGCGTGTGCTGCTGGACGGGCTGCGTCCGGACCGCATCGAGGTGTCCGATCGGCTCACGCTGCGCGGGATGGGCTGCTGGGCGTCCCGGCATGGGGTGCCCAGCGTGGTGATCTCGCACGAACGGCTGGACCGGCTGCTGCACCAGTTCCTGCTGCCTGATCCCGCGGCGCGCCGGGTGGCCGACTGGGCCAACCGCCGGATGGCGGCGTCCTACGACACCGTGGTGTGCACCACTGGCTTTGCCCGCCAGGAGTTCGACCGGATCGGGTCAGGCAACGTCGTGCAGGTTCCGTTGGGGGTTGACCTGGCCACCTTCGCGCCCTCCCACCGCGACTCCGCCCTGCGCGCCGAGCTGGCCCGGGGGGCCGACGCGATGCTGGTGCACTGCGGGCGGCTGTCGCCGGAGAAGCACGTGGAGCGCTCGGTTGACACGATCGCCGAGCTGCACGAGTCGGGCGAGCGGGTGCGGCTGGTCATCGCTGGTGACGGCCCCCGGCGGGCGGCCCTGCAGCGGCGCGCCGCCGGGCTGCCGGTCACCTTCCTCGGGTTCGTGCCGGGCCGCGAGGATGTGGCCGCTTTGCTCGCCACTGCGGACGTGTCGCTCGCGCCGGGTCCACATGAGACCTTCGGCCTGGCGGCTCTGGAGGCGTTGGCCTCGGGTACCCCTGTCGTGGTATCCCGTTCCTCGGCGCTGTCCGAGATCGTCCGCCCGGCATGCGGCGCTGCCGTCGCTGATCACGCCCCGGCTTTCGCGAACGCGGTCAGCCGCCTGCTCGACGCGCCCGAGCCCTCCCGCCGCGCCGCTGCCCGCGCCCGCGCCGAGGACTTCCCGTGGCCCGCCGCAGTAACCGGCATGTTGGTAGCCCTTCAAGTACCGCCAACCCGGTCGCGCGCTGCTCTTAACGACAGCCAACCCGGCGGGGGCACGTCGGGCGCACCGCCGGGCGGCAAACGGGCACCCGCGTAGGGGCCCGCGGGTTGGTAGCGGTTAGCGACACCCCAGAGGGGCGTTGGCGGTACTTGAAGGGCTACCAACCGGCCGTAGGGTGGGCGCTGTGCCGAGGGCTGGGTTGGACAAGGATCCGCGCGACGTTGCGGTGATGTTCGACGGGGTGGCTCGACGGTATGACCTGACCAACGGGGTGCTGTCGTTCGGCCAGGACCGGCGGTGGCGACGCCTGAATCGCGACGCGGTGGGGGCGGGCCCGGGCGAGCGGGTGCTCGACCTTGCCGCAGGCACGGCGGTCTCCACGGTTGAGCTGACCAGCACCGGCGCCTGGTGCGTGGCCGCCGACTTCTCGCTGGGGATGCTCCGGGCAGGTCGAAGCCGCAAGGTTCCAAAGGTCGGAGCCAACGCGCTGGCGCTGCCTTTCGCCGATGAGGTATTCGACGCGGTCACGATCTCCTTCGGGCTGCGCAACGTCGTCGATACTGACGCCGCGCTGGCCGAGCTGGCCCGGGTCACCCGGCCCGGCGGCCGGCTGGTCGTGTGCGAGTTCTCCACCCCCACGGGGCGGGTGTTGCGCACCGTGTACCTGGAATACCTGATGCGCACGCTGCCAGTGATCGCCTGCCGGGTGAGCAGCAACCCGGAAGCCTACGTCTATCTCGCCGAATCCATCCGGGCCTGGCCCGACCAGCGGGCACTGGCGCAACGGGTGGCCGCCGCAGGTTGGACCGACGTCGAGTGGCGCGACCTCACCGGCGGAATCGTCGCGCTGCACCGGGCCGTCAAGCCGTAACAGTCCGAGCTGGCGCTTAGACTCAGGGCCAGGAGTCCCCGTAGGAGTCACTGAACAACTGAGGAGCGCGATGGCCAGCGAGGACGCTGCCGACGTGATCGTGGTGGGGGCAGGACCCGCCGGCTCGACGGCCGCCGCGTACCTGGCTCGCGCCGGGCTGGACGTGCTGCTGCTGGAGAAGTCCACGTTCCCGCGGGACAAGGTGTGCGGAGACGGGCTGACGCCGCGCGGTGTCAAGCAGCTGATCGATCTTGGCATCGACACCAGCGCCGAGGCCGGCTGGCTGCACAACCGTGGCCTGCGGGTGGTGGGCGGGGGAGTGACGATCGAGCTGCCATGGCCAGAGCTGACAAGCTTTCCGCCCTACGGCGCGGTGCGCCCGCGGCAGGACTTCGACGAGATGCTGGTGCGGCACGCCGAGAAGTCCGGTGCCCGGCTGCACGAGCGCAACACGGTCACCGAGGCGATCACGGACGCCCGCACCGGGCGAGTCGTCGGCGTCAAGGGCCGGCAGGGCCCGGACAAGCAGCCGATGGAGTACCGAGCGCCGCTCACGCTGGCCTGCGATGGGGTCAGCGCCCGGCTTGCGCTGAGCCTGGGGATGGACAAGCGCGACGACCGCCCGATGGGGGTGGCGGTGCGCCGCTACTACACCAGCCCCCGCACCAACGACGACTTCCTCGAAAGCCACCTGGAGCTCTGGGACAACACCGACCCCCAGCGACCCCGGCTGCTGCCCGGCTACGGCTGGATCTTCGGCATGGGCGACGGGACGTCCAATGTCGGCCTGGGCATCCTGTCCACCTCCAAGGCGTACGGCAAGACTGACTACCGCACGCTGCTGCGGTCCTGGTTGGACGGCACACCACAGGAGTGGGGATTCCGCGAGTGCAACGCCACCGGCAAGATCGGCGGCGCAGGGCTGCCGATGGGCTTCAACCGCACGCCGCACTATCGTCAGGGCTTGTTGCTGGTCGGGGACGCCGGCGGCATGGTGAACCCGTTTAATGGCGAGGGCATCGCCTACGCGATGCAGTCCGCCCGGCTTGCCGCGGAGTGTACGGTCCAAGCAATGGCAAGGCCGCAGGGACTTGGCCGGGAGCGTGCACTGTGGCATTACCCGGTGGCACTGCGTGACGAGTTGGGGGGTTATTTCCGATTGGGCAACGCGTTCAGCCGCTTGATCGGCCATCCGACGGTGATGCGGGCTGCGACCCGACACGGTTTGCCGCGCGCGACGCTGATGCGCTTCCTGCTCAAGCTGCTGGCCAACCTCTACGACAGCCGGGAGGGTGATGCGATGGACCGGGTGATCACGGCGATGACCCGGCTGGCGCCCAGCGTCTGATCAAACTCGGCTGTGTGATCAAACCCAGCCGTGTGATCAAACTCAGGGTGTAACCGATCTTAATGATCAACCAGGTTCCCGATCCGTAAGACACCTGATCGGGGCCAGGATTTAGGTTAGCCTCAGTGCAGCGCGTGACCGGCTCGCACGTAGGGTTGATGGTGACTTGACGGTACAGGGAAGGAAGGGACGCGAGTGCTTCAGCCCTACCTCCCGCTGGTGCTGATGCTCGTGCTGGCGGGCGGTTTTGCGGGTTTCGCTATCGTCGCCGGTCCCCGTATCGGGCCGCGCCGGTACAACCGGGCGAAACTGGATGCCTACGAGTGCGGTATCGAGCCGTCCCCGCAACCTGTGGTCGGCGCCGGGCGGATGCCGGTGGCGTACTACATCACCGCGATGCTGTTCATCCTGTTCGACATCGAAATGGTCTTTCTGTATCCGTTCGCGGTCGCCGCGGACTCGCTGGGATTATTCGGTCTGGTGGAGATCGCCGTGTTCGTCGTGACGCTCGGCTTCGCCTATGCCTACGTGTGGCGGCGCGGCGGGCTGGACTGGAACTGACATGGGACTCGAGGAGAAGCTCCCCAGCGGGATCCTGCTGACCAGCGTGGAGAAGCTGGTCAACTGGACTCGCAAGTCGTCGCTGTGGCCTGCCACCTTCGGCCTGGCCTGCTGCGCGATCGAGATGATGACCACCGGGGCGCCGCGCTACGACCTGGCCCGCTTCGGGATGGAGGTCTTCCGGGCGTCCCCGCGGCAGGCTGATCTGATGATTGTGGCGGGCCGGGTGAGCAACAAGATGGCTCCGGTGCTGCGGCAGATCTACGACCAGATGCCTGAGCCTCGGTGGGTACTCGCGATGGGAGTGTGCGCATCCAGCGGCGGGATGTTCAACAACTACGCGATCGTGCAGGGCGTGGATCACATCGTTCCGGTGGACATGTATCTGCCGGGCTGCCCGCCACGGCCGGAAATGCTCATCGACGCGATCCTCAAGCTGCACGCCAAAATCATGGATGAGCCGCTCGGACCGAAGCGGGCGGCCCTGAAGGCGGGTCAGCGAACCGAGATGGTGCCCTCGTCAGTCGCCTATGGCCCCAAGCACGTCACGTCCGGGGAGCAGTGAGCGGCATGTCGGACAACGGTAAGGACATGACACCCCTCGACCCGGCCGACGGTAAGGCCGGTGGTGGCGTGGTCGCCGGTAGAGGCCGGCAAGGGATGTTCGGCATCAGCGGCTCTGGCGACACCTCCGGGTTCGGTGGGCTGACGTTGCCGGCCTATGCACCGGCCGCGGCGCAGCGTCCCTACGGTGGCTGGTTCGACGAGTTCACCGACGAGCTGCTCGCCGCGATGCGCGAGCGCGAGGTGCCCGCGGCAGCTATCCAGCAGGTCACCGTGGATCGCGGGGAGCTCACCTACTATGTGCGACGTGAGCACCTGGTCGCGCTGTGCCGCACCCTGCGCGACGACCCTGCCCTGCGCTTCGAGCTGTGCAGCTCGGTGTCGGGCGTGGATTACGGCGCGGACGTCGCCCAACGGCTGCACTCGGTCTATCACCTCACCTCGATGACCTACCGGCGCCGGATCCGGCTGGAGGTCGCCGTCGACGTCGATGACGCCCACGTGCCCAGCGTCGTCGGGGTCTACCCGACGGCCGACTGGCACGAGCGGGAGGCCTGGGACATGTTCGGCATCGTCTTCGACGGCCATCCGGCGCTGACCCGCATTCTCATGCCGGACGACTGGGAGGGGCACCCGCAACGCAAGGACTACCCGCTCGGCGGGATCCCGGTGGAGTACAAGGGCGCTGAGATCCCGCCGCCCGACCAGCGGAGGGCGTACACGTGAGCACCAGCGACGACACGAACGTCACCGCGGATCCGTATGACGCCACCGCCCGCGAGACCACCGAGGGCCGGGTCTACACGGTCACCGGTGGCGACTGGGAGAGCCTGCTCGAGGACTGGCAGCACGACGAGCGCATCGTCATCAACATGGGGCCGCAGCACCCGTCCACACACGGCGTGCTGCGACTGGTGCTGGAGCTGGAGGGCGAGGTCGTCACCCAGGCCCGCTCGGTGATCGGCTACCTGCACACCGGTATCGAGAAGAACTGCGAGTACCGGACCTGGACCCAAGGCGTCACCTTCGTGACCCGGGCGGACTACCTGGCGCCGCTGTTCAACGAGGCGGCCTACTGCCTGGCCACCGAGAAGCTGCTCCGGATCACCGCGCCGCGCCGCGCGCAGGTGATCCGGGTGCTGCTGATGGAGCTCAACCGGGTCAGCTCGCATCTGGTGGCGATCGCCACCGGTGGGATGGAGCTCGGCGCACTCACCGGGATGACCGCCGGGTTCCGGGAGCGCGAGGAGGTCCTGCACCTGCTGGAGTTCCTCACCGGCCTGCGGATGAACCACGCGTTCATCCGGCCCGGCGGCGTGGCGCAGGACCTGCCCGAGGACTACGACACCAAGATC
Source organism: Pseudonocardiaceae bacterium (assembly GCA_036521655.1). GTDB lineage: Bacteria > Actinomycetota > Actinomycetes > Mycobacteriales > Pseudonocardiaceae. The sequence continues at coordinate 1,114 of DATDHI010000255.1, read as the reverse complement.
CGGGACTTCCTGACGGTGATGGACTCCCGGCTGCCGGATTACGACAAGCTGCTCACCGGGCAGCCGATCTGGAAGAAACGCCTGTGCAACGTCGGCTACCTCCCGGTGGACGGCTGCCTGCAGCTCGGCATCACCGGACCTATCCTGCGCTGCGCGGGGCTGGAGTGGGACCTGCGCAAGATCGAGCCCTATTGCGGCTACGAGGAGTACGACTTCGAGGTCCCCACCCACACCGATGCCGACTGCTACGCCCGCTTCCTGCTGCGCGTGGAGGAGATCCACCAGTCGCTCAAGATCGTGGCGCAATGCCTGGACAAGCTGGAGCCCGGCCCGGTGATGGTGGAGGACGCCAAGATCGCGTGGCCGGCCAAGCTGTCCATCGGGGCTGACGGGATGGGCAACTCCTTGGCGCACGTCCGCAAGATCATGGGACAGTCCATGGAGTCGCTGATCCATCACTTCAAGCTGGTCACCGAGGGGTTCGCCGTGCCAGCGGGTCAGGTCTACTCGGCAGTGGAGTCCCCGCGTGGTGAGCTGGGCTACCACCTGGTGTCCGACGGGGGGACCCGGCCCATGCGGGTGCACGTCCGGGATCCCAGTTTCGTCAACCTGCAGTCGATGCCGGCGATGAGCGAGGGTGGCCTGGTGGCCGACGTGATCGCCGCGGTGGCGTCGATCGACCCGGTGATGGGAGGCGTGGACCGATGAGTGCGGCCGTGGACGACACAGACACCGTCAGCGTGTTCGACGACAAGACCTGGCAACGGGCCCAGGAGATCATCGCGCGCTACCCGCAGTCCCGATCCGCGCTGCTGCCGATGCTGCACCTGGTGCAGAGCGTGCAGGGGCACGTCAGCCAGGCCGGCATCGCGTTCTGCGCGCAGCAGCTGGAGATCACCACCGCCGAGGTGACTGCGGTGGCCACCTTCTACACGATGTACAAGCGCAGGCCGACCGGTGAGTACCTGGTCAGTGTCTGCACCAACACCATGTGTGGCGTGCTCGGCGGCGACAAGGCATACGAGGCGGTCTCCGAGTACCTCGAGGTGGGGCATGACCAGACCACCGAAGACGGCCTGATCACCCTCGAACACGCCGAATGTCTGGCCGCCTG
>DATDHI010000254.1:0-1948 GCA_036521655.1 Pseudonocardiaceae bacterium | reverse complement strand
ACCGGATTCTTCTTTGAGCAGGGTTCGCGGGTCGATGTTCCAGGAGGAACCGGGGCTTGCGAAGACCGGTCCGCGGCCTGGTCGGACGTTTACGACCGGCTGCGAGACTGGGTTGGTCGCACTGACGCCACTGCTCATTGCTCGAGGCTGGCTCGTGCTGCTAGGAATATTCGCTGCACTACCGTGGGCGCGGTCTGCCCGATGGGAGCGCTTTTGTGTGAGTTGCGATCAGCAACATGTTGCGTGAGTTCGATGGCGACTTGTTCTTGACATACCCATGCGTTGAGGTCTAGTACTACAGCCGTAGATCGTGACCTGGGAGGTTTCGGCCTTGTGCGGCGTGCCGTCGGGGCGGAGCGCGGCCACCGGGCGAGCATCCGGTGTTTGTGTGGAACAACAGTCTCGCCGCGGTGGCCGCGGCTGACAGCGTAGATCCTGTCCGGTGGCAGCGAGGGTTCAGCGCGGTGGTTGATCGGATCGCGCCGAGGTTCGCCCGGTATGAGCCGTTGCGGCACGCCGCCGGGCTGATGCTGGGCTTGCTGTCCGGGCTGGAGCGGAAGAACTGTTGGACGATCGCCGAGCAGCGCGGGCAGCGGTCCCCGGACGGGTTGCAGCATCTGCTGGCCCGGGCCCGCTGGGACGCCGACGCGGTCCGCGACGACCTGCGCGGGTACGTGGTCGACGCGTTCGGCGACGACGCGGCGGTGCTGGTCGTGGACGAGACCGGGGACCTCAAGAAGGGCGAGAAGTCGGTGGGGGTGCAACGCCAGTACACCGGCACCGCCGGGCGCATCGAGAACGCCCAGGTGGCCGTGTACTTGACCTACGCGGCGCCGCGTGGGCACGCGTTCATCGACCGGGCCCTGTACCTGCCCCGGTCGTGGGCCGACGACCAGCCGCGCCGGGACGCCGCCGGGGTGCCCGCCGACGCGGCGTTCGCGACCAAGCCGGCGCTGGCCACCGCGATGATCAGCCGCGCCGTGCAGGCCGGTGTTCCCGCCGGCTGGGTCGCCGGCGACGAGGTGTACGGCGCCGACCCGACGCTGCGCAAGACGGTGCGCGAGCACGGACTCGGCTACGTGCTGCAGGTCGCGGCGAACCGGCGGATGCCCACCCACGCCGGGCCACGGCGGGTCGACACGCTGCCGGCGCTGATTCCCGAATCCGGCTGGCAGACCTACTCCTGCGGCCGTGGCAGCAAGGGCCACCGCGACTACGCCTGGGCCTGGATCCAGCTGCTACCCGAACCCGGCGACCCCGACACCAGCGGGGAGCATCACCTGCTCATCCGCCGCAACCAGCGCACCGGCGAGCTGGCCTACCTGCGCTGCTACACCCCAGGGCCGACCACGCTGGCCACCCTGGTGAAGGTGGCCGGGCAACGGTGGCGGATCGAGGAATCCTTCCAAACCGGCAAGGGCCTGGTCGGGCTGGACCAGCACCAGGTGCGGGGCTGGACCTCCTGGCACCGGTGGACGACCCTGGCCATGCTCGCGCACGCCTTCCTGGCCGTGGCCACCGCCCTCGAACGCGACCACAGCCCCACCCCGCAAGGGCTGATCCCGTTGACCGTCAACGAGTTCCGCCGCCTCTTCGACGCCCTCCTCCTGGCCGCCGGTCACACCATCACCAGCCTGCTGGCCTGGTCCACCTGGCGTCGACGACATCAAGCCCGAGCCCGCGACTCGCACTACCGACGACGAGAGCAAACACAATGATCACGATCTACGGCTGTAGTACTAGCCCGATTCTGAAGTCGTCGGAAACCTCGTGTGGGCGATCCCGGCGTACAGACCGACTCATCCACTCTTCCGCACCTGGTCGCGGTGAGGTGACAGCGGCAATGCCCTTGCACCACAAGCATGGTGACCACGGCCAGGGGGCCTGGTCTGGCGGTCGGCTCAGCCGGCACGCCAGGTGCGCAGGGTGGGCCGGTAGACCAGCTCCT
>DATDHI010000253.1:0-2264 GCA_036521655.1 Pseudonocardiaceae bacterium | reverse complement strand
TCATCGAACGAGCAATCGCCAACTTCAAGACGTGGCGCTGCATGCACACCGACTACCGCCGTCCACTTCGAACCTACCCGACCGCCTTCAGCGCGATTCGCTCACTTTACTTCTTCAAGCTGAGTTTCCGATAAGCCTCCTGGAGCAAGGCTGGAACGACACCGCCAAGTCGTTCACTCAGTCCTTCGGGTCTCCGGATCTGGACGCCTCCAACCTGATGATGGCCATCGTCGGGTTCCTGCCCGCCGACGACCCCCGCATGCTGGCCACCATCGACGCCGTCGCCGACCGGCTGACCGATGAGCGCGGGCTGGTCTACCGCTACCGCACGGCCGGCGGCGTGGACGGGCTGGCCGGCGAGGAAGGCACCTTCCTGCTGTGCACGTTCTGGCTGGCCCAGGCACTGGCCTTAGCGGGGCAGATCAGCCGGGCCCGCGGGGTCTTCGACCGGGCTGCCCAGTACGTCAACGACGTCGGGCTGCTCGCCGAGGAGATCGACGGGACCACCGGTGAGCTGCTCGGAAACTTCCCGCAAGCCTTCAGCCACATCGGCCTGGTCAACGCCGCCTGGGCCATCTCGGAGGCCGAGCGCTCCGCTTCGTGAGCCGTGCCTGTGCCTCGGCCCAAGATCACCGTTTGTGTGCACCCAGCGACACGACATGTCGCCGAACGCACACAACCGGTGATCAATCTGGCTTTCGGTTGCGACACGCCCACTCGCTTCCACCGAATCCGCTGCCGCTGGTGGCACCGTCGAGCCCCGGAGGTGAGCCGATGTCCATGGCTACGATGATCGAGAGGCACTGCCCGGCCTGCGCCACCCTCGAGCCGTTCGAACAGCCACCGTGCTTCGACGGCCACGGCGCGGGTTGCCCCGAGTGGCTGTGCCTGACGTGCGGTGCAGCGCTGCTGATCGACATGCCGGTCGAGCCGTCGGAGCAGCTGGTGCGCCCATTCAGCTCACGCGCTGCGTGAGGCTCGGTCTACCGGCGGCTCACCTCGGTGCCGCCGCGCCTGTCAGAAGGGTGGCGGTTCGTCGGGGTCTGGTGGTCTGGCCGGTGGTGGGGGGTTTGGCTGGGGTGGTCGTTCCAGGATGGGGCTGTCGTCCTCGGGGCCGGTGACCGGCGGGGTGCGGGCTGGTGCAACCGCCACCGACCTCTGTGCTTCAGAAGATGATCGTGCCGGCACACCGGCCCGGAGTTCCTCTCGGTGGTGGGCCCACCGTGAACATGGTCCACGGTGTGGTCAAGATCGGCGCTGCGGGCCGTGCCGCGGCACCCCGGGTACACGCAGGACCGATCCCGGACCTGCACGTGACGGCGCAGCCCCGCCCCAGCGAACCGGGCCCTCGGGTCCTGGCCGCTCGGTCCACCCCCGCCGCGCTGGGTGTACTGGGTGGCGAGGTCGGCCACCACCGCGGCCCACTCACCGCAGGAATCCAGATCCGCCGCCAGCTCGGTGAGCAGGGCCGCGGGCAGCTGCAGCTCCACGATCCCACCCCGACACGGTGGCAACCCGCCCCCAGACACCGGGGCCTGGGGTCTGCGGCGGGTGACACCCGCCAGCAGCAGCTGCCCCTGCGGGTCGGTGAGGGCATAACGCCATTGCGCGGCGCGCTGCGCGAGCACCACGGCCCGGGCGACCTCCGCGGTGACCGGACCCCACCCGGCGACCTCACCAGGACGCCGGTCCCGCCCGAGCAGGGTCGACAGTCCCACCCGCACCTCCACCCCCGGACCCCGCGCTGCACCCCCAGACATCCCGCCCCCGGACACCACGCCGGACCCGCCCCCGGCGCAGGCCCCGTCCCAGCAAGCTCCCGGGCCATCACCATCAGCCCGGACCTCGCCACCGACCGGCGGCTCGGCCGGATCGTCGGGGTCAACGGGATGCTCGGGGTCAACGGGATGCTCGGGATCCGCGCCGTCGCCGGTGTCGCTGGTGGCGCGGGCGAGCAGCTCGGCGATGATCTGCTCACGGGTGCAGTGCTGCCAACACCCGTCCAGCAGACCCAGGTACAGATCAGCCCGCAGCGGACCGATCCGGCCGGGATACCCCGCGCGTTTCGCCGCCCGAGCCAGCTCCTCGACGTGAGCGCACGCCGCCGCGGCCGCATCCACCGGCAACGCCGACCCGGTGACGTCAGCGGTACCCTCAGGGTTGAGGTACCCGATCACGTTGCGCTCCCGCACCGCACTGGCATACCGCCGCGCAGCCCACTGAGGGTCCAAAGCGATCGCCAACCTCTTGATCCGCGCCGCCAG
>DATDHI010000252.1:0-5245 GCA_036521655.1 Pseudonocardiaceae bacterium | reverse complement strand
GAACAGGTACTGGAGCAGTTTGACGATCGGGTTGCCTTCGGTCCATTCGAAGTATATGTGCGGCACCTCGTCGCTGGTGTCGCGGAGGTGCAGCAGCAGCGCGGCGATCGCGTTGGGAACCGAGGGACTCGTGGTGCGCAGCACCCGGTAACCGTGCAACTCCTCGCCGGTCACATGCAGTTCAGTCGCGAATTCTGACGGATCGGTGACGGTCACTTCCAGGAAGAGAACCCGGTGCGGGTCCGGGAGGCAGTGGTCGGCGGCTACCTGGGCGAGCTTGTCCCGGTACTCGGCCGCGTCGCGCGCGTCAGGCTCGTTGGAGACGATCTCGATGGGGCCGTTCGAGTCAATGAACCCCTGCGCGGTCGAGTCGAGATGCACCGCGGTGACTCGAAGTTCAAAGGCGCGGATGACCCGTGACAGCAACGACACGACCAAGATGCCGGCGATGAAGCACGCCGCGATCTTGACGCCGTCGGGGCGTTCGATGATGTTGGCGATCGTGGCGTAGACGAAGACCAGCGCGATCGCCCCGTAGGCGGGGACGGCACCCCGCTGGCCCGCGCGGCGTGCCGACACGGTCGTCGCGACTGCCGCGGAGGTGATCAGCACCAGGACGCCGGTGGCGTACGCGCCGCCCTGGGCGTCGACGTCGGCCTGGAACAGGATGGTCACCAGGAAGGCCACCAGGGTGAAGACCAGCACCAGCGGCCGGACCGACTGTGCCCAGTGCGGTGCCATCCCGTAGCGGGGTAGGTAGCGCGGGACCAGGTTAAGCAGCCCGGCCATCGCGGACGCACCGGCGAACCACAGGATCGCGATCGTGCTGACGTCATACACGGTGCCGAAGCCCGCGCCAAGCAACTCGTGTGCCAGGTAGGCCAGGGCGCGCCCGTTGGCCTGACCTCCGGCGGCGAATTCCTTCGGCGGGATCAGCAAGGTCGTCACGAGGCTGCTCGTGATCAGGAACCCGCTCATGATCAGCGCCGCAGTGGTCAGCAGCGTCCGGGCGCCGCGGATCCGCCCAGCCGGGCGCTCCTCGGTGTCGGTGTCGTCGCCCTGGATCAGCGGCATCACCGCGACGCCGGTCTCGAACCCGGACAGACCCAGCGCCAGCTTCGGGAAGACGATCACCGCGATGGCCACCATCAGCAGCGGATTGGGGTACTCGTTGACCAGCAGCCGGGTCCAGTCCGACACCCGCCCCGGATCGGATGTGACCTGGGCGATGGAGACCACGATGACGACGACGTTGAGCGCCAGGTAGACGGCGACGACCCCCACTGCGATGCCGATTGCCTCGGTGAAGCCCATCAGGAACACCCCGCCCAGCAACGCCAGCAGTACCAGAGTGATGGCGACGTTGTGGCCGGCCAACAGGGCGGGTGCGAAAGGATTCTGCACCATGTGGGCGGTGGCGTCGGCCGTCGACAGGGTCATGGTGATGAGGAAGTCGGTCGCGGCGAAGCCCAGCACGGCCAGAATAATGATCTTGCCGCGCCAGTGGGACAGCAGCCTGGCCAGCATCGCGATCGATCCCTCGCCGTGCGGGCTCTCCGCCGCGACCCGGCGGTAGACGGGCAACGCGCCGGCCAAGGTGACCACCACGAGCACCAGGGTGGCGATCGGGGAGAGCACCCCGGCGGCCAGCGCGGCGATGGCCGGCTGGTAGCCCAGCGTGGAGAAGTAGTCCACCCCGGTCAGGCACATGACCTGCCACCAGGGATGCCGGCGACGCTCCGGAGCCGGCTGAGCGTGCGGCCCGATGTGCCGTCTGGAATGCTCCCGGAGCCCGTTGCGCAGCCAGTGGCCGACGGCACGGCCCTGGTGTGCGCGTTCTTGCACCGCCGGCGACCGGCTGACCCCCGTCAGACCGGTTCCGCCTCGACGAGGTTGGAGGTGGGCCACAGCAGGTCAAGGGCAAGCCTCAGCGAGTGGGGTGCCTGGTGCACGACCATCTGCCTGCCCGGCCCGAGCCGGTCGGCCGCTCGGAGCACCACCGCGACGCCGCCGAGGTCGATGAACGCCAGGCCGGACAGCTCGAGGTGCAGGTCACCGCGGCCGTGCACGGCATCCTCGAGGGCAGCCCGGAGGCACTCGTGGGTGCACAGGTCGATCTCCCCGACCAGTCGCAGCCCCGCCCCCCCGGCCCACGGGCTGATCACCAGGTCGTCGCCGATCGGTACCGTGAGGGTGCCGACCACCCCTCGATGCAGGGTGGTCAGCGCTACCATGGTGGCGGCGTCGAACCGGTACCGGTCGTACTGGCATAGTGCCGTGGCGGGCAACGTGGCGAGCATGTCCCCGACCCTGGTCTCGAAGTCCAGCAGCCGCCCTGGGCAGTGCCGGCCGCGGTTGGTCCACCCCAGGTCGCCGATGATCCGGAACCCGCCCCAGCCGCAGCTGGTTGCGTCGTCCACGGCTGCGCGCAGGCAGTCGATGACGCGCTCGGGGTGCGACGCCAGGGCGGTCAGCGGCGATTCATGGGCTGGCTGCACGTCGAGTTGGCCACTGGCCATGACGTCGTCGACAGCGAGATCGTCGCGGCGCAGCCAGCCCAGCACGTCGGATCGGCCACCGTTGGGGAAGCACCAGACCCGGTCGCCGGCCTCAAGCCCGCTGCGCACAAAGCTGCTGACCATGTGCAACCGCTCCGGCCCGGATCCGACGATGGCGCACGCATGCTGACCGTGGCTCAGGGAGTCGCTTGATAGCGCTCTGGGGAGCACCGTCATCACCATGCCGTCCACGCAGGCATTCGGTGACGGTACACCGATGCCGGGCTTTCGTCGCAGGTCCCTTCTCGGGTGTACTCAACCCTTCTCGGTTGAGCTCCCAGGTGTTAGCGCTTCGACGGTGTGTTCCCGTACCGGGCGCAGCTCAACCTCTCCGAACCGGCCGCGGCGCACTGCCACAGCACTCATCGGCAGGGGTCGGCTCTGCCGATGTCGGGGAGTGAGAGTCATTCCGGCCCGCGGTCGGCGGTCGGAGACAGGCGTGCGCATGTCGTCCTTCTTTAATCATGGTCGTAGCGGCGGCCGCCTGCCGTGACGGGACGCACAACTGCACGTGTATAGCGGGCGTTAGCCCCCCGTGCCCCCGGGCATCGACGGATCTCATGGTGGGTTACTCCGAACGAGCACCCAGCCTGATGGTACTCCCGGCGCTCGTCCGTGGTGAAGGGTACTCCGCGCTGCCAAGATGGGTATACCTGCGATTGGATGGCACCCACTCGGGTGGTGAGGCGCGGCAGCTCCTGCACCGTCCGGATATCCCAGCCGGTTGGCGCAGGCATCCACAATGCCACAGCGAGTGTCCGAGTCATCCGGCAGGCGTACGCTCGCGACAATGCTGGCCGCCGGCCGAGCAGGATGCCACCAGTGCGAGGGAGGCTCCGGTGGACCTCGATGATGACCACATCCGGGCCGGCGAGTGAGCGCCGCGGAAGCCAGTGAGCGGGCTCCCGGCGCGACCGTTGCCCGCCGGGCGGGGTACGTGACGAGGATGCTTGCCTGGGCCGGCGTGGATGGCCTGCGGCTCGAGGCGGCGAGGGTTGTCCTCGGCGAGCGCGGCCTGCGGGCTACCGGTTCCCTGGTCAGCGCCCGGCAGGAGGGCGTGGAGGCCTACTCCGCGTCCTATTCGCTGGCAACTGATGAGCTCGGGGTGGCCAGGCGGCTGACCGTCCGGATCACCCAGGCCCAAGGTGAGCAGCACGTCACCCTCACCCGCTCGGAGGAGGGCATCTGGCTGGTAGACCATGGCGACGGGGCCGCGCGGAGCGACTTCGGCGGCGCCCTGGACGTCGACCTGGCGTTCAGCCCGCTGTTCAACGCCCTGCCCGTGCGCCGGCTGGGTCTGCACCGCTCCGTCACCCAGGACCAGCACGACCTGCCGATCGTGTTCGTCTCGTTGCCGGGTCTCGAGGTGGGCTGCGTCCGGCAGACCTACCGGACAGTGTCGACCTACGGCACCGTGCCGGCAGTAGTGTGCCTCTCCACCGACTCGTTCGAGGCGGAGCTCACCGTGGACGCTGACGGTCTGGTGCTGGAGTACCCCGGGCTGGCCCGCCGCGCCTGAGTCAGCCGGCTGCGATCCGAGCGCCGGCGGCGAGCGCTGCCTGCTCGCCGCCGCGCACTGCGGCCACCTGGATTCCGGCAGGCAGCCCGGTCATCCCCGGCGCGGGCACTGACACCGCTGGCCAGCCCAGCAGGTTGAATGGCAGCGTGAGGGACAGCAGGGCAGGCCGCACCGCAACCCGGGTCCCGTCCGGGGCTTGGACCTGCTCGGCGCCGATCGGGGTGGCGCGCAGCGGGGTGGTCGGCAGCAGTAGCAGGTCGATCCCCCCGGTTGCCAGCCGAGCGGTCAGCTCGGTGGCCAGCCTGCGGCGGGTCCGCTGCGCGGCGACGTAGTCGGCGGCGGTGTACCTGGCAGCTTCCTGCAGCCGCGCCGCGGTGACCGGCTGGTAGTCGCCGGGACGCTGCGCCAGCCAGCGCGCGTGGGTGGTGTAGGCCTCCACACCGACGATCACGGAGTAGGTGGCGGCGAGTTCCTCGATGCCCGGCAGGCGGACGTCGCGCAGGACGGCCCCGGCGGCGGCCAGAGCGGCCGCGGCGCGATCGACGGCGGCGGTGATCTCCGGATCATGCACCCGCCAGTACGAGTCGGTGGGGCGTCCGACCACGATGCCCGCCACCGGGGCTGCCGGGTCGATCCGGCGCCCGGCCAGCGCGCTGAAGGCGACCGCGACTGTGTCGATGTCGGCGCCCAGCAGCCCGATGTGGTCCAACGTTTCTGACAGCGGGAACACACCGGCAGTGGACAGCACGCCGTGCGCCGGTTTGAGTCCGACCACCCCGCACAGCGCAGCGGGGGTGCGTGCCGAGCAGCCGGTGTCGGTGCCCACCGCCAGCGGCACCAGGCCAGCGGCCACCGCGGCAGCCGACCCGCTCGAGGAGCCGCCGGTGATCCGCTGCAGATCGTGCGGGTTGCGGCACGGGCCCTCGGCAGCGACATCCCCGGTCGGGCCGTAGGCGAACTCGTGAGTGTGCGTCTTGGCGACCACCACGGCGCCGGCCGCGCGCAGCTGGGCCACCACCGCGGCGTCGCGGCGCGCGGGAGCGGCATCGGCCAGCACCGCGCTGCCGCAGCGGGTGGGCACGCCAGCAATGTCGATAAGATCCTTCACCCCCACCGCCACACCGCTCAACGCCCCCCTCCCCCCCCCCCCCCACCCCCCCACCACCAG
>DATDHI010000251.1:0-4252 GCA_036521655.1 Pseudonocardiaceae bacterium | reverse complement strand
GCAGCAGCCCGATCTGCACGTCCTGGTCGAGCGGGATGATCTTGGATAAGGCGAATGCCACTGCGGGGACGATCAGAAAGTTCACGGCCAGGCCCAGGAGGACCAACCGGGTATTTTTAAGCGGTTGCAGAATTTGAGTGAAGGTCAGGCTCAGGCCCACGCTGGCCATGCTGGTGATCACGAAGGCAAGGGTGAACAGGTTTTGCAGCGTCTGTAGAGGGCTCATGCCGTTCTCCGATTGTTGCGCAGGAAATGCTGCACAGGTGGGCGAGCCTGGCTGGCGTGTTAGCTGGCGGGGTGGGCTGCGGGTAGTACGTCGTCTGCACTGCGGGGTTCGGTGCGCAATTGCTGGTTGAGCTTGTGGCGAAGCAGCGACGAGCGGCGGTAGACCTCCTTACGTGCCCGCATGATGTTGCCCAGGGGGGCGTGTTCAGCCGTGACCCGCCACGGGGTGAACGACAGCGCATCCATCTTGGTGAGGTTGTCCTCGCCGGAGATGTCCTGTTGCGGGAGTCGCAGCTTGGCCACCGTCACGTACGGAGACAGCTGTTCGGGCCATTCCACGGTGACGTCCTCGACCGGCATCCGCTGCAGATCGGTGCACAGCTGGACCTGGATATCGAACTCATAGCGGCGCTCTTGAAGCTCGGCCACCAAAGCAGGCCGGATCACCTCGGAGGCCACACTGAGATCGATGGTGCGCCGCACGACTGCGTCGGCGAAGACCGGATCCGGGGCGATACGCACCTTGGCGATGTAGTCGCCGTGTCGGACCGAGCCCATCGTCCAGTAGCTCGACAGCAGCACATTGACTGAGGGAATCTGCCGCAGCTTGAGCATGGCCAACAGCTCGTCCCAGGCCCACTGCTCGGGGCCGAGCGTTCCCTTTCCGGTCACGAAGTCGCGGAAGAACCGGTGCGCTCCGGGTCGACCTTGGGCGAAGTAGGTGGGTGCCTGGAGAAACAGCTCCTGGATGAACAGGTAGTGATCCACCGTGTTACAGAAAAAGATCGGCCCATTGATGTTGGTATAGTCGAAGGTGCGGGTGTCAGGCTCATCGTCGAGCAGGGTCGGGCCGTCGATGTCGAACATCTTCAGCGCCAATCCGATCGCTGTGCCCAGCCGCGCGTCCGCCCCGGCGTGGGGCGAACCGTTGGAGAAACGGATGAGCGCATCATGGCGACCCGGTGTGGCGTAAATGCCCTGGGCGTACTCGGCGGGCAGCCGGTCGAGGATCTCCACCTCGCCGCGCACCACTCCGTACCCCTTGGCATGCGCGTCCCGGACAGCCCGCCCGGTGCCCTCGGCGGTGACCGATTCGGCGATGTAGCTCTCCGTCTTCTCGATCACCGTCTGCAGATTCTTGTCGAAGTGCGGCTCGGGGACTTCGACGTCGGGTGTGTAAGGGATAAACCGTGAAGCCATGAGCTCGACCTTTCTCATCGACGGCTGGCGTTCGGGCACCGTCGCAACGCCCGATGGTGATCAGTTGTCCAGGTTGGCCAGCCAGTGCAGGGCACGCAAACCGGGTAGGAAGCAGTATTCGCCACCCCGAGTGATCACGAAGCTGGGCAGGTTTTGAATGCGGCGCCGTAGGGGTTTGCCCGGGATGGTGATGCTGCTGGTTCCCTCGTGATGCCCGGCCACTGGGTCTTTTTGTCCCGGGTAGCCGATGAAGTTGCCGTCGTTGACCCATTCGGACTTGATGAACTCGAACTGCCGCTCCAGGTGGGCGCCGATGAAGACCCCGAGCAGGCCTCGATCCGCGCCATCGTCGTCGAGGACGCCTTCGGGTAGCGGCGGGCCGTAGCTGGTGCCGCGGCGGATGATCCGGTGCAGCCGGGTCGTCCCGATGATGTCGGCATCACGAGGGTTCACTCGCCGGATATGAGCGCCGGCGGGACAGTTGAAGCCGCGGTCGTCGTGTTCTCGGTACAGGAAATCGTTGTTACGGTGCCGGTCGGCGCCCAGTGCCGGGTCATCTTGCTGGGGGGACAGGGTCAGCGGGGCCCCGCTGGGCCAGCGTCCGACCATCTTGGCCGCGAGCAGCGCCTCTTGTGCGGGGGTGGAGCTGTTCGCGCGCAAGAACTGGCGCCAGGCAGCCACCTTGGTATGACCTTTGCGCACGGCCAGATAGGTGCCATTGCGCCCCAGGACCTCAGGCTGGGGCATGGGGGCAAGGTTGCCGGTCTCATCGGGATAGCCCAGGATGAACTCGCCGGCCTTGAGGGGGGCCTCGTGGGGATTGGAGCCGGGTATCCCGAGCCCCTCGATGTTCGGGTGACTGATGCCGTCGCGGAAGCCGAAGGAGGTGCGTCCGGTGGGCAGCTGGTGCACCTCCTGCCGAAAGATCACCTCCACCCCGGGCGTCTGCTGGAGCGCGGCGCGAGCTCGACCCAACGCCGTCTCCAGGCGCGCTTGCTCGGGGGCCAGCGCGCTTAACACGAGATGCACATCACCGCTTCCAAACGGTGGCTCCCAATGAGCCGGATCACTGTCCCCGACATCACCGAGCAGATCCGCGCGCGCCGCCATGCCCTGCCGAAAAGCCAGCGGGAAGCTGTCGAGCGACTCCTGAGCCACGCCCAGGGCCCGGAGTCCCTGGTAGCTGAAGGCCACCGCCACCCAGGCGTCTTGATCCGGATCGGCGCTGGGAAGCCCCCCGTCGATCGCCGGGAGCACCCGCCGCAAAAGCGCCCGCCCGGCCCGGGGGTCGTCGACGCGCAGGACAAGGAATCTGCCCACATACGGCGTCGGCCGGGGGTGCAGTGCTGCACTCTGGATGTCGTCTATCTCCAGACTCACGCTCGCGTTCATGACTGCCGTGTCCCCTTCTGACGCGGGCATTGATGACCCGGCGCGGGCAGCCGGGGCGCGTCGGGTAACGCCCGGCTGGCCCCCTGCCCCACGCACCGCTCCCGGCCCAGACCTCCCGCCACCGACCTCACCCGTTGTCGGAGCTGGGTCACTCCGGTCAGGTGGTGTCTTTAGCCCGAGGCTTCGTCGAGCAGCCTCTGGAAGGCCGGCGTAGCCACCAAAGCCGCGTTGGCCGGGTCCTCCAGCGCCGCCCGGAACTCCGGGGTGTCCAGCACGGCCTGGAATGCATCGTTGACGCGTTGGTCCTTCCAGATCTGCTTGACGGTCAGGTCCGGGTAGGAGCTGATGAAGCCGAGCGCCGGCACCTGGTGCGCGACGAACCACTCCTTGACGTTAGGATCGGCAACACCGGGGAACCCCTCCGAGTGCGCGAAGACCTTGTCGAAGTTGTCCCCGATCACCGTCGTGGCGAAATCATCGATGTAGGTATCCCAGGAGCCATCAAAGACGCTGGCGAACATGAACCGCGTATCGTCGTCGAAGATCACATGCCGCGCGTCGTGCAGTGTCCCAATCTGCTGAAGCGCTGACCGATTCGCCTTGGACGCGCTCGTGATGTTGGCGAGAACCGTGCGCAGCTTGTCCGCGTGGCCCGGCTTGATCGTGGTAACAACAGCGAACTCGCTAGCCACCCCATCCCTGAGGCCTGGCCGTTCCGGCACGGTCTTGCCCGGATGCGTCGAAGACATGAAAATCCCTCCTTGGTCACGGATGCTGACGAGCAATCAACCTGACCCCGCAAGTGCCCACCCACCAGGTCCATTGATCGTGAGGAATACCTCGTCAAGATGCCACGTGTCACCGGGGCGGGCCCAGCGGCGTCGTAGCGCGTTGGCATAGGTTTGCCCAAACTTGGCACACCACTGCCGCACCGTTTCGTGGGAGACGACGTCGCGGAAGCTCAGCGGGAACCGGTAGTACAGCCAGACACAGTGACTGATGATCTCCACCGGAAACCGGAACCCCCTATATGACGGTCCACCAGTGCCCACCAGCCCAGCTCCCTCAACGCTCTACCCAACCCAATCCGCCGATCATCCCAGCCACCGGCCGCCCAAGTTGACAATGCCCCGCGGCCCGCGCGGGCAGCACCTCCTGCTCAGAACCACCGACACCCGGTCCGTCATCGGCGGTGGTCTCAGTGTTCTCCTCGTTCAATGTCACGACTGAATCCATCATACTAATCGGGACTGTAATCTCAACGGTGTAACTCCTGAGACTGGAGGGGCATCTGTGACTGCTGTGACGATGGGCATGTCGGCCGAGCCGGCGGAGAGCTCGGATGAGCAGCTGGTTCGGCAGCTGGTCGACCGGGCGCGGGCCGAGGGCCTGAAGCTGACCGGAGAGGGTGGGCTGCTGGGGCGGTTGACCAAGG
>DATDHI010000250.1:0-12638 GCA_036521655.1 Pseudonocardiaceae bacterium | reverse complement strand
GGCAATCCGACCACTCACAGCTGCAGATCCCTCCCCGTCGGGCCCCAGACACTGTCCATTCTGCCCGGAACCCCCGCCCCCCGCGCGCCAGATCACACGTTCTGGTTCGCGTGTCCCTTACCCGGCGTGTCGCGTCCTCATGCCCGGTCGAGGTCGACTGAAGCCACGCCGATGGCGCCAGCTGGCACCGACCGCCGGGAGGAAGCACCGCGCCGGTCGCGTGACGTCCACTCGATCGCGCACTCGTGTTACAGCCTTGACTCTACCCATATTGCTGCCGATCGTTGACGGGTACCCAGAAAACCCAGGGAGACCCATGGAACTCGTGGTGCTCAGCAGTGACTCCAACACCGCAACGGGTGCGACCGGGTGATCCTCGGCCGGTGATCGGGTCGTCGTGCAGGGTATTCCAGTGCTCGACCACCCAGACTTCGCGTCGGTCTCGGTCCCTGCTGGCGAGATGCTGACGCGATCTCGGTGCGGATCTTCATCGAGGCCCGCCCGCGAACTGGAGCGGAGGATGCTGGCATGAGCATGGTCGACGTATTCACGCTGTGCGAAAAGGTCACTGAAGAAGCGTTCCGGTTAGAGGTGCGTCAGCGCTACAATGTGCGTCAGCGCTACAATGTGCTCTATGAGGAACCGCTCGTCCGCGCTTTTGAGGAGGGCAGGCCACAACCGGAGAACGAGTCCATCACTCAGCACATCGCATCGGTAAACTTGCTACGGGAGACCGGCAAGCGCGACTACCGGGTGCATGTCGTGGAGTTGCCCCTCAGCCCGTACCTGCGCTATGAGCTGGACGGCTACCGGGACAATGTGGCGGCTGGAGAGGAGATACTCATTGCCGACCGGGCGTGGCACCCTGATCTTGCTGAGCTGACCGAGGATTTCATGCTGCTCGACGGCGACACCTATCACGCCAGCGTGGTGTGGTACCGCTACAACGACAACGATGAACTGCTCGCCAGGGACCACAGCCACGACCCAGCGGATATCGAATTCTGCCGACGGCACCGCGATCTGGCGGTGGCCCATGCTGTCCCGTACGCGGAGTTCATCCGGGGGGTTAGCCTCACCTGATGCACCCATTCGGTGAGCTGTCGGGTCAGCGACGCCGGCTCGGCGAGGCGCTGCGGGCGGCGCGCGCCAACGTCGGGCTCTCCGGAGAAGGGCTTGCCGAACGACTAGGGATCTCCCAGTCCCGGGTCAGCCGGATCGAACTGGGCCAGCAGGCCGCCCCGACCGACCTGGTACGCCGTTGGGCAGAGGTGACCGAAACGTCGGAAGACCGCAGCGCCGAGTTGGTCAGGTTGGCGGAGGGCGCGGGCACCGTGGCTGTCGTTTTGCGTGCCGCTAGGCCTCGGGGTCTAGTGCAACTTCAGCGTGACAGCTTGGACTTTGAGGCCACCGCGGAGACCATTCTCGAATTCGATCCGGTGATCGTGCCCGGGTTGCTGCAAGTGCCCGAGTATGCCCGCCGGATCTTTACTGCTGGGAAACCGTCACACGACACCGCCGAGATCGCCGCAGCGGTGGCCGGGAGGATGGACCGTCAGCTCGCGCTCTACGAGGGGGCCACTCGGTATGAATTCGTGATCACTGAGGCCGCGCTGCGCTGGTGGGTCGGGCCGCCGAAGGTCATGCTCGCCCAGCTCGACCGGATCACCGCTCTTGCTGAACTGAATTCCGTGCAAGTCGGGGTGATCCCGCTGGACACTGAGGTCGGCGCCTGGCATGAGCACGGATTCGCGGTGTTCGAAGACCGTCCGGACGATGATCCTGCTGTGACTATCGAGACTCAGACAAGCCAGGTGACTACCACCGATCCGCTCGAGGTGGCGTTCTATCGGGATGCGTTCGTGCGGCTACGAGAGGTTGCGTTGCACGGGCCCGAGGCCGACGCGCTGCTGCGCCGGATTCGCGAGGGACTGTTGCGCGCGCAATCCGGGCGCTGACCGGGTACCCGTCGCTACCCGGGTAAAATCCGATCCTCCGGTGGGTGAAGTTCTCCGGGCTTGCCCACCACGATGAACGGCCCCGGCGGGGAATCCGCGGTGTAGCCGCACCGCGGCCCGCCGAGGCCGACACCAGTCCCCTCGGTGAAGGAGCACCGATGCGCGAGCAGCTTATCCGATCACATACGACCACGTTGACCTGCACCATTGATGGTCGTAGCAACCGCGTCACCGATCATGCATTCGCTGCGGGCCAGAATTGCGGGCGTTACCGGGCACTGTGTGGACACATCGTCGCGGCTGCCGCCATGGTCAGCCCGGACGCCCAACCTGCCCGCAGAGTGCCTACTGGCTGGACGCCGGCGACGCGGCAGGCCAAGTCACTCGGCGCCGCCGGCCGGGATTGCTTCGCCGGCTGGCCCTCCCGCTGGCCCGCCCGCTGGGACGCAATGCCGACAGCACCCGCGATGCTCTCATCTCAGGCCTCACCGCGTGATGGGGACACCCACCTGCGCCGGCGAGTCACCTGATCCGGCGCAGACGTGCCGGGCACGAGAGCGCAACACATCGGACACCAGAGGCCGACACACCGGGCAGGAGAGCACGACACGCGGGGAAGGGGAGAGCGACGTGGTCAACCGGGGCAGGGCAGGTAGCCGCGGGATAGGGTCCGCGCGTGAGAGCACTACGACGGTTTACCGTCCGGGCCCAGCTGCCGGGCCCGCTGGCACCGCTGGAGACGTTGGCCACCAACCTGCGGTGGACCTGGAACCCACCGACCCAAGACCTGTTCGCGTCGCTGGATCAGCGCACCTGGGAGGCCGTCGGCGGGGACCCGGTGCGGCTGCTCGGGGAGATCCCCACCGAGCGGCTCACCGCGCTGGCCGCTGACGAGACCGTGGTGGCCCGCACCAGGGAACTCACCGACGACCTGCGCCGGTACCTGAACGAGCCCAGGTGGTACCAGCAGCGCCAGGAGGTGCTGCCCACTCTGCCGTTCGGGGTGGCCTACTTCTCCATGGAGTTCGGTGTCTCGGAGGTGCTGCCGAACTACTCCGGCGGCCTGGGTGTGCTGGCTGGCGACCACCTCAAGGCCGCCTCCGACCTCGGGGTACCGCTGATCGGGGTCGGGCTGCTCTACCGGTCGGGCTACTTCCGCCAGTCGCTGTCGCTGGATGGCTGGCAGCAGGAGCACTACCCGGCGCTGGACCCGCAGGGTCTGCCGCTGCACCTGGTGGCCGACGCCACCGGCGCTCCGCTGCTGGTGCACGTCGGCATGCCCGGCGGGCGGGTGCTGCGGGCGCGAATCTGGCGAGCCGACGTCGGCCGGGTGCCCCTGCTCCTGCTGGACTCCGACATTGAAGACAATCCAGACGACCTTCGCGGGGTCACCGACCGGCTCTACGGCGGCGACCAGGACCACCGGATCAAGCAGGAGATCCTGGCCGGGATCGGCGGAGTCCGTGCGGTGCGGCTGTTCTGCCAGAGCACCGGCCACCCCGACCCCGAGGTGTTCCACACCAACGAGGGCCACGCCGGTTTCCTGGGCCTGGAGCGGATCCGTGAGCTGATCCGCTCCGAACGGCTGGGCTTCGACGAGGCCCTGGCCGCGGTGCGTGCGGGTACCGTGTTCACCACGCACACCCCGGTGGCCGCCGGTATCGACCGCTTCCCGGTGGATCTGGTGCGGCACTACTTCCTCGGTTCGCCGGACTGGGCGGCGCTGCTTCCCGGCGTCGACATCAGCCGCGTGCTGGCGCTGGGCTCCGAGGACAACCCCGGAATGTTCAACATGGCGCACATGGGTCTGCGGCTGGCTCAGCGCGCTAACGGCGTCTCCCGGTTACATGGCGCGGTGTCGCGGGAGATGTTCAGCAGGCTGTGGCCCGGATTCGATGTCGACGAGGTGCCGATCGGATCGGTCACCAACGGCGTGCACGGCCCGACCTGGGCGGCGCGGGAGATCTGCACGCTACTCGGCGAGTCCGACAACGGCCGGGCGGTCGAGGAGGTCGCCGATACGTTGCTGTGGGACCTGCGGTGTGTCCTACGCGCCAGGCTGGTGGACGAGGTGCGCAGGCGCGTCCGGGCGTCCTGGCTGGAACGCGGTGCCTCCGAGCCGGAGCTGGGCTGGACGTCGCAGGTCTTCGACCCCGACGTGCTCACCATCGGGTTCGCCCGCCGGGTGCCCACCTACAAGCGGCTCACCCTGATGCTGCGTGACCCCGACCGGCTCCGCGCCTCGCTCCTGGACCCGCAGCGCCCGGTGCAGCTGGTCATCGCCGGCAAGTCACACCCCGCTGACGACGGCGGCAAGGCGCTGATCCAGCAGATCGTGCAGTTCGCCGACGCGCCCGACGTGCGGCACCGGATCGTGTTCCTGCCCGACTACGACATGTCCATGGCCCGGTACCTGTACTGGGGCTGTGACGTGTGGCTGAACAACCCGCTGCGGCCGTTGGAGGCGTGTGGCACGTCCGGGATGAAGTCCGCGCTCAACGGTGGGCTGAACCTGTCCATCCGGGACGGCTGGTGGGACGAGCTCTACGACGGCGAGAACGGCTGGGCGATACCGACTGCCGACGGTGTCGAGGACCCGCAGCGGCGGGACACCCTGGAGGCCAACGCGCTCTATGAACTGATCGCCTCCCAGGTCGCGCCCCGGTTCTACGACCGCGGCGCCGACGGCGTGCCCACCGGCTGGGCGTCCATGGTGCGCCACACCCTGGCCACGCTGCGCCCGCAGGTCCAGGCCTGCCGGATGGTGCAGGAGTACGTGGAGCGCCTCTACGCGCCGGCTGCCAGCTCGGCGGCGGGGGTGCTCGCGGACTCCTTCGCCGGTGCCCGGGCGCTGGCGCAGTACCGGTCCCGGGTCCGGGCGGCCTGGCCTCGGGTCCGGGTTGCGCAGGTGGACACCTCCGGCCTGCCCGATACCCCTGAGCTGGGCTCGGAGATGACGGTCCGCGCCGCCGTCGCGCTGGCCGCATTGGAGCCCTGCGACGTGGACGTGCAGGCCGTCGTCGGCCGCGTCGACGACCGCGATGAGCTGCGCGACACAGTGGTGATGACCATGCACCCGGTCGGCGAGGCCGACGGTGCGGGGCAGCGGTTCGAGGCGACGTTGCGGTTGCCGCATGCCGGGCTGCTCGGGTACACCGTGCGGGTCCTGCCGCGGCACCCCCTGATGGCCAGCCCCGCCGAGTTCGGTCTGCTCCACCTAGCCACCTGATCACCGTTTGTGTGCCTGGGACGACATCTCGTGTTGCTCCCGGCACATAAACCGTGATCACTGGGGCGGCTGAGAGGCTGTCCACAGTGGGGGGTGTTATCCACAGCGCTGGCGCACGGGCGGCCCGGGGTCGGCGCCCTCCCGGGCATCCTCCTACCTGTGTTGATCGAGGAACTGGCGAGCGCCCGGGACGGGGTGCTCACCCTGGACGAGGCGTTGCGCGCCGGGCTGACCCTCCGCCAGGTGCAGTACCGCGTCCACACCGGACGGTGGATCAGGCTGCATCCCGGTGTCTACCTGGTCGGGCGGCGCGAGCCCGACCAGCGGGCCGGCACTCGGGCAGCCGTGGCCTGGGCGGGTGCGGGAGCCGTGGCAAGCGGGTTGACGGCGGCCTGGTGGTGGTGACTGGGCGCCGGGCGCCACCGAGGTGACCGTGCCTCGGGCGCGAGCCCGGCGCTGCCCGGCGGATGTGCTCCTGCGCCGCCGCACTCTCGACCCGGTGGATCAAGTGGTGGTGCGCGGGCTGCCGGTGACCGGGTTGCCACTCACGGTCCTCGACGCGGCGGCGGCGTTGGGTAACGACGCGGGGCGCCCGCTGGTGGATCGGGCCCTGCAGCGCCGGGTGTCGTTCGCCGAGCTGCACGCCGCCTATTGCCGATCGTTTGGCAGGCACGGGTCGCCGTGGCTGGGGCGGGTCCTGCGGCAGGCGGCGGACGGGGGCGTGCTCGCAGGCCGAACGGGTGCTGCACCGGCTGCTCCGGGGGGCCCGGATCGACGGCTGGGAGGCCAACCACCTGCTGGTGCTGGCCGGGATCGAGTACTGGGTCGACGGCGCCTTCGTGGCACGCCGGCTGGCCGTTGAGGTCGACGGCTGGGCCTGGCATTCCGACGTCGATCGGTTCGCCCAGGACCGCCGCCGGCAGAACGCGCTGGTGATTGCCGGGTGGACGGTGCTGCGGTTCACCTGGCACGACCTGGTGTCGCGGCCGCAGACGGTCGTCGCGCAGATCAGGGCCGCGCTGCAGGGCTGATCACGGTTTGTGTGCCGTGGACGACACCCGATGTCGCTGAAGGCACCCAAACTATGATCATGGGCCGGGCGGGCTGGGTGGGGGCTACTGCCGCACGGCGCGGAAGACCAGGAGCGTCCGAGCTGGGACCGTCATCCGGGTACCCGGACGCCGGCTGCGCTTCCGGGTGGGGACCCCGTCCGGGGAGCCGGTGTCCAGCACCGGAGCGTAGTGCTCACCGTATTCCGGGCCCGGCAGCGTCACGATGATCGGTTGCTCGCCGGCATGCAGCACCACTAACCAAGAGTCGGTGGCCGGTTGCGGCGGGTGGGATCGCACGTCGGCACCGTCGATCCACATGCTGAGCGTCTGCCGGTTGTCGTCTTGCCAGTCGTCGAGCTCCATGGGACGACCATCGGGACGGAACCAGAGCAGGTCTGGGCTGCCACTGGGAGTGATGCGGCCTTCGAAGAATTCGGGTTGGCGCAATGCAGGTGTCCCCGCGCGCAGGGCGAGCAGGTAGCGGGTGAACTCCGTTAGCGTGCTGGCGTCGGGATCTGGGGACCAGTCCAGCCACGAGGTCTCGTCATCCAGCCGGTAGGCGTTGTTGTTGCCGCCCTGGGTATTCCACCGCTCGTCACCGGCCAGCAGCATCGGGGTCCCGGTGGACAGCGCCAGGGTGGCCAGCAGGTTTCGCGCCTGCCGGGCCCGCAGTCGGCGCACCGCCGGATCGCTGGTCTCGCCTTCGACGCCGCAGTTCCAGGACCGGTTGTCGTCGCTGCCGTCCGCGCCGTCCTCGTTGTTGGCCTCGTTGTGCTTGTTGTTGTAGGAGACCAGATCCCGCAGCGTGAACCCGTCGTGGGCGGTGACGAAGTTGACCGATGCCCATGGCCGGCGCCCGCTGGCTGCATACAGGTCGGAGCTGCCGGCCAGCCGGGAGGCGAGTTCGCTGACGCCGGGGACGCCGCGCCAGAAGTCGCGCACGACGTCCCGGTAGCGCCCGTTCCATTCACTGAAGTGCACCGGGAAACCGCCGACCTGGTAGCCGTCACCGGTGGCGTCCCAGGGTTCGGCGATGAGCTTGCGCGTGCACAGCAGCGGGTCGGACATGATGGCAGTGAGCAGCGGGGCGGCCGGGTCGAACGGCTCGCCCCGGGGCCGCCCGAGCACGCTGGCCAGGTCAAAGCGGAACCCGTCGACGCCCAGCTCGCCGGCCCAGTACCGCAACGCGTCGGTGACCAGCTGGATCACCGTGGACGAGCCGGTGTCCAGAGTGTTGCCGCAGCCGGCGAGGTCACGGTCGAGGTAATAGGCGCGCGAGTCCAGCCCCCGGTAGGCCAGGGTGGGGCCGTCCAGGCCACCCTCGCAGGTGTGGTTGGCCACCACGTCGACGATGACTTCGATGCCCGCGGTGTGCAGCGCGGCGACCATCGTACGGAACTCCGCCACCTCAGCGCCGGGCACGGCGGCATAGCCGGGGTGCACTGCGAGCAGGGCCAGCGGGGAATAGCCCCAATAGTTGCACGCCCCGGCACGCAGCAGGAAAGGCTCGTCGGTGAACGCGGCCACCGGCAGCAGTTCCACCGCGGTCACGCCCAGCCCGGTCAGGTGGTCGAGCACCGCGGGATGGGCCAGACCCAGGTAGGTGCCGCGGTAGTCGGTCGGCACCTCCGGGCGGGTCCGGGTGAAGCCCCGCACGTGCAGCTCGTAGAGCACCGTCTGCTCCCACGGCACGTCCGGCCGCAAGCCGGTGTCCGGACCGCCGGGCGCGGTGACCACCGATACCGGGACGCTGCCAAGCGAATCGACGTCGGAGCGGGGCCCGGCGGGGTCGCCCAGGTAGGCCAGTGCGGCCTGCAGGTCGGTCACCTTGCCCTCGACGCGGCGCGTGTACGGGTCGAGGAGCAGCTTGGCGGGATTGCAGTACAGGCCGCGGGCGGGATCCCAGGGCCCGTGCACCCGGTAGCCGTACCGCTGCCCGGGACTCAGGCCGGGTACCAGGCCGTGCCAGGCACCGAAGGTATGTTCGGTGAGCGGCACCCGGAGCTCGGTGCCGCCCGGGGAGCCGTCTGGGGACAGCAGGCACACCTCGACGCACTCGGCGACCGAGGAGGCCACCGCGAAGCGCACCCCGCCGCCCTCGGCATGCGCGCCGAGCGGGAACGGCCGGCCGACCTGCGGGAGGTCCAATG
This sequence comes from Pseudonocardiaceae bacterium, assembly GCA_036521655.1. Classification (GTDB taxonomy): domain Bacteria; phylum Actinomycetota; class Actinomycetes; order Mycobacteriales; family Pseudonocardiaceae. The sequence goes on along the minus strand of DATDHI010000250.1, from coordinate 4,249 downwards.
GGATCACAGACAGCAATTTTGCCTGCCCCCCTCCGGCGTCTCGCCCGAGTGTGCCGGTCAGCACAATGACCGGGTGGTTGACTTGACCGATCTCGTGGTGCGAATGGATGGCGTGGGCGTCCGGCGCGGCGCCAACGTGCTGCTCGATCGGGTGGACTGGCGGGTGGAGCTCGACGAGAAATGGGTCGTCCTCGGGCCCAACGGCGCTGGCAAAACCACCCTGCTGCGGCTGGCCGCAGCGGAGCTGCACCCGAGCGCTGGCATCGTGTACGTGCTGGGCGAACGACTCGGCCGCACTGACGTGTTCGAGCTGCGTCCCCGGATCGGGTTCTCCTCGGCGTCGCTGGCCGGCCGGGTCCCCGGCGACGAGCTCGTGTCCGACCTGGTGGTCAGCGCGGGCTACGCGGTGCTCGGCCGGTGGCGGGAGCGCTATCACGAGGTGGACACAGCGCGCGCTGCCGGGCTGCTGGCGGCGCTGGGCGTCGACGGCCTCGCCCGGCGGTGCTTCGGCACCCTGTCCGAGGGCGAACGCAAGCGGGTACTGATCGCCAGAGCGCTGATGACCGATCCGGAGCTGCTGCTGCTGGACGAGCCGGCCGCTGGGCTGGACCTGGGTGGCCGGGAGGACCTGCTGGCTCGGCTGGCCACGCTGGCTGCCGATCCGGATTCTCCGGCGACCGTCCTGGTGACCCATCACGTGGAGGAGATCCCGCCCGGCTTCACGCACGCCATGTTGATGCGTGACGGGGCGGTGGTCGCTCAGGGCCTGCTGAGCGAGGTGCTCATCGAGGAGAACGCGTCGAAGACCTTCGGCGTGGACCTCGTGCTGGAGCGCGCCGGGGGCCGCTTCTTCGCCCGCCGCCGGTAGCGTGGCGCCGATGGCTCGTGAGTGGAAAATAGTGCTACAGCAACCAACGCCACTCACGGGTGTGCTGGAGGACTACTGGCACGTGTTCCTCCACCTGGTGACCTACCACCCGGAGGTGCCGGCCGCCTTCGCCGTGGGGTCCCTGATTCTCGGCGGGGTGGCTTGGCGGCTGGCGCCGCGCCGGGGTTGGTCCCGGGGCCCGGCGGCGCTGGCGGGATGCGGCCTGGCACTGGCGCTGGCCGTCACCGTGGTGCGGCCCGTGGGTCATTTCCCCGCCGGGGGTCTCAACCCGCTGGCCACCCTTCGCGAGTGCACGGTCGGCAGCCTGTCGCTGGCCCGCAACTACGAGAATCTCAACGTGGCGATGCTGATGCCCTTCGCGTTCTTCGGGACGCTCGCGACGCGCCGGCCGGCGGTCGTCGCGGTGTCCTGCGTGCTGATCAGCGGGTTGGCGGAGTTCGTGCAGGGCAACACGGGGGGTGGCACCTGCCAGCTCCGCGACGTGGTGCACAACACCGCCGGTGGCGTGCTCGGCACGTTGCTGGCGCTGATGCTGCGGCGGCGATCCCGGGTTACCGCAGAGCTCGGAGCCGGTCCAGGATCGATGCGCTGATCGCCGGCAGGTCGCCGTTGCGCGCCACGTGCACGGCGTTGGCGCCCTGGCCGGGCGACACGATGCCGCGGACGGGTCCGTAGTCGCAGGTCACGTCCAGTGGCGTCGGCTTCGTGTGTAGCGTGCCCGGAACGGCAGCCTCCAGCACTGCTAGCGAGTCGTGCAACGCCACCGTGTCCCGGTCGTGCCCCCGGTAATGCTCGATGAGGGCCGCCAACGCCGCACAACGCGGCCCGGCCGCGGCCAGCTGGGCCACCCACGCCCGGTCGACCGCGGCCCGCAGCGTGAGGTCCAGTGGTACCAGCGTGGTGGGGACGTCCTCCACGACGAGCACCCGGTAGGCCGCCTCCGGGTCGGAGCCGACGTTGAACTCCGAGCCGCTGAAATCGCCGCCCATCACCACGATCCGGCTGATCTGGAGCTTTACCTCGGGGTGCGCGGCGAGGAGCAGCGCGACATTGGTCAGCGGTCCGATGGCCACCAGTGTGACCGGGGCCGTGGCGCCGTGCAGCACTTCAGTCATCAGGGTCACCGCACCGCGGGCATGGAGCCCTCCGATCGGTTCCGGCAACAGGTCGGCCCGCCCACCGAGACCGTCTGCGCCATGCCTCGAGTTGGCCCGCTGGTCCTGCGGGCACACCAGGGGCCGGGCGGCACCGGCAGCCACCGGCACGTGGTGCAGCCCGGTCAAGGCGCGCAGCCGCAGCGCGTTGGAGGTGGTGGCCTCCACACCGACGTTGCCGAACACCGTGGTCACGGCGAGCAGCCGCACCTCCGGGCTGGCAGCGGCGAGCATCAGCGCCACCGCATCGTCGACTCCCGGATCGGTGTCAATGATCATCGGTACGCTCCCGCGTGTCGCGCGCGGGTGCCCGGCGTGTCTGGCGCGGGTGCCCAGTGTGTCCGGGACAGGTGCCTCGGGTGTCATCGGGCGAGTATCCGCTCGATCTCGGCGGCGGTGGGCAGGGATGGCTGGGCGCCGGGCCAGCTGGCGGCAAGAGCGCCCGCCGCGCAGCCCCGGGCGAGCAGGTCGTCGTCCCGGAGCCCTGCCAGCAGACCCGCCACGGCGGCGCCGACGAACGCGTCACCGGCACCCGTGCCGTCGACGGCGTATACCGGCGGGGGAGTGGCTGCCGCGACCTGGCGGCCGTCGCGGAACAGCACGGCGCCGCGCGGCCCGTCGGTGACGGCGACGGCCCGCGCGGCGTCCAGGCCGGGCAGCGCGGCGTACTCGGCACTGTTGACCACGACCAGGTCGGCTCGCTTGAGCACGTCTGATGGCACCGGGCGGACCGGGGCGGCGTTGAGCACGAACAATCCGGTGGCGTGCCGGGCGGCGGCGGTGACGGCCTGCTCGGGGACCTCCAGCACGGCGAGCACCGCGTCGGCACCGGCCACATCCCGGGCGCAGACCTGCAGCGCCGCGTTCGCGCCGGGCACCACAACGATGGTGGTCTCGCCGGAGGCGTCGACGGCAATCAGCGCCAGCCCGGTCGGAAGGGCCACCCGCTGCAGCCCGTCCAGCCCGACCCCGGCGCCGCGTAACAGCTCCAGCGCGGCGTCGGCCTCGGGATCGGTGCCTACCGCCGCGACTAGCCGGACCGGGAGTCCCATCCTGCGGGCCGCTAGCGCCTGATTGGCCCCCTTACCGCCAGGGTGGCGGGTCAACTCAATGGCGGTGAGGGTCTCGCCGGGTTGAGGCAGTCGCTGCACCGCAGCCACGAGGTCGAGGTTGACGCTACCGACCACGGTCACGCCCAGCGGCACCTGCCCCAGGGTACGTGGCTTGCTGGACAGTGCCGACCCGATCCACGACAATCAGGACGGCACGAGCCGCGAACGATCAACTGACGGACGCGCTCACCCGGGTCCGGGATGCGGATGCTGATGACCGGATACGACGGGACACTGCCTGACGAGGGGCGTGGCGTGCCACCCAGCACGACGCGACCGCAGGTCAACGCCAAGCGGCTCTGGGCGGGCGGGCTGGCAACGGCTGTCGTGGCGGCGCTGATCGCTCTGGTGGGCGTACTGATCGTCCGCGTGATCTTCAAGGTGGCGCTGTACGCGCCCCAGAACGCCGGGCCGTTCGGCGGCGAGCAGACGGTGCAGCTCTGTGTTCTCGCCGCGGCTGCCGCGCTGGCGGCGACGGGACTGGCCCAACTGCTGCTCGTGGCCACTCCGCGACCGCTGGCCTACCTCAGCTGGATCATCGGGCTCCTCACCGCGGTAGCGGTCGTGCTGCCCTTTCTCGCTGTCGCCGCGCTCCCGTACGCGCTGGCCATAGCCGTGATCAACCTGGCGATCGGACTGGCGATCCTCAGCTTGGTTTCCGGCGCGGCCAGGAGTGCGACCCGGACGCGGGCACCAAGTGAGCGGTACGAGATAGAGTAGGTCGCCGACGTCGTTTCATTGAAAGCCAACGCCGCGGGCGCTATGCGCCCCGCGCGCCGAGTTCGACAGTGGAGTTGCCCGGGCGCCTTCGAACAGCTCTGGCGTCGAACTCGGCGACAGCAGAGCGGGTGGTGGGCACCGGTATTTCGAAGCAATCGATCCAACGTGAGTTGCGGGGTCCGCTATCGGGTCGGTGCGCGCCTGCATGATTGAAGTCGATTCTGTCCGGGCTGGCTCGGTTTGGGTGGCTGAAACTGTCAGTCCTGGTTTGTAGGGTTCGGGTTGTGATGGTGCGGCAGGTGATTCCGGAGGGTCTGGCTGAGATGGTGCCGGGCCCGGAGTTGGGTGTGCTGCTGGGTGGGATTGACATTCGT
>DATDHI010000249.1:0-10502 GCA_036521655.1 Pseudonocardiaceae bacterium | reverse complement strand
ACTATGCCGCCGCTGCATCAGTCAACCTGATCCGGCTGGACGCCTGGTGGAACAGCAGACCTCTCGACAGGACCCGGACCAGCCACCTGCAACGGCTCAACTTCACCCTCACCACTTGAACCCCAATAAGCCAACAGGGTCTTCAAGTACCGCAAACCCCAGCTGGAACTGCTCTCAACGGCTACCAACGCTGATCTTTGGCGTGCTCACTGATGCCGGCACGCTGAGCGCCGCCCAGACCACCTTGCCAGCGGGAGCCCTGGGTGCGATCCCCCAGGTCCGGCTCAGCGCGGCGACGAGCACCAGTCCGCGGCCGCCGCCGATGCGCTGATCTGGCGCCCGCAGCTGGGGGGGATGCGGGTTTGCGTCGGCGACCGCGACGGTCAGGGCCTTGCCACGCAGCTCTAGGCGCAGCCAGCCGTCCGTACGCGCGTGGCGGACCATGTTTTCGGTGAGCTCCGAGGCCACCAGAACCGCGTCGGTGACCAGCTCAGGAATGCCCCAGTGGTGGCAGGTCTGCTCGACTAGCCTGCGCACCAGCCGCACGCTGGCCGGGTCGCCGAGCAGTTCCACGTGGTGCTTTCTGCGGGTCGGTGCAGCGTCCAGGGCGCCAAGGGCTTCGCCGACGCTGCGGCAGGTCGGGACGAACCCGGGCACGCCGCTGGCGTCGAGCATGGTACGGAGCGGTTGTTGGGCCGAGGCCAGCACAAGCGGCACTCCCGGCCAGCCGCTGATACGGTTCCACACGGCGGTGAACACGGTAAGCGACGACCCGACGGCCGCACGCATGCTATCCAGATCCACCACGATCGCCGGGGGTTCTTCGGTCGCGCATTTGAGCAGGCCATCCCGCAGCCTCAGGTAGGTTTCGGCGCTCAACACTCCGACCGGCCGCACCACCATGGCTTCGCTGCCGAGATAGGTGTCGAGGCGAATGCCGGTCTTCATACTGCGCGGCCCCCACCCAGTGGCCCCCGCCCGGCCGCCTCCGCGCGCGAGGCTAACCAGTTTTGTCCCATCCGAACCACCCCGTCGATAGACGTCAGCGTCCCTGCACAGCTGCGCTCGGCCAGGTCCGCGTCGAGCCTGTGCCTAGGTACCCGGCTAACCGGGCAGCTATGCCGTCCATTTGGGGGAATTCGCCGGACCGAAATGTTACAATCGGAACTGTCCGGACGTTTCGGCGCATTGTGTTCGCCCACATCCGCAGGATGTGAAGCGCGAATGGGTAGTTCAGGCCTGCCCAGTCGATCAGGCCGCCGGACCGTCACCCCACAGCGCAACTCGCCATGGCGTCCCGGCGTGTATCGCATCGGCGCACCAGGTCAACGCTGGCTCGGTGAGATCGCAGCGGAACGCGCCGCGCCACTCCCGCTGGAGGATCGGCTTGAGCGATCGCGCCTCCCAGCCGGTGCACCGCTGCGCCACTGGTTCGACAACGGCGGCCACCCGGGCGTCCACCACGTCCTGCCAAGCCAGGCCCTCATCGGATCGATAGCGCATGAGTCGACTCCTGATCGGCGGCGGAACCTCTGAGCTTCGTCGCCGCACCCCGCCGGTGTCCAGGGTGTGTAAAGACATCCGGACGCAAGTACCGACAAGTGGGGGACACATGATCACCATGCGCGGCCGGTCTGTCGCAGCCGGTCAGTTGCGGCGGCCCCTCCGGAAGCGGCTGCGCAGGGATCGCCACCGCCGCCTGGGATGCGCGATGCGGACGTCACCCATCGTGGAGCGGCCCGTGATCACGAAGTGCACCGGGCCCGGCTCGATCCGGCGAACCGTCGAGTCCTTGACGCTGCCCAGCGTCACGCGCAGGCCGTCGGTGTCCACAGTGGCGCCCTCGGGCACGATGATCGTGGTGGAGCCCGCTTTCTTGTCCAGCTCCAAGGAGACCGTCGGGCCGGCGAAGACGGCATCGGTGAAGTCCAGCAGCGAGGACCCGAAGTGCCCGACCAGGCGCACCCGGGGCGGTACCCGCCATGGCCCGCGCCGGTTGAGCTCACCGAGGTGGTGGGACAGCTCGAGTACCTCGGGTGCTACCGGGCGCGTCAGGGCGAAGCCGGGCAGATCGACCAGGACCGCATTGAGCTGGCCGCGGGTGCGGGCGGTCATCGCGGCTTCCATCCGTTCGGTGAACTCGTCGACCGTGAGCCTGCCCTGCCCGACCGCGCGCTGCAGCAGCTCCCCTACGTGCTCACGCTCGGCGTCAGACACCCTCAGGTCGCGAGACTCCACGTCGCCGGTCACACGTTCACGGTAGGCGCCTTCGCGGTCACGCAGCTGCCCGCCCGAGCAGGGTACGGGTTGGTAGCGGTTGAAGACCCCAGATAGGGGGGTTGGTAGTCCTTGAAGGGCTACCTACTGGTCGAGGCCGTGCTCGATCGCGTATCGGGCAAGCTCGACGCGGTTGTGCAGCTGCAGCTTGCGCAACGTGGACTGCACGTGGTTCTCCACGGTGCGGTGGCTGATCACCAGCTGGTCGGCGATCTGCCGGGCGGTGCGCCCGGTGGCCACCCCGCGCAGCACCTCGGTCTCGCGTGTGGTGAGCTGCGGCGTGTCTGGCCGCCGGTGCTGGGCCATCCGGCGGTACTCGCCGAGGACCAAGCCGGCCAGGCCGGCGGTGAACACCGCATCCCCAGCGGCGGTCCGGCGCACCGCATCGACCAGCTCCTCCACCGTCGCCGACTTCACCAGGTACCCCGACGCGCCCGCCTTCACTGCGGCCAGGACGTCGGCGTGCGCACCGGAGGCGGACAGCACCAGCACCCGGATGCCGGGCTGGGCGTCCATGAGCTGCCGGGTGGCCTCAGCTCCGGACGGTCCCCCGCCCCCGAAGCTCAGATCCATGAGCACGACGTCCGGATTGGCCGCCGGCGCGATGCGCATCGCGGCCGCACCATCGACGGCGGTGGCGACCACGTCGAAGCCTCGCTCACCGAGGTCGCGGGCCACCCCGGACCGCCAGAGCGGATGGTCATCGACGACCATGACCCGGACTGTCACTGCAGCAGGCCACTGCGGGTGCGCGCCAGCCGCACCTCCCATTCGGTGCCCTGCCCGGGCGCGGTGCCCAGGCTCAGGGTGCCGCCGAGATCGGCTACCCGGCCGCGGATCGAGCGTGACACGCCCATCCGGCCGTCAGCGGCGGCGTCGGCGAGCTGCCCGTTGTCGATGCCGGGGCCGTCGTCGCGGACGGTGAGCACGACCTCCTCGCCGAGGTCTTCAACCAGCACCCACGACTTCGCCTGTGGACCGCCGTGCCGGGCGGTGTTGGCCAGCGCCTCACGGGTGACGGCGACCAGCTCTGCAACGTCGCCGGCCAGCAGTGGCACCTCAGTCGCGGGCACCGAGACGTCGACCCGCGGGCTGGCCAGCATCTGGAGCGCGGCGGCCAGGTCCTGCTCCCCAGCGAACCCGGTGTTACCCGAGGGAGCCGAGCAGATCAGCGACCGCAGCGCGATCTCCTGCTCACCGGCCAAACGGGCCAGCTCGCCAGCCTCGCCGTCGAGCTGGCTGCCCCGCGCCCGCACCCGGGCCAGCACCTGCACGACGCTGTCGTGGATGGACCGGGCCAGTCGCTCCCGCTCGGCGGTGGCCGCCTCGGCGCGGGCCGCCCGCCGCAGCTGCTCGGTTGCTCGGCGGGCTGCGGTCGCGGCCAGCCCGAGCACAAACCCGGTCCCGACCAGCAATACCGTGTCGCGGGCGACGTCGGTGCTGAAGTAGCCGCGAACCCACACGTTGACCAGGGACACCGCGACACCGAACAGCGCGCCCGCGATGCGGCCCGCGTGTACCGCAGCTGCCACCACCGGTCCGCAAGCCCACACGCTGACGAGCAACGGAGTGCTCGCCGCGCCCTCGGCCAGCTGTTCGGGAGAAAGCACCAGAATCGAGGACACCATCAGCACCAGGGTCATCAGCAGGTCGAGCACGATGGTATGGATCCGGCGAGTGACGTCGAAGCTGTAGGCCAGGCAGGTCACCACGGTCCACACCGCGATCCCGGCGAGTACCGCCCAGGCCAGGTCCGGCCGGGCGTACCGGGCGTGATGCACGATGATCACCGCGATCGCGAAGGCTGCCGTCACGATCCGCAGCGCCACCACGCCACGCCACAGCGGAGTCACGATGTCGGTGGCGGCCGGCATGCCAGCGGATCATGCCAGGTGCCGCTGTGTTACCCGCTGGGGCCCACCGTTGATGGCCGCCGGGCACGCCGGGAACTGGGAGACTTGGGCATGGCCCGCAAGCGCTCGCCGTTGCCGGTTCAGGTGCTGTTGTTCTTGCTGGCGACCTTGCTCGGGGCAGCTACCAACAATCTGACCGACAGCACGGGTGCCCTTCCGTTGGGCCTGGAACTCCTTCGGCGACAGTCGTTGCCGCTGGCCGGCATCACGGTGCTGCTGATCATCGGGGTGATGGTCTGGCAGCATCGGACCGAGGAGCGTCTGGCGTCGCCGACCCGTCCGGTCTGGGACTCGGATCGGTCGCCCTTTCCTGGACTGGAGGCGTTCACCGAACGGGACCAACCCTGCCACAGCAGATGGCCGCCGATGCCGGCGGAGGTGATGCCCTGCCGCTGCTCGCATACGCGTTACAGGAGCTGTGCCTGGCCGCCGGGCCGGGTGGGACGTTGACCGCCGATTCCTACCAGCGCATCGGCGCGCTGACCCGACAGCCGACAAGGTCGCCGTCGAGCTCGGAGGCGCTGACGGTCCGGTGCTGTCGACCCTGCTGAAGTTCGTCACGATCGGCGAGAACGAGCCCACTCGACGGCGAGTGCGTCGCAGCGCTTTGACGGACGCCCAGTGGCCGGTGGTTCAAGCGTTCATAGCCGCACGCCTGCTGACCAGCGCCGCAGCCGGTGACGACGCCATCCTCGAAGTGGCACACGAAGCATTGTTCCGGCACTGGGCCTCGCTCCAGCAAGCCATCGAGGCATCCGCCGACCAACTCCGCTGGCGGGCCGACCTGGAACGGTGGGCCAAAGACTGGGAGACCTCCGGCCGCCAGGACGCTTACCTACTCCGCGACGAACGCCTCAAAGCTTTGATGCCGCCGGCGCGGCGCTCGCGGGTGGTTGAAACTTGGGGGGCGTCGCCCTCTGACGTCGTGGTGTCTTGGTGCGGGTTGAGCCCGTCTCAAAGATTGACGCTGGAGCCCGTCCCGGTTGGGTACTCCGGGTTGCCGCCTTGTCGAGCGCGAGTCGCAGACTCTTGATGTTCATGCGGGTTCCGCGGGCGACGCGCCGTACTGGCCGTTCGGAAGGGAGCTCGCAGTGGAGATCATGTATGAACGGGTCGCTGCGATCGACGTCGGCAAGAAGGTCATCGCGGTGGCGGTGCGCACCCCCGGTGAGAAAGCGGGGAAGCGTCGTCAGCAGGTACGCAAGTACAACACCTATTACCGAACGCTGGTCGAGATGGTGCCCTGGCTGGTGTCCGAGGGCGTCACGCACGTGACGATGGAAGCGACGGGGATTTATTGGAAGCCGATCTTTCCGCAAAAGCGATGCTTTGGATGCGGTGTGGCTGGCGGAGTTGACCGAGTGTGGGCTGCTGCGGGGCAGCTTCATCCCACCCCCGCAGATCGCCGCGATCCGGGAGCTGACCCGCTACCGCAAGAAGCTCATCGAGCAACGCACCAGCGAGCTGCAGCGCCTGGCCAAGGTGCTCGAAGACAGCGGGATCAAATCGACTCGGTGGCCTCGGCGCTGACCACCCTGTCGGCCCGGGACATGATCGAGGCGCTGATCGCCGGGGAACGCGACCCGGCGGTGCTGGCGGATCTGGCCCGCGGCAGGATGCGCAGCAAGATCCCGGACTTGGCGCTGGCCTGCGCGGGCCGCTTCGGCGCCCAGCACGCGCTGATGTGCACCCTGCACCTGGAACACATCGACCACCTGACGGACATGATCGCCCGCCTGGACACCCGCATCGACGAGGCCACCCTCCCTTTCGTCGAGCAGACCGAGCTGCTGGCGACGATCCCGGGAATCGGTGAGCGCGCCGCCCAGGTCATCATCTCGAGATCGGCGTCGAGATGGCCCGGTTCCCCACCGCGGCCCACCTAGCCTCGTGGGCCGGGTTGTGCCCGGGCAACAACGAATCCGCCGGGCGGCACCGCTCGGGCAAGACCCGCAAGGGCAACACCGAGCTGTGCACGGTTCTCACCGAGTGCGCCTGGTCGGCGGGGCGCACCAGCACCTACATTGGCGCCCAGTTCCGCCGTTTCCACCGACGCTTCGGCAAGAAGGGTGGGCAGAAGGCCGCCGTGGCCACCGCCCACACCCTGATCGTGATCATTTGGCATGTGCTCGCCCACACCACCGCCTACCGTGACCTGGGCTCGGACTACTTCACCCGCCGCATCGACAACCCCGACGCCCGTAAACGCCAACTCATCCGCGAACTCGAAGCCCTCGGACACAAAGTCACCCATCGTCGGTGCCCACACCGAGGAAGTCGAAGGCGTGTCGTGGTCTCCAGACGGCAGACGATCGCCTCTGCTTTCACGGGACGGGACCGCCCGGGTGTGGGATGCGACGGTCAGCATCGAGGATCTCGTGGCCAGTGCCCACCGTCGCGTCCTCTCGGGAACTGAGTGCCGAGGAACGACGCAACCTGATGCTTCTTCCCCCGATCGGTGATTGATCGGCCGACCACAGGCTCTCGGACGTCCGCCCCTACCGCTCGGATTCCGGCGCTGGGGCAGCGGCCGCTGGACCGCGCAGCACGCTGAGGATCTCGGCTATCTGGCCGGACAGGTGCTCGAACTGCAGGTGTTGGTTGTCCTCGATACGGTCCAACCGGCCATCCACCTGGTCAAGTCGGCCATCCATCCGGTCAAGTCGGCTATCCATCCCGCCCAGTCGGCCGTCCATCCCGCCCAGTCGGCCGTCCATCCCGTCCAGTCGACCGTCCATCCCGCCTAGTCGGCCGTCCATCCGGTCTTGGTTGTCCTCAAGCCGCTGCTGGCTGTCCTGCATCCGGCGTTGGTTGTCCTCGATCCGGTCCAGTCGGCCGCCGTGCAGGTCGAGGGTCTGTTGTAGCTCCTCGAACCGGTTGTTGTGGCGGTGGAGGACACCCGAGATGCGGGTCTGGCTACTGTCCACCTGCGACATCAGCTCGTACAGGTCATCGAGATCATGGCGGATCTGGCTGACCTTGTGCGGGAAATCCGGCTGTACCGTCACGCGCGGCAGCATAGTGGAACTGCCCAGTACAACGGGGACACCCTCACTGAGCCGGCCGCGCTCGACAGTAGGGCTCCCGGGTTCAGAGGATCCTCGGTTCGCCTGAACTGCGCGGGAAGTACAGAAATGCGCGGGAGTGCAGAAAACAGCAAGTGGATGCCTTCGGTGTCGGCGGCGGGCGGCACAGTGCGTCCCGTGGGTTCAGTCAACCCAGGGGAAGATGAGGACGATGCCGAGCAGCTACCAGGAGCAGCCTGCCCCTGCCAGGTTGGCCAGGGTCGTGGCCTGCCTGTGGCGCCACGAGATGGCCGCGGTCCGGGAACAGCGCGTGCTACCCGACGGGTGCATGAACCTGATCTGGATGCATGGCGCAGTGCGGCTGGACCGACCGGACGCTGCACCGGCGGTGCCGGGATGCGTTCGGGCTACGGCCCGTCGGTGCTGCGCCGCATCGTGCGGTTCCGGGCAGCGCTGCGGCTCGCCGAGCAGGGGGAGCCATTCGCGGCCGCAGCTGCCCGCGCCGGGTACGCCGGCCAGGCGCACCTCACCCGTGAGGTGCGCGAGGTGGCGCCGGGGTGCCGCTGAGTCGGCTGGTCCGGGGTTAACGTGCCTGTGGTCAGCGCGCATGAATGCGGTACACATCGGGCACGTCAGCTCGACACACCGGGCACAGGAACGCGACACGCCGGGAGGTCAGGCGGGGAGGGGGGCGAAGAGGTCGACGGTGAGGGTGTCTGGGTCGTGCACCACGGCGAAGCGCTGGCCCCAGAATGCGTCCCAAGGGGGGTGTTCGCCGTGGTAGCCGGCCGCGGTCAGCTCGGCGTAGGCAGCATCCACCGCGGCAGGATCGGGCAGTCGGAACGCCAGGCTGGTGCGGTGACCTCCGTTGCCTGCCTTCCAGTCCGGAGCGAAGGACCGGATGGTGTCCTCGGTGTCCCAGGCCAGCCTGAGTCCGCCCGGCAGGGCGAACTCCACGTGCGGCGCTGCGTCGGCGTCGGCGGGGATGTCCAGGCCCAGCCGCCGGTAGAACGCCAGCGAGGCGGCCATGTCGGCCACCACCAGTTCGATCACTTCCAGTCGCGCGTCGATGCCCATGACCCGCGACTTTAGAGCCGCAGCCCGCGGCATGTCTTGAACGGATCGGACACCTGCACCACAGCGCGACACACCGTGCACCACAGCGCGACACACCGGGGGAGCGGGGGTTAGAAGATGGTGCGGCCGTACATCTCGCCTAGGGGGTCGGCGATCAGCTCCACTCGGGCGCCGTCGGGATCCCGGAAGTAGATCGACGTTCCGCTTTCCAGCAGGTATTCGACGCCCTGGGCGTCGAGCCGGTCCCGGGCCTCCTGCCAGTGCTGTGGCTCCATCGAGATGGCCAGGTGATGCAGTCCGCCGAGCACCTCCGCGTAGGGGCCGGCATCCACGCCGGGCAGGTCGAAGAACGCCAAGGTGTTGCCGTTGCCGAGGTCGAAGAAGAAGTGCGTGGAGCCGGGCAGATCCCGGTTCTCGAACATGTCGATGAGCGGGAAGCCGAGCAGGCCCTGGTAGAACTCCACGGTCCGCCGCACATCGGAGGAGATCAGCGCGGTGTGGTGGATGCCCCGCGCGCTGCTGGCCGGCCGCTGTTCGCGGGGCAGCAGCGTCTCCGCGCGGATCCGGTCCCGCTGCTGGGCCAACTCAGTGCGCTGCGCCTCGGTCACCGTCACCGTTCCATCATCCCGCGCAAACGCGGTGGCGGAAAGGCTCAACGACCCGCCCTGTTGTCGCCGAGTTCGACGTCAGAGTTGTCCGCCTGGCACCGGGCAGCCCTGATGTCGAACTCGGCGTACGCAGGGCCGTGGTGCGGGGCAACGGTCGGCAACGGTCGGCGATTCAGCTTCGAGGGCGGCGCCTAGGGGTTGGTTCGGTTTGGCGGTGCGCCAGTTCAGCAACGGCCAGCCGGAAACGGGCGAACTCGGCCACCATCGCCGCCAACGACCAGTGCGCGTTCAGACCGCTCGGGTTGGGTAGCGCCCACACCACGGTTGCGCCAAGAGTGGCCTGCCGGCCGACGGCGGCCCGCGACTCCGCGAAGGCCACCCGATAGGCGGTGATGCCGACGACGCCCAGAGCAACCGGACGCAGGTCGCGCACGAGGTCCCGGAGCCGCGCGCCGCCGGCCACCAGTTCGGCCTTGGTCAGTTCGTCGGCCCTGGCGGTGGCCCGGGGCACGATGTTGGTGATCGCCAATCCGAGCGAGGGCAGCAGGTACTGCTCATCGGGCCGCAACCGGCGCGGCGTGAATTCCGAAGCATGCAGCACCGGCCAGAAGCGGTTGCCCGGCCGGGCGAAGTGATGCCCGGTGGCGGCGGAGACCAGGCCTGGGTTGATCCCGCAGAACAGCACCTGCAGTGCAGGATCCTCGGGCCCGGGCAGCACGTCGGGGATGGTGCGGTCGCGCGCCGCCGCGAGGTCAGCGGGCCCTGGCATGCCCACCCCTCGTGTCTGCTCAAGATGACCTGGGTTGTACATCGTTCACCTCACGAAAAGATAGATCGACACCGTCAAGCCCACCACGACCACCACGACCCGCAATACCGGCGCGGGCAACCGACCGGCGAGCTTCGCGCCGAGGAAACCCCCGATCAGCGTGGTAGGGGCGAGCAGCGCGACGACCATCCAGTCCACGGGTGCGCCGATCGCGAAGACGACCACGGTAACCACACCGATGATCAGCGACAACACACCTTTGACGGCGTTGAGCCGGCGCAGGTCATCGTGCGCGGCAAGCGCGAGCACGGCGATCAGAATGACCCCGAGCGCGCCGCCGAAGTAGCCGCCGTAGATCGCGGCGAGGAACACCGCGGGCAGCAACAACGCGCGGCGATCCGGAGCATCGGGTGACGGCTCGCCGATCCACCGGGTCAGCCACGGCTGCACCCCGAGCAGCACGCTGGCAAGCGCGACCAGCGCGGGCACCACCGCGTCGAATACCGCGGCAGGCAGCACCAGCAGTAGCAGGCTGCCCACAAGCGAGCCCACCATCGCCACACCAGTGGTCGACAGCACCCGGCCCCGCTGGCCGCGCAGCTGCCGGCGGCTGCCCAGCGCCACCCCCAGGTAGCCGGGGCACTGGGTGACCGAATTGGTGACGTTCGCCGCGAGCGGCGGGAAGCCCACCGCTAGCAGCGCCGGGAACAACAGCAACGACCCGCCACCGGCCACGGCGTTGACAACACCCGACAGGACGCCGGCGGCGGCCAGCAGGACAAGATCGATAGGGGGCGGCACAGCTAATGTGCTACCCGTGAGTGGCGATGCG
>DATDHI010000248.1:0-1788 GCA_036521655.1 Pseudonocardiaceae bacterium | reverse complement strand
CAGCGGCCGCCTCTCCCATGGGTCGCCCTATGGTCTCCGCGCGGGAAACGAGGTCTCTGCGTCCCTTTTGGCCGGATCTGCGACAGCCAGCAATATTGGGTTGTACCGGCGAGCCGGCTGTCTCCCTCAGCTACGGAGGGGTCGCCTTCGAGCGTGGCACACGGGCGCGACATCGACAACTTTTTGTCGATCGGGGCCCCGCAAGCGCCTAGCTCACTGATCGCGATACCTACCGCGGCGGAGTTGAATACCTCGCGGAACCGGGCCTCGCTAGCCTGCAGATCCCGCTCGACATTGCGCCACGCTATCGACAGCGCCTGCCTGACCTTCTCCTGCTGGTCGAGGATGTGATCGCGCAGCGCCGATGTGTACCCGCCAACCAGCGCACCGAGCAGGTCGATCATCCGGCCGGCCAGGGAGCCGTCCGTCACCTTGGGTAAACCCCTGGCGAGCACCTCGACCGTGTGAGACAGGCTCTGCGGGCCGGTGAAGCCCCCGGCGACCAGCCGGGCACCGACCTCGGCGCAGCAGGCACGGATATCTGCCGCAGGACCCGACAGGGCGGCTACCAGCTGTTCGGTGAGCTCGTGCAGGTAGCACTCGACGTCGGGCAGTGACATCGGCACATAGGTAGTGGTGGTCAGGGCACCAGCCCATTCTCGGGCAACATCCGCCGGCAACCGGGGCGTGCTGCCCTTGTCGCCGGCTCCGTCAGCGCGGTTACGCCCCACCCCGTTCACCCATCGATCAACCGCCTAGTCGAGCCACATTGTGGCAGGTCTCGGCGCCTATGTCGGAGGGTCCGCCGGAATGAGCCAGACCACCCCCGCCGGCGGTAGCCGCAGCACCGCGGAGTACGGTCGCCCATGGCACGGTTGCTCGCCGGCTACGACCTCACTGAGATTTCCGACGCCGGATCCACCGTAGATCTCGGAGTCGGTGTTGAGTACCTCGCGCCAGCGTCCCGGGTAGGGCAGCCCGACCCGATAGTGCTCGTGCGGGTTTCCGGCGAAATTCGCCAGACAGGCCAGCACCGACCCGTCGTCGCCCCAGCGCAGGAAGCTGAGCACATTGCCGGCAGCGTCGTTGGCGTCAATCCACTCGAATCCAGCCGGGCTGGTGTCCTGACTGTAGAGCGCGCGGTGTGCGCGGTAGCTGGAATTGAGGTCTCCGACCAGATGCATCAGCCCGCCGTGCAACGGAACGGACAGCAGGTCCCAGTCCAGCGAGCGGTCCGCCGCCCATTCCGCGGGCTGCCCGAACTCGCCGCCCATGAACATCAGCTGCTTGCCGGGATGAGCCCACATGAAGGCCAGCAGGGCGCGCAGGTTGGCTGCCTTGTTCCAGTCGTCGCCGGGCATCCGGGTCCACAGCGACCCCTTGCCGTGCACCACCTCGTCGTGGGACAGCGGCAACACGAAGTTCTCGCTCCAGGCGTACATCAGCGAGAAGGTCATTTGGTTGTGGTGGTAAGTGCGATGCACGGGATCGTGGCCAACGTAGTCGAGAGTGTCGTGCATCCAGCCCATATTCCACTTGAAACCGAAGCCCAGGCCGCCCAGGTGGGTCGGCCGGGTCACTCCAGGCCAGGCGGTGGACTCCTCGGCAATCGTTACGATGCCGGGGTGTCGCTTGTAGACGGTGGCGTTCATCTCCTGCAGGAATGCCACTGCGTCCAGGTTTTCGCGTCCACCGTAAACATTGGGTAACCATTCACCCGGCTGGCGCGAATAGTCGAGGTAGAGCATCGACGCCACGGCGTCCACCCGCAGCCCGTCGAGGTGGAAC
>DATDHI010000247.1:0-30730 GCA_036521655.1 Pseudonocardiaceae bacterium | reverse complement strand
ACGAACGACGAAGAGCCGCCCGTTACTCCAAACGCCGCAGTCGTGGCTCCGTTCGACGCGCGTCGTTCTCATGCAAACCGGTCGTCGGCCGCTGACCGATGGTGGATGCAGGTACGACCGGTGCACCGCGGTGCCGATGAGGCGGTCATCTCCGGTCGACAGGTGACCGAACCGATCCCGGCCCCCGCACGTATGCCTCACAAGGGTGCGTTGTGGGATGGAGGACTGTGCTCGTCTGGCGATCATGTCCGGGCTCGGCCACCGCGCTGACCTGGCTAGGGGCACTGCGGTCGCCCGCCCGTACTGCGTTTCCGTGTACGATGGGCAACTCCGGACCACCGAGAGTTCCGAGTCCAGGAAGGGGCCGATGACCGCCTACAGACTTCCCGACCTGCCATACAAGTACGACGCGCTCGAGCCCCACTTCGACGCTCGAACGATGGAGATCCATCACAGCAAGCACCACCGCGGCTACGTCGATCAGCTGAACGCTGCGCTGGAGACCAACGACGAGCTGCGCGCGGCCGGCGGACAGCCGATCGATGATCTTTTGTGGAACCTCGGCAAGATCTCCGAGGACTCTCGCAACCTGGTCCGTAACTACGGTGGCGGGCACGCGAACCACTGCCTCTTCTGGAAGAGTTTGAGCCCCGACGGCGGCGGGAAGCCCTCCGGTCGGCTCGCCGACGCCATCGCTGAGGAGTTCGGTTCGTTCGCGGCGTTCAAAGACCGGTTTACCCGTGTCGCCACGGGTCACCTCGGCAGCGGCTGGGCCTGGCTGGTGAACGTACGCGGCCGGCTTGTGGTCTACAGCCTCCTCAACGAGGACTCCCCGCTCACCGCCGAGGAGATTCCGCTCCTCGGGCTCGACCTGTGGGAGCACGCTTACTACCTGCAGTACCCGGCCCGGCGCGCTGACTACGTCGAGGCGTTTTGGAACATCGTGAACTGGGAAGAAGTAAGCCGCAGGTTTGAGGAGGCGAAGCGGTCGTAACCCGGCTTAATCGCGCTGCTCACGCCTACCCGGCGTTCCCCTGAGGGGCCCGACCCGGGTACGGTTTAGGTACTCTACCCACTGACCAGTTGCATCAAAGAGGGGTGCGCGGGCATGAGCGAAGAGCACGAGACCGCAAGACCGACCGACGACCTGGCGGACGAGGGCAAGCAGGCACTCACCGCACTCCGCGGCGTCTGGAAAGCACAAGGCCAGACGAGCGCCGACGTCGACGAGCCCTGTGGCAACACGACGGCGTGCAAGAGCATGGATTCCGTCGGCTTCCAGGGACTGACTGACGAACTCGAGTCACCGGGCAAGGCGGACCCGTCGGTGAGCAACAACCTGCGCTCCGCGTGGAAGACGAAGCTCGAGCGTGAGGGCAAGCTGAGTTCGGGCACCAGCCTGCGGGATGTCGTGTTCGGCTCATCTGAGGAGAAGGAGTAGGGAACCGCCGCTCGCCGGGTGACGGTCGAATACATAGGGAGGACACGGCCAATGTTCGGACGCAAAGTACCAAAGTCTTCTGACGGTCAACCCAATGGTGCGCCCCCGGCTCCTGCAGAGTCAGATCGCATCAGCTCATACCGGCTGGTCAACGATGCGGCACCCCCGGTCCTCGGTGCAGGGAGAACAACCTCCTACAGGCAAGCCATGCAGGTCGATGGCCGAGGGTACGAAACGCTCAACTGACTCCCCAGGGGGATCTTGGCATTACGGCCGGATCCCCCCAGGGGGGTGGCACAGGATGTCGACCGCCGTCAGCACCGTCGACGTGGTCTAGATCTCGACCTGATCGATCTCGCCGCTCAGCGGCCGGTAGCTGTCAAGGAGACCGCTCAATGAGTTATCCGAATACCGTCAGGGAACTTACCGAGACGTTGCGCCAGGGCAATTACCTGGCGGACCGGGGATTGGCGACGGCGGTGTTCGTGGCGATGTCCCTACAGCGACCCATTCTCCTAGAGGGTGAGGTGGGCGTCGGTAAGACCGAGCTCGCCAAGGTGATCGCTAAGGTGTTCGACCGTCAGCTGATCCGGCTGCAGTGCTACGAGGGCATCGACACCAACCAGGCCCTTTACGAGTGGGACTACGCCCGCCAGCTTCTGTACATCCGGGCCCTGTCCGACAGCGACGTCGGAGGCGAGGCGGCGATCGAGAAGCTCTTCGGGCCACGGTTTCTTCTCGAGCGTCCGCTGATGCAGGCCGTCCAGGCTGGCGACCAGGCCGTGTTGCTGATCGATGAGGTCGACCGGGCGGACGACGAGTTCGAGGCATTCCTCCTCGAGGTGCTGTCCGACTTCCAGATCAGCATTCCCGAGGTCGGCACCATCAAGGCGGAACAACCGCCGTTGGTGATCTTGACCTCCAACCGCACCCGGGATCTCCACGACGCCCTCAAGCGACGCTGCATGTACCACTGGATCGGCTACCCGGAGCCCGACCGTGAGGTCCAGATCGTGACCGTTCAGGCGCCCCAGGTATCGGAGGCATTGGCCCGCAAGGTCGTGTCGGCGGTCACCCGGCTCCGGGAGCTGGACCTCGCCAAACCGCCTGGCGTTGCGGAGACCATCGACTGGGCCCGCACCCTGGAATTCCTCGGCGAGACCGGTCTGAGCCCGGCCACCGCCGACGTGACCCTCGGTTCGATCATCAAGGATCGCGACGACCTTTCCCTGGTGCGGGATAACCTCAAGGAGGTCGTGTCCAATGCCTGAGCCACTTCACGGATCTGTCTCGTAACGATGGCAAGGGTTAGCCACGGGTTCGTGTCGGTGCTGGTCGAGTTCGGCCGAGCATTGCGTTCGAAGGGTTTAGCAGTCGGCTCAGGAGATATACTGACCTATTGCAAGGCGATGGCTCCACTCGATCCGACGGACCTCGTTGACCTGTATTGGGCTGGGCGGACCACCTTGGTCATGCGTCGTGAGGACATCGTCATCTACGACGAGGTGTTCAGGGCCTTCTTCTTGGGTTCCGACAGCCCGATGCAGAAACTGTTGAAGGTCAAGGCGCAGGCTGCCGCAGAAGCTGAGGCAGCGTTCGACATCCCTGCCGCCGAGCCTTCAGGCAAGGAGTCCGAGGAGGAAGTTCTCCTTGGACTGATGGCGTCGAACGTCGAGACGCTCAAGCACAGGTCTTTCGGTGAGTGCACCGAGGACGAGCTCCGAGCTCTGCGGCGCATCATGTCCCGCATCAAGCTGACCCCTCCCAAGCGGCGCACCCGTCGAACTAAGACCGCGTGCGACGGGCGGCGGCCGGACATGCGCCGGACCATCCGCGAGTCAATGCGCACGAACGGCGAGATGGTCGATCTGTACTGGCGGCGGAGGCGGGTGAGACAGCGTCCGCTGATCCTCATCCTCGATGTGTCCGGGTCAATGGCGGACTACTCTCGAGCTCTGCTGCAGTTCGCCTACTCCGCCAAGCGCGGCGCGTCCCGGCGCGCCTCCCAGAAGGTCGAGGTCTTCTGTTTCGGTACGCGCCTGACCTGCGTAACAAAGACGCTCCAGACGCGGAAGCCGGATGAGGCCCTCGAACGAGCCGCGAAGCTCGTCGTCGATTGGGAGGGCGGCACCCGCATCGGGGACTCGATCGACACATTCGTGCGCAAATGGGGGCGTCGCGGCATGTGCCGCGGCGGCGTGGTCGTGATCTGCTCTGACGGTTTGGACCGGGGTGACCCCGAGATACTCTCTGACGCGATGGAGCGGCTGGGGCGGCTATGCCACAATATCGTCTGGATGAATCCTCACAAAGGCGACAATCCTAACTACCAGGCCACGACGGTCGGGATGATGGTCGCCAAACCCCACATCGATGTGCTCCTGTCCGGCCACGACCTGAGTAGTCTGGAAGAACTCGCCGCGCTGCTGCCGAAGCTCGGTTAGGGAGACACAATTATGTTGATCAGATGGAGCGTCGGCATCGAGGCCGAGGGCGACCGGATCATGAAGCTCGAGGAAGTCGTCGAGCTGGCCGATGCGGTCGCCACAAGCAACGGCATCGCAACCGGCATCGGAACGAACCGCTATGGCGCGCAGGTGATCGTGTTCGCCGACAACCGCGACGACGCGATCGAGAAGGGTAAGGAGACGTTCGCCAAAGCGGTTGAGAAGGCATCGCTTCCCGCCTTCCCGATCGTCCGCGTCGAGGCGATCAGCGAGGACGAAGACTCAGAAGCGGACGCCTGAAGCAACCTCCGATACCGGGACAAGCCCTCATACCATAGGACTCTCTCATGAACACTCAGGTCCGGCCATGATCCGCCTCGGGTCGCTCGCCGGCTACTCGTTCGAGGGACCGCGGATCCTCGGTGGTTGGACGCCGCCGGCACGTCCGGCGGTCTTCGCCATCATGTACAAGGCCGATCCAGAGAAGAAGCCCGACAGCTACTCGGTCATCTACGTCGGCCATGCCGACAACCTCGCTGAAGCTGGCTTTCCCTTCAAGCACCCACGGTCTAACTGCTGGATAGCCCGAGCTGGCACACGCTGGAAACTTCACATCTGCACCTACGAGGTCGACGGCTGGATGCGATCTCACCGGGAGATGATCGCCCAGGAGCTCACTGCCATCTACAATCCGCACTGCAACGAGCAAAAGTTCGACAAGGCTTGGAAAGACGAGTGGATCGGATCCTATAAGTCGGAGCTTACTGGTCCGTTGTCTCAACGGGGCCCCGATGAGCTACCGCTGTAGTCAGCTGCTTCTCTCCTCATCAATTGACAGCATGAAACGGTGGGCAGCGGCCATGGTAACTGGCTGCTGCCCACCGAAATCAGCCTGACGTGCATGCTACCGACGAAGGGCTGAGGGCAACGCTGACCTTGCGGCGTCTCAGTGTCACGACCGAATTTAATGACGCGAAGGGCGGAAACCAACCGTGTCCATGAGCCGTGAACGACGACGACCGGAAGCTGGGACGTTGCTGTGACCGTTAGCCGGAGCCACCGGTGCCGGTGCCAGCTTGAGCGCGATACGCTCAGCACCCCCGTACAGCAGGGGCAAAGCGCCCGCCACAACACCACCAGTCCGGTTGATGTGCTCAACAGCGGGCACAATAACCTCCGCGTGCTCCACGATCGTCTTCACGCTCTCGTTGCAGTCGTCCAGGTTATCGGCGATACGGTTGAGCTTCACACCAATAACGAAGAGATAGATTGCTAGGACAGCGATCAGTGACACGACCACGATGACCGACAACAAGACGAGAGTCATCTATTTACCCCTTTCCGGTCGGCACGCCGGCACCAGTCAGCACTCTGGTGAGGAACAGGTGATGCTGAAGGCCTTCTGCCAGCACCGCGTCCACCCGATCAGCCGTGATCGGAATAAGAGCAGAATTGACAGTATTATTAGGAATAGCCCGCAGCGTGTCGCGAACCCCCACCACATGGCGGTCGATTACCTGGACCATAGACGTGAGCGTCTGCAGCAACAGGACCACGACGAGCACCACGACGAAGCCAACGCCTATCGCGACCCACCAGAACGCGATCTCTTCAGGTGCGTATCCTTCTGGCATCACTAACCTCCAAGTCGCGCTCTACCGCGTTCCAGACCCCCGACGATGACCTCAGCGTGATCGATCGTCTGACGCAGGTCTGCCAGCGCGAGCGTGTTTCGGTATGACTGCTGCAGGCCTGCGTTAATCTGCGGTGCCTGCTTCCCGATCCGGCCGGCCAGTACCAGGACCGGAGCAACCAGTGCGACCACAACGGAGATCACGACGATAGCAATCGCGAAACCCAGGTACCAACCGAACAAATGTGCCTCACCGGGCTCGGGTGCCTGTTCCGCAAGCAACAAAACCATCCCGCAGCCCTCCTTTCGGTAGCTGTTGTTACGGGGTCACTAGGATGTTAGTTACCCGGTGTCGACGTGACGCAAGTCGTCTCAAGGTACTGCAGCAAAGTCTGGGTCGCCGTCTGGACGTTGTGTGCTTCCTTCAGGTGTTCGGCCACCTGCCGCATCAGATAGTCCTTGTCGGATGACCTCATCTGCGAGCTGCATTCCTGGTGCCCGCAATTGAATTCGAGCATGCCGTACTCCTTCCATCTGACCGCAACGGCAACCTACATGGTCGCCGCCCACGCGAATCTCAAACTTGCTCCGCCATCGCCCGCACAGGTGCGAGGTTGGCGTTAACGCTCGGAATAACTTCCGGTACCGTCCTAGTCTGATAGGCGATCGCATTCACTCCAACGATGACCGCGCCAAGTGTCCAGGACACGTGCTTGAGCTGTGCAATTACCTTCAGCAGAGAGAGGCCAACTACGGCCACGATCAACGCGGTGGCCAGAAGCGTGACCCAGGCGGCGAGGGGCATAGCGTCATCCTTCTTCCTAAGTCGTTCTCTCAGATCGTTCGCCGGCTACCCACCCAGCAGAGCGCCCACGCGTTTCACGTAGCGGGTAGCTCCGATGGCGACCTCGTTGACTGTGCTGTCCGTCTCGGCCAACAGGTTCGCGACGTTGTCAAGCTCCCCGGTGAGGATCACGCCGTTCTTCAGAATGTCATCCACGGTCGCGCGGATTCGATCCACTGGAGTGACGATGCGGTTCATCAGCACCACAACTATGGGGAGCACCACAAAGAGCAAGGCAAGATCGCCAATCCACCACAAAAGCATGTTCACCATCCCTTTCGCTGGAGGCCCGTCATCACGAGCTCTTCCCGAACAGCCGACCGAAGAACCGCTTAAGGGCAGTTATGGTGGCCTGAATCGCGATGCTAAAGCCCTTTACAGGAGCGGCCTTACGGTCTACTCGCGCCTCTCCCCGGGCCTCCCTTCCGATATCTTCCGCGATGCACTTGGCGAAACTCCGCATGATGACAGCCGTAACGTCCGCAACCATGCCTCGGCCGAATTGAGCAGCTGCACCCGAGAGCTGGAGGTCCTGAACAACCTTGACTTTCGTCCCGCTGCCCGCCGGTACCATCGTGTACGTCATGGACATCGTGGCCTGGCCCTTGCCCTTCTCCTCGGACCCGGAGGCGTTCATCACGATGCGCTTTCTGGCCTCGTCCCGCTCAACGATCTGGGCCGTACCCTTGAAGGTCAGTGACACCGGCCCCATCTTGCTCGTGACTCGTCCCTTGTACACGTCGCCGTTGACATCGGTGAGCTCGGCACCCGGCAGGCATGGCGCCACCTTCGGTACGTTTTGCATGTGGCTCCATACCTGCGCCAGCGGTGCAGCAACCTCGAACTCATTCTCAATCAGCATCGACTACTCGCTCTCCTCACCGACGCTCCGTCAGTGCCTTTGCAGTTCACGACTTCTCCCCCGATCCGAGATAGGCCGTCGGCTCCTCCTCGAACGCCTTCCGGCACCCCGGACAGCAGAAGAAGTACGTAGTTCCGTCGTACTCGAACTTATGACGGGCAGTCGCCACCTGCACGGTCATGCCGCACACCGGGTCAACGGCTTCTTCAATCTCGGGGATCTCGGCCGGAACGCCCTTGATCAGCTCCCCGGCAGCCCTGAGCTTCACCAACTCGGCCAGAACCCCCACCGCAATCTCGCGGTGAGACACTCTCCCGAGATCGAGGCCGGCCGGCACCTTCACCCGGTCAAGATCCGCCCTCGACAGCCCCTGGCCCTCCAGCATGTCGAGCACCGACTTGGCGCGCTGACGGGAACCCACCAGACCTATGTAGGCTGGACCTGCGGCCAGCGCACGCTCGACAGCCTCCTCGTCGTGATGGCCTTGGGTGGCGACGACGACAAGCGAGCGCTCATCCACTCCCGCCATCTTGAAGTCGAGTTCACTGACCACGGAACCTGCTGAGGGGTGACTTTCCGCCGAGCCGCCGTCGGGATCGACGAGCACCGTCCGCCATCCGATCGCTTGTGCCATCTGCACGAGGGCTTCGACCATGGGCGACCGTCCGACGACAACGAGATGAGTCTTGGGCACTACGGGCTCGATGTAGATCTCCAAGGCACCCTCGCTCTGGCAGGACATCGGCACATAATTGATGCCCTCCCGCACTGCCATGGATTCGAGCTCATCGGGGGTACCGAGGAACACGAGGCGCGGCACACCCTCTGCGAGGATGTGCCGCGCCTCGCGGACCACAACGGGCTCCGCGCAAGCACCACCTATCCAGCCAACCACCTGCCCTGAGGCGCTGATGACTGCTCGGTATCCCTGCTTGCCCGACGACGGACCGCGCCGCCACACGACAGTCGCCAGCGCGAACGCCTCACCCCGCTGCGACAGCTCGCGGGCGTACTCGAGGACGTCCCACCCGTCCATGGCCATCAACCAATCTACTCCGCGTCGGACTTGACCGGAGGCATTCCGGACACGTCACGCTTGTACTTCAGGGCCTCCCACACTCGATCGGGCAGCACAGGCATGTCGATGTTTCGCACGCCGGTGTCATCGATCGCATTCATTACTGCGTTCACGAACGCCGCCGGCCCACCGACAGTGGCACACTCGCCAATGCCCTTCGCGCCAATCGGGTGGTGTGGGCACGGCGTGACGACCTCGTGAAGCTCGAAGCCGGGAGTCTCCCACGCCGTCGGCAGCAAGTAGTCCATGTAGTTGGAGCCGACGCAGTTGCCGTCCGCATCGAATGTGATGAACTGCATGTTCGCCATCGCGTACGCCTCAGTCATCCCACCCATGATCTGAGCCTCGACGATCATCGGGTTGATGCGCACACCACAGTCATCGACTGCGACCATCCGCAACACGTCCCACACGCCGGTCTCCGGGTCGACCTCAACCGTCACGATGTACGCCGCGAACGGCCACGTCATATTAGGCGGATCGTAGTAGGCGTTGTTCTCAAGCCCTGGCTCCATGCCGTCTGGCATGTTGCCGTAGGCTGCCATCGCACATTCCTGGATGCTCACGCCGTTGTTGGGCGCACCGCGCACGTAGAACCGACCGAGCTCCCACTCCACGTCCTCCTCGGAGACCTCAAGGAGGTGTGCCGCCAGCTTCCTCGCCTTGGCGCGCACCTTGCGGGCCACCATGGCAGTCGCTGCCCCCGCCACCGGTGTACTCCGGGACGCGTAGGTCCCCATGCCGAACGGCGTGTTGTCGGTGTCGCCGTGCTGGACCAGGATGTCCGCGGCTGGGATGCCGAGCTCGTGGGTGACGATCTGTGCGAACGTCGTCTCGTGGCCCTGGCCCTGAGTCTTCGATCCGATCTTCAGGATCGCCTTACCGCTCGGGTGCACCCGGAGCTCCGCGGCGTCGAACATCTTGATGCCAAGGATGTCGTACTCGCGGCTGTTGCCGGCGCCAAGTGGTTCGGTCATGGTCGAGATACCGATGCCGAGCCGCCGACCCTGCGCGCGAGCCTGCTCCTTCTCGCTCAAGAACTCATCGTAGCCGACGGCATTCAGCGCGACATCCAGGCACTTCTCATACTGCCCGGAGTCGAGCAAGAAACCGTAGGGGGTACGGAACGGGAATTGATGATCCTTCACCAGGTTGATCCGCCGGAACTCCGCCTGATCCATTCCAAGATCGTCGGCAGCAGCCTGGATAGCGCGTTCCTGGAAGAACATCGCCTCGGTTACCCGGAAGGAGCACCGATATGCGACGCCGCCAGGAGCCTTATTCGTATACGTCCCCTGCGCCGTCATGTACCCGAACGGAATGTCGTAGGCAGCGAACGCCGAATGGATCAGCCCGATCTTGAACTTCGTAGGCTGGGCATCCGAGAAGAAGGCGCCATTGTCAGTATCGCAATGGAACCGCACAGCCAGGATCTTGCCATCCTTGCGCAGGGCGAGTTCGCCCTTGTAGTAGATGTCGCGCCCGAACCCGGTGGAAGTGAGGTTACCAGTCTTGTCCTCAATCCACTTGACCGGCCGCGCCAGCAGGATGGAGCAGAGGATGGAGCACACATAGCCGGGATAGACCGGTACCTTGTTGCCGAAGCCACCACCGATGTCCGGGGAGATGATGCGGATCATGTGCTCGGGTAGCTCGGCCACGATCGCCACCGCGGCCCGGATGATGTGCGGCGCCTGCGTCGTCATGTAGACCGTGAGCTTGGTCGTCGCCGCGTTGTAGTCGGCGATCGACCCGCAGCACTCGATCGGGGACGGGTGCGACCTCGGGTAGTGCAGGTCAAGTTTGGAGACGAGGTCTGCCTGCGCGAACGCCCGCTCGGTCCCTTCCCGGTCGCCGACCTCCCAGCGGTAGCAGATGTTGTCGCTCTGGCCTTCTTTGTCGTCCCGGATCAGCGGCGCGTCTTCTGCCACGGCCTGGTAGGGGTTGACGATCGGAGGAAGCGGCTCGTACTCGACGACGATCGCGTCACAGCCGTCCTTCGCGATGTAGGGGTCGTCGGCGACCACGCACGCGACTTCCTGGCCCTGGAACCGCACCTTGTCGGTGGCGAGCACAGCCTGGGTGTCGTAGGACAGCGTCGGCATCCACGCCAGGTTGTGCTGGGCGGCCATCTCGCCGGTGAGCACCATGTGCACACCCGGCATCTGCCACGCCTTGCTCGTGTCGACCGACTTGATCCGAGCGTGCGCCAGCGGACTCCGGAGGATCTCCATGTGGACCATGCCGGGCAGCTTGAAGTCATCGGTGTAGTTACCCTTGCCGCGAAGGAACCGGTCATCCTCCACCCGCTTGCGGCTTGAACCCAAGCCACCGATCTTGATCTCGTCTAATGCCTGCGCCACGTCACATCTCCCTTGTCGTCGACTTCTAGCCGTCAGCGACTAATCGCGCCTGCCTCGGACCGCAGCTTCTCTGCAGCCCACAGCACCGACTTAACGATGTTTTGGTAACCGGTGCACCGGCAGAGGTTGCCGGACAGTGCCCAGCGAATGTCTTCCTCCGTCGGATTGGGGTTCTCTTGAAGAAGCGCCTTCGAGGTCAACATCATCCCGGGAGTGCAGAAACCGCATTGCAGTCCATGCTCCTCCCTGAACCCCTCCTGAATGGGGTGGAGCTCACTGGACAAGCCGAGGCCTTCAACGGTCATCACCTCGTGCCCGTCTGCCATGACGGCGAACATCGTGCACGACTTCACTGGCAGACCGTCGAACAGCACGGTGCAAGCACCGCAGTTCGTCGTGTCGCAGCCGATGTGCGAGCCAGTCAGCCCTAGTACTTCACGGAGGAGGTGGACCAGCAGTATGCGAGGCTCGACCTCGACACTTCTGGGTTCCCCGTTAACTGTGACCGTTACCCGCCGCTCTTCCACGCCGCCTCCTTGACGTCGCCCTTGCTATGAACGAACCGATCCACACTCTGCGGCGCGTCAGGCCGCCCGGGCATCGCGGCTGCTCAACGCCCGTGATACGAAGGTGTACACGACGTGCCTCTTGTACTCTGCGCTGCCGCGGTGGTCACTCTTGGGTTGGGCCGCCTCCGCCGCCAGGCGGGCTGCCTGCTCGATCGCGCTGGCGTTCAGCGACTTGCCAGCGAGCGCCTGCTCGGCGGCCGTGCATTGGATGTTGTTCGGCCCGACACCGGTCAGCGCTATGCCGGCCCGGTTGATCGTTCCGCCGGAGGTCTCGAGGTTCACGGCCACCCCGACGGTCGCGAAGTCGCCCACCCTCCGCTCGAGCTTGAGATAGCTGCCCGACCGGGTTCCCCTAGGGGCCGGCACTAGCGCCCCGATCGCGATCTCACCAGGCTGCAGCGTGTTCTGGAACGGGCCGACGACGAACTGCGATACCGGAATCCTTCGCTCACCGCCCGCGCTCGCTGCGATGATCTCTCCACCCAGCGCCAACATCACCGACGCCCAGTCACCCTGCGGGTCCGCGTGGCACAGGGAGCCCACCAGTGTTCCACGCGAGCGAACCATCGGGTCTGCGATGAGCGGCGCGGTGGCCGACATGGTGGGCTGCGTCGCCCTGAGGAGATCGGACCGCTCCAGAGTCCTGTGCCGGCACAGGGCTCCGATACGCAGAGAACCGTCGGTGTCCTCCTCGTGGTAAGCCAGCCCGGGGATGTTGTTGATGTCCACGATCACGGCCGGCGCGGCGAAACGCAGCTTGATCAGCGGAATGAGGCTCTGCCCTCCTGCGAGCACCTTCGCCTCGTCACCGTAAGCCTGCAAAAGGCCGAACGCGTCTTCAAGCGAACGTGGGGCCTCGTAGTGGAAACGAGACGGATACATCCAAATCCTCCTAAATCCTGGACGTTCCACGGAAAAGCGGCCAACGTCACTGCAGCCGCAGGATTTCCTCTCGTGGCCCGACCTTGAGCACACCACGGAAGGACGAATTAATACCTAATGCGGACCCTGATGAATTTAAAAAGGGCCAATCGGCTTAGGAGTCCTGCCACCCCAGGCCTCGACGCGCGGGTGGCTCCCCGTCGGGCCACTCGCGAGCGGGCCGCTCAGGTGCGGATCGCTCAGGTGCGGATCGCTCAGGTTCAACCACCGCCACCGGGATGCTCTCCTCCTCGGGATTGGGCCGCGGCTCCTGGTGGGGTGGCCACGGCCCCGGCACCGGCTGACCGGCGACTCGAAGCCAGTCCACGACCTCTGGCCAGGCCCAGATGGTGGGGCTCTTCCCCGTCTTCGGAGCGTTCTCGATCAGCTCGTAGATCCGGGGGTTTCCTCGACTGTGCCCGTCAGACTCGATCGCCATCGTCTGTCCCCTCTCACTCCGTGCGGGGTCCCGCGGGGTCGGCTACTCCCGCTTGAATGTGATGCGGGGCACTAGTCCACACGGATGAGCTGCGGCGTGTCAAGAGCGTCTAAGCCACCCATACGTGGGAGTCGCCCCTGATCGGCGGCACTGCAACCGTGGTGTGTTGATAGTTGTTTGACAGGCTGACCTGCGGGACCATGGGAACCATGCCTGTCGCAGCTCCCCTGACCCTCCGTGAGGGCGACCGTGCTCGTCTGGTGGCGCTGGCACGGTCGACGTCGGTGCGGGCGGGCCTGGCCCATCGAGCTCGCATCGTGCTGCTGGCCGCGGAGGGCCTGGCCAACACGGAGATCGCCCGCTGGACCGGGGCGACTCGACCGACAGTGATCAACTGGCGTAATCGGTACGCCGCCGGAGGGATCAACGCTCTCAGCGATATGCCCCGTTCCGGCCGACCGGCCGTGGTGGATGAGCTCGAGGTGGTCGCGACCACGCTCGCAGACGGTGGCCGCCCACCAGCGCATCTGGGTGCCTCCCACTGGTCGGCGCGACTCCTCGGCAGTCAACTGGGTATCTCCCACGCCACGGTCGCCAGGATCTGGCGCAAGTGGGGGATCCATCCGCAGCAGGTAGAGACCTTCACACTCGCCGCTGACCCCACGCTGGACGCCCAGGTCAGAGGTGTCGCCGGCAGCCCCACTGACGGCGCCGTGGCGCAGCAGCGGCCGGTCCCAGACAGAAGCGCCGCTGGACCGCAGCCGACAGACCCCCCGGACCCATGGCTCAACCTCGTCGAGGTGTCCCTGAGCATCATCACTCACCAGGCGATCCGCCGCGGAACCTACTCCGCGGTCCGCAACCTCCTCGAGGCCCTCGGCGCACTCACCGACAGCTGGCAGGACAGGCATGAGCCCGCCCGTCAGACCGGCGCCAGCCCCGTTCTGGTGGCCGCCGGCAGTGCCCGCGGGCCCCAGATTGACCGTCAAGCTACTTCCGACACACCGCAACGATCTTCACCAGTGGAAAGTGATGCTCGACCTGGCCCAGATCGGCCCGGGGTACGCCGCAGGGACCGGAAGTCCCGCTATTGGATGTCGCTGAGGACGGATTTCCACGGGTCTAGGTCTCGGTGGTCGGGGCCTACGACCACCGAGGCGGGCGGCTAGCCCGCGCCGATCGGACCGTCGCCGGCGGGCTACCGGATCGAGTTCGGTCCCCGCCGACGAGCTGTTCCCCCGGCAGGTCCACCCCGCCGAGGGAGGCCGGCGGCAACCAGGCCGCCCTAGCGTTCGGTCCATGCCGACCGCGCGACCCCCAAGAGTCTTGCCACCAGCTGAGGTGGACACCGATCCGTCAGAGCTCGAGCTAGTGGATCCGCTGCGAGCGGTGATCTTCGATGTGGACGGGACGCTGGCCGACACCGAGCGCGACGGCCACCGGGTGGCGTTCAATGAGGCATTCGATGCCGCCGGTCTGGATTACCGGTGGGGTGTTCAGGAATACGGCGAACTGCTCGCACTGACGGGTGGTCGCCGCCGAATCGATCACTATCTCCAGTCCAAAGGCCACCCTCCAGCCGAGGCCGCCGCGCTTGCGACCGAGTTGCACCAGGACAAGACGCGCCGCTTCGCAGCACTTGTCCGCACCGGCGCGATAGCGCCTCGTTCCGGAGCGGCGGAACTCATCAACGCGTTGCGGACCGAGGGCGTAGCCACCGCGGTCGCTACCACCGGAACCGGTAATTGGGTACTGCCGTTACTCGACACGCTCTTCGGACTCGACGTGTTCGACGTCGTGGTCACCGGATCGGACATCACCGACCTCAAGCCCGATCCGGCCGTCTACCTGGAAACGCTGGTACGTCTGGAGCTGACCCACATTGATGCGGTAGCCGTGGAGGACTCGGCTAACGGGGTGCAAGCCGCTCTTGCCGCCAACCTGCAGTGTGTGGCGGTGGTCAACAGCTATACCCGGGATCAGGATCTGTCCGGAGCCGCTGCGGTGCTCGACGACCTCGCCCGCCCCGGCGGGGTATCGGTACTGCGGGGCGATCCGGAGTTGCGCGACGGGCTGACCGTTGCAGCGCTGCGCCGCATCGTCACGGCACCAATGGCTGGCTGATGGCAGAGCCGTGCAGTGGGAATCCCGCACGGCTCTCGCCCCCCGGGGCGGTCCGGTGTCGTCAGCTGAGCAGCGACCCCCAGCGGAATAACGTGTCCTACCCGGGACGGTAAGAGTGTGCCCTCTTAGCTCCCTGGACTGGAAGGTGCTGTCAGGCAATCCTGACGGCGAGGTATTCGGGCTACCTCACAGAGCCGAGCACCACAGCACCGTCGTAGCGTAACGTCGGGCTCCGCGACTGCCAGTATTTTCTCCCAGGAGGTGCGTGGCCCGTGTCGGTACCGGTTCGGGTGGCGGTGATCGGGTCCGGGCCTTCCGGGCTATACGCGGCCGATGAGCTGAGCAGGCACGACTCGGTGACAGTCGACGTCGTGGACCGGCTGCCCTGTCCGTACGGACTGCTGCGGTACGGCGTAGCGCCGGATCATCTGAAGATGAAGTCGCTGGAGATCACCCTGCGCAAGATCCTGGATCGGCCCAGTGTCCGGTTCCTCGGCGGGATCGAGGTGGGGGTCGGGGTGAGCGTGGCCGAATTGCGCGAGTACTACGACGCGGTGGTCTACGCGACCGGGTCACCGGTGGATCGTCGGCTCTCCATCCCGGGGGAGGAACTCCCTGGCAGTTTCTCGGCGACCCAACTCGTGGCCTGGTACTGCGGCCACCCCGACGCCGAGGTGGACGCCTTCACCCTGGACGCGCGCAGTGCGGTGGTGGTCGGGGTCGGCAACGTCGCGGTGGACGTCGCCCGCATCCTGGCCAAGACTGCCGACGAGCTCCGCGCCACGGACATGCCCGATCACGTGCTCAAGGTGCTCGACGCCAGCGCCATCACTGACATTTATATTGTGGGCAGGCGGGGCCCGGCGCAGGCCAAGTTCACCACCAAGGAGCTGCGCGAGCTGGGCGAGCTTGCCAACGCCGACGTGGTGGTCGACCCTGCCGAACTGGTGCTCGACGAGGCCAGCAAGGAGACCGTCGAGAGCAACAAGACCGTGCGCCGCAACGTCGAGACGCTGCAGGAGTGGTCCAGCCGACGCCAGCTAGGCCGGCAACGGCGGATCCACCTGCGCTTCCTGCTCGCCCCAGTGGCTGTGCACGGAACCGGGCGGGTCCAGGCGGTCGAGTGCGAGCGCACCGCGCTGGACGGCTCGGGCGGCGTCACCGGCACAGGTAATACAGTCACTCTTGAAGCCCAGCTGCTGCTGCGCTCGGTGGGGTACCGGGGACTGTCGCTGCCCGGCGTCCCGTTCGATGAGCGGTCCGGGGTCATCCCGCACGTGGCGGGCCGCGTGCAGCGCAATGGTTCCGTCGCGACCGGCGAGTACGTGGTCGGCTGGATCAAGCGCGGCCCCACCGGGGTGATCGGCACCAACAAGGGCGACGCTAAGGAGACCGTCGAGCAGCTGCTTGATGACCTCGACGCGCTGCCCCGAGCCCCCCATCGCGATCCCGACGCGATCATCGAGAGGCTCGCCGAACGGGGCGTCGCGGTGGTCACCTGGGCCGGCTGGGAGGCTATCGACGCCGCCGAACGGGCGCTCGGGGTCGCGGCCGGACGCACTCGCATCAAGATCGCTGACCGGGAGGCGCTGCTCATCGCCGCGGCAAAGGCCCTGGCTGGCTGACCCCGGACACAGGGCGCGGACACACGGCGCGATACACCGGGCATTGGGTGCGGACACACCGGTTAGGTCCTGGTGGCCCAGGCCTGCAGCGCGCCGGCGGACCGGGTGTTCACCACCCGATCGGCGCTCACCCCGCACAGCGCAGCGCGCTCACAGCCGTAGGGCAGCCAGTCGAGCTGCCCGGGGGCATGCGCGTCGGAGTCGATGGCAACCAGGCAGCCCGCCTCGACAGCGAGCCGCAATAGCCGCTTGGGCGGGTCCAGCCGGTCGGGGCGGGAGTTGACCTCCACCGCGACGCCGTGCTCTGCGCAGGCGGCAAACACCGCGTCTGCGTCGAACTGCGATTCGGGGCGTTTACGAGCACCGGTCACCATCCGGCCGGTGCAGTGCCCCAACACGTTGACATAGGGGTTGGCCACTGCGGTGAGCATCCGCTGAGTCATCTCCGGGGCCGGCATCCGCAGTTGCGAGTGCACCGAGGCGACCACCAGGTCCAGTCGCGCAAGCAGTTCGTCAGTTTGATCCAGTGCACCGTCGGTGAGGATGTCCACCTCGATCCCGGTGAGGATTCGAAACGGGGCGAGGCCCTCGTTGAGCGCGGCGACGACATCGAGCTGGCGGCGCAGCCGCTCGGCGGACAGCCCGTTGGCGACGGTGAGCCGCGGTGAGTGATCGGTCAGCACGATGTACTCGTGACCGAGCTCACGGGCAGCGGTCGCCATCTCCTCAATCGGGGAACCGCCATCGGACCAATCGGAATGGCTGTGGCAGTCGCCGCGCAGTGCTGCGCGCAACGCCACGCCAGCCGGTGTCGGATCGACGCTGGCCAGCGGGGCCTCGCCGGCCGCCTCCAGCCGGCGCAGGTATTCCGGCTGCTCCCCTGCGAGAGACTCGGTGACGCAGCGAGCGGTGACCTCACCGACGCCGCTCAGCGCCGTCAGCGTGCCCGCCCTGGCCCGCTGAGTCAGGTCGTCCCGGGCGGCGAGCGCCGAGGCCGCGGTCCGGAATGCCCGAACCCGGTAGGTCTCCTCGTGGGCGCGCTCCAGCAGGAAAGCGATCCGCCGCAGATCCGCAACGGGGTCCCGAGACTCAGCCATAGCGCCCTCCGGACTCGTGAGTGCGTAACAGTGTCATCGCACCGAACGCCGCTCACGAGGTGTCCAGCACCCCCCACATGGGTGGCTTCATGCGCGTCACGGCTGCTGAGCGCTACGGTGCAAATGCGAAAACTGGCTGTGCTCAGAGAGGAGCCGATCGTGCTGCTGCGTCGCGTTGCCCGTCCCCTGCTCGCTGCGGTGTTCGTCGCCGACGGGGTGAACACCCTACTCAGCCCCAAGCCCAAGATCGAGGCGGCTACCCCGCTGCTGGCAAAGGGCCAGGAGATGGTGCCTGCGATCCCGTCCGTCAATCCCGCTTTGGTCGTGCAAGCAGGCGCTGGCGCGAAGATTCTCGGCGGGTTGATGATGGGGTTCGGGCGGGCGCCCCGGATCGCGGCGTTGGTGCTCGCCGCGGACCTGGTTCCCAGCACGGTGATGCAGCACTCGTTCTGGTCCACGGGCTACCCCGACGAACGCAAGAACCACGCGGAGCACTTCCTCAAGAACGCCGGCCTGCTCGCCGGGCTCCTGTTGACGATCAGTGGCGGCAAAGCAACCCGGCGCTCGAAGAAGTCGTCGCGACGGGGTCGCAAGCGCTCCTGACATCGTGGCAGGCTGGCCGCCGTAGGGCTGGAGGAGCCCAAGGGAGGTCTCAGTGGGCCACGAGGTGCGGGCGGTGGTGGCGCGCGGCAAGGGCATGCCGGTGACGGTGCAGACCGTGCACGTGCCGGATCCGGGCCCGGGTGAGGCGCTGGTCGCCGTGCAGGCGTGCGGTGTGTGCCACACCGACCTGCACTACCGCAACGGCGGGATCAACGACGACTTCCCGTTCCTGCTCGGGCACGAGGCGGCGGGCGTGGTCGAGTCGGTGGGCGATGGCGTCGATACCGTGGCGCCCGGCGACTTCGTCATCCTCAACTGGCGCGCGGTGTGCGGTCGCTGCCGGGCCTGCCGGCGTGGCAAGCCTTGGTACTGCTTCGACACCCACAACGCCAGCCAGCCGATGACGCTGTCCGACGGCACCGCGCTGTCGCCCGCGCTGGGTATCGGGGCCTTCGCCGCGAAGACCTTGGTTCACAGTGGCCAGTGCACCAAGATCAACCCCGCTGTTGCGCCCGAGATTGCCGGGCTGCTCGGCTGCGGCGTGATGGCCGGGCTGGGTGCGGCGATGAACACCGGCAGGGTCACCCGCGGCGACTCGGTGGCCGTGATCGGATGCGGCGGGGTCGGCGACGCGGCCATCGCCGGTGCCGCCCTCGCCGGCGCGACGACGATCATTGGCATCGACGTTGACCCGGTCAAGCTGGAGTGGGCCATCGACTTCGGCGCGACGCACACGGTCAACGCTCTGGAGTCCGACGTCGTCGAGGCGGTCCGCGCGCACACCGGCGGATTCGGGGCCGATGTCGTGATCGACGCGGTAGGCCGCCCGGAGACCTGGGAACAGGCATTCCGCGCCCGCGATTACGCGGGCACCGTGGTGCTCGTCGGGGTGCCCACCCCCGACCTGATGGTGCCTCAAATCCCGCTGATCGAGTTCTTCGCCCGTGGCGGGGCACTCAAGTCGTCGTGGTACGGCGACTGCCTGCCCAGCCGAGACTTCCCGCTGCTGATCGACCTGCACCTGCAGGGACGGCTTCCGCTGGAGAAATTCGTGTCCGAGACGATCGAGCTGGACGGTGTGGAAGAGGCCTTCGCGAAGATGAAGCGTGGCGAGGTGCTACGCAGCGTTATGCTCCTGCGCAGTTCGTGAGCGAGCGAGCGCAGCGTGACGGCACGGAAACGGAGGGGTTCGTGGCCAGAACTGGACGACATCGCGGACCAACCTCCAACCGGTGGACAACCACTCTTGTCATAGTGTCGGGCCTGGTGGGAGCTGCGCTCGGAGCTGGTGCGGTCGCTACCTTCTCATTCGTCGGCAGTACGTCAGCTCCGCAGGCCGGCCCAGCTCCGCCGGGCAGCGCGGCGGGGCTGCCGCCGTCCAGTGCCCCCGTGCAGGACACCGACCGTGCGTTCGGGACGGTCGGGTTCGCCAAACCCGCGACTGACCCCGCCGGACTGTCGTTCACAGTGCTGCGACCGGAGAAAGTCAAAGGGGGAGTGCGGTTCACTGTCGCGCTGGCCAACATCACCGGCTCCCCGATCACCGTCAACACCGGCAATCTGGGCCCCCACGACCCGCGATTCAACGGAACACCGGTGCCGATGACCATGACTCCCGCGACGAAGAAGCTGGTGCCCGGTGAGGGCTACACATACCAGTGCGTGCTCCGGCTACCCACGATGGAGATCGGGCAGCTGGAGTTCGTCCTGGGCCCGGTCACCGTCGCCGGCCTGGCTGCCGGGGATTAGCGAGCGTAGGCTAGCGAGCCGGGACCACCCGCATGGCAGGGACCCGAACCGCTGACTCGAAGCCGCTCGGCTCAATCACCCTGGACTCGGTGACGATGGCGGTGACCAGGTCGGCAGGCGTCACATCGAAGGCGGGATTGAGGGCGGTGGATTCGGTCGGCGCCATCCGCCACCCCCCGACCAGGAGCACCTCGTCGGGGTCCCGGTGTTCGATAGTCACGGCCGCCCCGGTGGGCGTGTCCGGGTCGAGGGTGGCGGCGGGGGCGGCGACCACGAACGGGATCCTGGCCCTGGCCGCCGCCAGCGCCAGCGGGTAGGTGCCTACCTTGTTCACCACGTCGTAGTTGGCGGCGATCCGGTCCGCCCCGACGATCACCGCGTCCACCCTCCCGCTGGCGATCAGGCCCGGACCGGCAGCGTCGACGATCACCTGGTGTGGCACGCCGAGCTGGGCGAGTTCGGCCGCGGTGATCCGGGAGCCCTGCAACAGCGGACGGGTCTCGCCGACCAGCACCATCCGGACCAGCGCGTCGGCGTGCAGGGCCCGAACGACGCCGAGCGCCGTGCCCCACTCCACACAGGCCAGTGCGCCGGCGTTGCAGTGCGTGTGCAATGTCATCGGCCGGTCACCGACGTAGCTGCGCAGGAGGGCGGCGCCGAGCCGGGACACCGTGGCGCAAGCCCGAACGTTGGCCTCCACCACAGCCTGCGCAGCATCCAGAACCGCGGCATGCCCCCGATACACCGCCGGCAGCACCTGCTTCACGGCCCAGCCCAGGTGTACCGCCGTCGGGCGGGCGGCCGCGATGCGACGGGCATCGACCCGCACGGAATCGGTGTCGTAGCCGAACTCCGCCGCGCGCACCGCAGCGAGCGCAACGCCCAGGGCGCCCACCGCCCCCAGCGCAGGCGCGCCGCGAACTACCATCCGGTGGATCGCATCCACCACGTCGCCAGCAGTATGTAACTCCACCCGCCGCCATTGCGGCAGGGCGGTCTGATCGATGACGCTGATGTGTCCATCGACGCCGCGTCTATCGACCCATTCGATGGTACGCATGTACCGGCTCCCGGGGTTCGGCCTGCGGGCACGGTACGCGAGGCGCAGTCGATCGCCCACCGCTCAATGGAGGATCCCGCCCAGCGCGGTTATCAACGCTGAGTAATAACCGTGTACTCACGCTCGGCGTGCCCGGTGTAGATCTGCCGCGGCCGACCGATCTTGGTCTTAGGATCATCGATCATCTCACGCCAGTGCGCGATCCAGCCGGGCAGCCGGCCCAGCGCGAAGAGCACCGTGAACATCCTGGTCGGGAAGCCCATCGCCCGGTAGATCAGGCCGGTATAAAAGTCGACGTTGGGGTAGAGCTTTCGCTCGACGAAGTAGTCGTCGGCGAGCGCCCTCTCCTCCAGCGCCATCGCGATGTCCAGCAGCGGGTCGTTGACCCCTAGCTTGTGCAGGATATCGTCGGCGGTCTTCTTGACGATCTTCGCCCGTGGGTCATAGTTCTTGTAGACCCGGTGCCCGAATCCCATCAGCCGCACGCCATCCTCGCGGTTCTTCACTTTCTTGACGAAAGTGTCCACATCGCCCTCGTTCGCGCGGATGCGCTCCAACATCTCCAGCACGGACTGGTTCGCCCCACCGTGCAGCGGGCCGAACAGCGCATTGATCCCCGCCGAGATCGACGCGAACAGGTTCGCCTGGGAGGAGCCGACCATCCGCACGGTCGAGGTCGAGCAGTTCTGCTCGTGGTCGGCGTGCAGCACCAGCAGCTGGTCCAGCGCGTCGGCCACGGTCGGATCGGCCACGTAAGGTTCGGCCGGAAACCCGAAGGTCATCCGCAAGAAGTTCTGCACCAGCCCCAGCGAGTTGTCCGGGTAGAGGAACGGCTGACCTATCGACTTCTTGTAGGCATAGGCGGCGATGGTGGGGACCTTCGCCAGTAACCGCACGGTGGACATCTCCACCTGGTCGTGGTCGAACGGGTTATGGCTGTCCTGATAGAAGGTAGACAGTGCGGATACCGCGCTGGACAGCACCGGCATGGGATGTGCGTCGCGCGGGAAGCCGTCGAAGAACCGTCTCAGATCCTCGTGCAGCAGGGTGTGCCGGCGGATCAGTTCAGTGAAGTTGTCCAGCTGGCCGCTGGTCGGGAGGTCCCCGTAGATCAGCAGGTAGCTGGTTTCCAGGAACGTCGAGCGTTCGGCTAGCTGTTCGATCGGATACCCGCGGTAGCGCAGCACCCCCGCGTCCCCGTCGATATAGGTGATCTCCGATGTGCAGGCGGCTGTATTCGCATATCCCGGATCGAGTGTGACCATCCCGGTGTCACCCAGCAGAGTGTCCAGGTCGATCCCGGACGCACCCTCGCTAGCCCCGACGATCGGCATCCGGTGCTCGCCGCCCGGATAGGCCATGGTCACGGCGTGCTCGCGGAGACCCTGCGAGTCATCCGGTACTCCGGACGCGGTGGCATCAGCCGAGCGCATGCCCCACGGTAGCCCGGTCACGGGGCGAGCCGCACAACTGTCCAGGCGCCGGCACCGTCGACCTGATACCGCAGCCGATCGTGCATCCGGTCGGGCCTGCCCTGCCAGAACTCCACGCTCACTGGCCGGATCCGGAGCCCGCCCCAGTGGGCCGGCAACGGCACCTGCTGGCTGTCGGCGAAGCGCCGGGTGGTCTGCTCCAGCGCGACGTCGAGGGCGCGCCGGTTCTGCACTACCGCCGACTGCGGCGAAGCCCAGGCCCCCAGCTGAGCGCCCCGCGGGCGGATCTCCCAGTAAGCCGCGCTCTCCGGAGGGTCGATCACCTCGATCGGCCCACGAAGGTGCGCTTGGCGGTGCAGCGCAATCCACGGGAACGTCGCCGCGGCGTACCTGGTGGCGTGGATGTCGTGCATCTTGCGGGAGGTGAAGTTGGTGAAGAACACCACACCACGTGGGTCAAGGCCCTTGGCCAGCACTGTCCGGGAGCTGGGCAGCCCGTCGGCGTCGGCGGTGGCCAGCACCATCGCGTTGGGCTCGGGAAGGCCCTCGGCCACGGCGTCGTCGAGCCACCCAATAAGCTGCTCATGCCAGGTGCTGGCCAGGTCCGCCTCGGTTAGCTCAGCGGCAGGGTAGGCGACCCGCATCCGCGGCAGGCCGGCGACGCGCACACCTTGTTGGCTGCGCTCAGCCTGTTGCCTCCGCTCAGCCTCCACCCTGCACGCTCCCCGAATCGCGGTCCCACTGATGTGAACCTACGTCGTTGACGCCGTGTCACCGGGTTCGGTGACGGACGCCACTACCGGGGCGTTGCCGCAGAGTAGCCATCGGGTGCACTGTTATCCCAGCCCGCGCGGCGCCGCACTGTGGCGTGCGCCCCACCTGCCGGCCGGTCGGTCACCGCGCGTGCCCCAGAAGGGGGGCCCGAGCGCGCGAGGAGGACAGCGTGACAGCGTCGAACGGACTTGTGGCGAACACCACCAATGGCTTCAAGCCCGGCTTAGAGGGCGTGATCGCCTTCCATACCAAGATCGCCGAACCCGATCGGGACGGCGGAGCACTGCGGTACCGCGGCGTGGACATCGAGGACCTCGCCGGTCACGTGACCTTCGGCGACGTCTGGGCGTTGCTGACCGACGGACGCTTCGGGCACGGCCTGCCGCCCGCGGAACCCTTCCCGCTGCCGGTACACACCGGTGACGTCCGGGTAGACGTGCAAGCCGCGCTCGCGATGCTCGCCCCTATCTGGGGTTATCGCCCGCTGCTGGACATCACCGACGGCGAGGCCCGCGCGGAGTTGGCCAGGGCGTCGGTGATGGCGTTGTCCTACGTGGCGCAGTCCGCGCGTGGTATCCACCAGCCGGCCGTCTCGCAACACCGGATCGACCAGTGCTCCACCATCACCGAGCGCTTCATGACCCGGTGGCGCGGGGACCCCGATCCAGCGCACGTCAAGGCCGTGGACGCCTACTGGGTCTCGGCCGCCGAACATGGGCTCAACGCCTCGACGTTCACCGCGCGGGTGATCGCCTCCACGGGTGCCGATGTCGCGGCCTGCCTGTCCGGGGCGATCGGCGCGATGTCCGGCCCGCTGCACGGTGGCGCGCCGGCCCGGGTACTGCCGATGATCGAGGAGGCGGAACGCACCGGTAACGCCGCACAGGTGGTCTGCGGGGTGCTGGATCGCGGTGAGCGCTTGATGGGCTTCGGTCACCGGGTGTACCGGAGCGAGGACCCGCGAGCCCGGGTGCTGCGCCGGATCTGCAAGGAACTCAGCGCTCCACGCTACGAGGTCGCGGCGGCCCTGGAACACGTTGCGCTGACCGAGCTGCGGGAGCGTCGGCCGGACCGGGCCCTCGAGACCAATGTCGAGTTCTGGGCCGCGGTGATCCTCGACTTCGCGCAGGTCCCGCCGCACATGATGGCGGCAATGTTCACGTGCGCGCGCACCGCGGGCTGGTGTGCGCACATCATGGAACAGAAGAGCACCGGCCGGATCGTGCGTCCTGCCGCGAAGTACATCGGGGCCGATCCACGGGGCCCGCAGGACGTCGAGGGCTGGAACGAGATCGCACACTCCTGAACGGCTACCGGCGCAGTGCGTAAGAGCACCGAGCGCACCGCCCTGCCGGCGCCGACCATGACCGCATCCACCTGCGCCCGCAGCTCATGGAACAACTCCCGGTCCGCGGGGGTTGCTCATCGGGGCGCTCCGCTGCCCTACCGCGGCGGCTCCGTCGGCGGTCACCACCATGTTGAGCACCACGTTCGGTCGGTGGTCGGGGGCTCGATCGGCGAGCGCCAGTCCCTCCAGCGCCTCCAGGACAGTGACGCTCTCCGGCTCGGGCAGCAACAGCCGCACGGGAGCCACGTTCACGACGGTCAACCTACCTGCGCGCTCACTCTCGTGCGGCCAGCGGCGGCCACCGGCTCGGCCCACCGCATGCTGCGATCGTCCACGGCGCGTTGCGCCGCGGCCAACCCGAGCGTGCACAACAGCGGCCTACTCAGCACGTCCGGGCCGGTGTGGCCGGTGGCCGCGGCGGCGCACAGCGTGGCCACCGACTCCTCGGCGGCGAAGGCCGCGAGCCGCAGCGCGGTGTCCACTGCAGGCGTCCAGCCGTCGCGGGCGGCAGGCGCCGGAGCGGGCACCGCAGCGTCCGGCTCTGCCCAATAAGCCTCGAAAGCGACCCCGGTGCGATGAGCGACGGCGCATCCTTCGGCCAGGTCGGCGGAGTCGAACTGGTCCAGGGTGACTGGCGAGCCGCCCACCAACCCGCACAGCCGCCACCGGCCGCCCAGGTGGCTGCGCAGCGGCGGGCGTAGCGCGGGGTCCACGGCCAGCGCCGCCAGATGCCTGTCAGCGCCGGTCGGGCATCCGGCAGCGACCTGCTCGGCGACCCACCACTGCAGCCGGTACTGGGCCAAAGTGTGGGCCCAGTACCGCCGCCGCGTCGGCGAGCTGGGCCCAGCGCAGTCCCGCACCCCCGGCGGCGAACACCCGCGCTGCGAGGTCCTCGCCCTCAAAGACCCGGCGCCAGCTGTCGGTGCCACTGGTGGGCAGCCACGCCGGGTCGAGGCGGCCACCCCAGGCCCCGGGCAGCTCGAGACGCCAGGTCACCCGGTCGCTACACCCCGCCACGCCGCCACGATAGTGCGGCGTCTCCCGGACCGTCAGGCGGTAGCTTCGCGGCGGGCCCGCAACGGGGTGTTCGACGGGTTGTGGGCACGCGACGGGGACGGCGGACAGCGACAAGCATCCATGTCGCTTTCCAAGGTGTCCTGCGGACAGCGACAAGCATCCATGTGGCGCGCCGTGCTGCGGGGATGCGCTGGGTACGGTGGTCGGCGTGCAGCATCTATCGGCCGGCAAGGTGCGGGATCTGTATTCGATCGACGATGATCTGCTGCTCGTGGCCTCGGACCGGATCTCGGTGTACGACGTGGCACTGCCGACGCCCATCCCCGGCAAGGGGGCGCTACTCACTCAACTGTCGGTGTGGTGGTTCGGCAGACTCGCCGATATCGTGCCGCATCATCTGATCTCGGCCACCGACGTGCCCCCGGAGTTCGCCGGGAGGGCGATCCGCTGCACGCCACTGCAGATGATCCCGGTGGAGTGCATCGCTCGCGGTTACCTCGCCGGGCTGGGTCTGCGTGAGTACGAGAAGTTCGGCACCGTGTCCGGCGTTGCCCTACCCCCCGGGCTGGTCTCGGGAAGCCGGCTACCCGAACCGATCTTCACGCCGACCACCAAGTTCTCCGACACCGGGCACGATGAGTTCATCACCTTCGACGACGTGGCGCGCGACACCGGGCGGGCTACCGCGGAAAGCCTGCGTAGCCTGACCCTGGAGCTGTACACCAGGGCAGCGGAGCATGCGCTGGACAACGGCATCATCGTTGCCGACACCAAGTTCGAGTTCGGTTGGGACGTCGCCGGGCACCTGACCCTCGGCGACGAAGCGCTGACGTCGGACTCCTCGCGGTTCTGGCCAGCCGAGACTTGGCGGCCCGGGCAGCCGCAGTATGCCCTGGACAAGCAGTACGTCCGGGACTGGTCGGTCAGCACCGGGTGGGATCGCCAGCCACCGGGGCCGA
The DNA here is from genome assembly GCA_036521655.1 of Pseudonocardiaceae bacterium. Lineage (GTDB taxonomy): Bacteria > Actinomycetota > Actinomycetes > Mycobacteriales > Pseudonocardiaceae. The sequence continues at coordinate 4,344 of DATDHI010000247.1, read as the reverse complement.
CCATTCCCGACGCGATCGTGGCAGAGGCGCGGCGCCGGTACATCGAGGTGTACGAACGGATCACCGGAGCCTCGTGGTCGGAGGAGCCGGAGGGCCTGCCAAACTGGCAGCTCTGAGGCAAGCAACCATGGAGACCCCCCGCATGACGCAGATCGCCGAGCTGACCATCCCCGCCGCACTCAGACCCGCCGACGGGCGCTTCGGATGCGGGCCCTCGAAGGTCCGGCCCGAGCAACTCGCCGCGCTGGCCACAGTTGGCGCCTCGCTGATGGGCACCTCGCACCGGCAAGCGCCAGTGAAGTCGCTGGTCGGGCGGATTCGCGCCGGGCTGCGTGAGCTGTTCTCGCTGCCCGAGGGCTACCAGGTGGTGCTCGGCAACGGTGGTACCACTGCGTTCTGGGATGCCGTCGCGGTGGGCCTGATCCGGGAACGGTCGCTGCACCTGACCTACGGCGAGTTCTCCGCGAAGTTCGCCGCCGTCGCGAAGGGCGCGCCCTTCCTGGCCGACCCGGTGGTGGTCACCGCCCCGCCTGGGGATGCCCCGGAGCCCGTCGCCGACCCCTCCTGCGACCTGATCGGCTGGGCGCACAACGAGACCTCGACCGGCGTGATGGTCCCAGTGCGCCGGCCCGCCGGGTCAGACGGCGCACTGGTGGCGATCGACGCGACCAGCGGTGCCGGCGGCCTGCCGGTACGGGCCGCCGACGCCGACGTCTACTACTTCGCGCCGCAGAAGTGCTTCGCCTCCGACGGCGGGCTGTGGATCGCGTTGCTCAGCCCGGCCGCCCTGGCGCGGGTGCAGGAGATCGGCTCCTCCGACCGGTGGGTTCCGGAGTTCCTCTCGCTGACCACCGCGCTGGACAACAGCCTCAAGGAACAGACCTACAACACCCCGGCGGTCGCCACGCTGCTGCTGCTCACCGACCAGATCGAATGGATGCTCGCCCGCGGCGGGCTGGACTGGTGCGTGGCGCGCACCACTGACTCGTCCTCGCGGCTGTACTCCTGGGCCGAGTCCTCGCCGTACGCGACGCCGTTCGTCACCGATCCTGCCAAGCGCTCGCTGGTGGTCGGCACGGTGGACTTCGCCGAGAGCGTCAACGCTACTGCGGTCGCTGCTGTGTTGCGGGCCAACGGCATCGTGGACACCGAGCCCTACCGCAAGCTCGGCCGCAACCAGCTGCGGGTCGGCATGTTCCCGGCCGTCGACCCGGATGACGTTTCCGCGTTGACGGCATGCATCGACTGGGTAGTGGAGCGGCTGGAGTGAGGCCTGGCCGGCGGCGCGCCTGTTCCGGCGCGCCTCCCCCGGCGCGGCTGTCCACCGGCCTACGGTGGCGGGTAATGATGCGGAGGTCCTTGGATGCGCGCGCTGCGGGTGGTCGGTCTGGGGATCGACGGCCGCACGGTCATCCTGGAGACGGTGGCGCAGCGGTCCGGTGAGCGGCGGGAGCGGTTCACGGTGCCCGCGGACGAGAGCCTGCACGCAGCGGTACGGGGTGACCTCCCTCGCCTCGGCCAGATCGAGATCGAGCTGGAGAGCCAGATGCGACCCCGTGAGATCCAGGCCCGGATCAGGGCCGGAGCGTCCGTCGAGCAGGTGGCCACGGCCGCAGGCGTCCCGAGTCAGCGGATCGAGCGGTTCGCCTACCCCGTGCTGCTGGAGCGGTCCCGCATCGCGCAGCTGGCCCAGCAGGCGCACCCGGTGCGCGCCGATGGGCCCGACGTGCGCACCCTGGAGGATGTCGTCGCCGAGACCTTCCGTCTGCGCGGTCACGACTACGGGGCGGTGACCTGGGACTCCTGGCGCAGCGAGAGCGGCAAGTGGGTCGTTGCGCTGCGTTGGCGTGCGGGCCGCTCGGAGAACCGGGCGCGCTGGACGTTCCACCCTGGGGCGCACGGCGGCACTGTCACCGCGGTTGATGACCACGCCACCGAACTGGTCGATCCGCAGTCGACCGGGCCGCTGCGCACAGTCCCCACCGAGCAGGAGCCCGTCGTCGAGGAGCCGGTGGTCCACGCCCGGGCGGTGCCCGACGACGGCCCCCCCTACCGCTCCGCCCAGCCGACCCCCGAGCCGTCCGGCCCCCCTCAGCCCCCCAAACGCCCCCGCAAAGACCGCCCCACCATCCCCTCCTGGGAAGACGTCCTCCTAGGCGTCCGCTCCCCCCGCACCTGATCCCCCGCCTGATCCCCGCATTCAGCGGGCTCAGCGGGGTTATCTGGGCCCCAATAGCCCCGCTGAGCCCGCTGAATGCGCTTGGTGGGAACGGGGTTCAGGAGAGGAGGGAGAGGAGGAGGGCGATCCAGGTGAGCAGGATGCCCGCCGCGGTGCCGTAGGCCACCCAGCGCCAGATCGGGGTGGCCCGAGCCAGCCACATCGATGGCGCCAGCCCCGCAGCGACCAGCAGGTTCGCCAGCACGACGAGCCAGACCCCGACCGCAGCCAGCCCCTGAGAGAGACTGAACAGCGCGATCCAGGCGACCACTGCGGCCACCGCACTGACGAGGAGTCCGGTCGCCCACGGCGTGGGCTCACCGGGCGGCACAGCGCGGCCGCTGTTCACGTCGTCGCCCACACTGCAAAGTCTCGCAAGAGGCCCATGTGCAGCTGATACCCGGCATCCGGTCACACAACGTGGTCATGATCACGCAGCGGGTATGCCACCACCAGTTCGGGGGCTGGTCATGGCTCACGGCCCTATGTCACGGTGATTCTCCGCCCGGGACGCACAACCGGTGAGCCGGTGCAGCGCGCAGGGTGTTCGGAGGTCGGAGGGGTGAGGACATGACCGGTTCGGTCTACACCCAGCAGGACCTGCAACGCTACCGGGAGAAGATCCAGCTCTGCCTGGACGCGCTGGCCCGGATGCTCGCCGGGGACAGCTTCGCCTACGGCCCCGAGCGGATGGGGCTGGAGATCGAGCTGAACCTCGTCGACGAGAAGCTCGATCCCGCGATGGCGAACCAGGCCGTGCTGGCGCAGATCGATGATCCGGCGTTCCAGACCGAACTCGGCCAGCACAACATCGAGATCAACGTGCCGCCGCGGCCGCTGGTCGCCGACGAGGCGTTGGGCCTGGAAAGCGAGCTACGGGCCGGGCTGACTGCCGCCGACGCCGCAGCCGCCCGCGCCGCGGGTGTGGGCTTGGTCATGATCGGCATCCTGCCGACGCTGCGAATGGACCATTTCCACCGGCGGTGGATGTCCCCCAAGTCGCGCTACGCCCTGCTCGACAAGCAGATCCTGGCCTCCCGGCGCGAGGATCTCGAGCTCGACATTGATGGGGTGCCGCTGGAAGGAGGCACAACCGAACAGTTGCGGTGCGCCACCGACTCGATCCTCCCCGAATCCGGGTGCACGTCGGTGCAGTTGCACCTGCAGGTTGCTCCGGATGACTTCGCGCCACACTGGAACGCCGCGCAGGCGCTGGCCGGGGTGCAGGTGGCGCTCGCCGCGAACTCGCCGTTCCTGCTGGGGCGCGCGCTATGGCATGAGACCCGCATCCCGTTATTCGAGCAATCCACCGACACCCGATCGCCGGAACTACGCAACCAGGGGGTGCGCCCACGGGTGTGGTTCGGGGAGCGCTGGATCACCTCGATCTTCGACCTGTTCGAGGAGAACGTGCGCTATTTCTCGCCGTTGCTGCCGCAGACCGATGATCAGGACCCGCTGGCGGTACTCGCCGCGGGTGGCGCACCGTCGCTGTCGGAGCTAAGGCTGCACAACAGCACGATCTGGCGGTGGAACCGGCCGATCTATGATGTCACGGACGGAGTCCCGCACCTGCGCATCGAGAACCGGGTGCTGCCGGCGGGGCCGACGGTCATCGATGTGCTGGCCAACGCCGCGTTCTTCTTCGGCGCCATGCGCGGGTTGACGGAGCTGGACCGGCCGGTGTGGAACCAGATGTCCTTCACCGCCGCGGAGCAGAACCTGTACGCGGGGGCCCGGTTCGGCATGGACGCACAGCTGCGCTGGCCAGGCCTCGGATGCCTCCGGCCCGACGAGCTCGTACTGCGCACGTTGCTGCCACTGGCCCACGAGGGGCTGCGCAGCTGCGGGATGTCCGACGCGGCGCGAGAGCGCTACCTCACGGTGATCGAACAGCGCTGCCACACGCGCCGGACCGGCGCCGGCTGGCAGCGTGCGGCCGTGCGGGCGCTGACCAGACAGGGCGCCGATCGGCCGGCCGCGCTGGCCGGCATGCTGCGTGGCTACGTCGAGCACATGCACTCCAACCAACCGGTGCACACCTGGCCGTCATCCTGACGTCGGCGCGCAGCAGTCGGGCCCGACCGGAAGATCTTCCGGTCGGGCCCGACTGCTGCGCGCCGACG
>DATDHI010000246.1:0-1653 GCA_036521655.1 Pseudonocardiaceae bacterium | reverse complement strand
CACCGGGGTGGTCCGCACGCGTGTCATGCCGCGCTGGTGTGTCCCAGGCGGCGGACGTGTCCATCGCGTAGGGCGTAGAACACGCAGTCGAGCAGCTCGCGGGCGGCGGCGACCTTGGCCACGTGCTTGGCGGTAGCCCCGCGCCGGGTGACCACCTGCTCGTAGCGGGCACGCATCGGGGTTCCCGCACGGGTGCGCTGCACGGCCTCCACCGCGGCCCAGCGCACCAGTCGTGATCCCTGCTTGGTGATCGCGCCACGATGCACGGTGGTGTCGGACTCGCGGTGACGCGGGGTTAGCCCGGCCCACGAGTTGAGCTGGCGTGGTGAGGGGAACCGGCCGATCTCACCGATCTCGGCCCGCAGGATCGCGGCGAACACCGGGCCGATACCGGGAATCCGCAGCAGCGCCCGGTAACCCGCATCGGCGTCGAACAGTCCACGGATGCGCCCATCGAGATCCTTGATCTCGGCCTCGAAGGCATCGATCAGGTGTAGCTGGGAGTCCAGGCGCACCCGATATGCCTCCGGCAGCGCCAATCTCTGTAGTCGATGCCGCCCGTCGACACCGAACATGTCCGAGCGAGGGATCAGCAGCGCGTTTTTGGCCAGCACCGCGTGCGCGCCGGCCTTGAGTCCCGAACACAGCTGGCGCAGCTTGTGCCGGTGGCGCACCAACTCGCGCTGGCACCGCACGTGTGGGGGCGCGATCCACGCCTCGGGCAGTCGACCCATCCGCAGCAGATCCGCCAGGTCCGCGGCATCGCGAAAGTCATTTTTCACCCGCCGGTAGGCAAAGCCCTTCACCCCCAACGGATGCGCCAGATGCAGCCGCACCCCGGCTTCATCGAGCACATCGGCCACCCAATACCAGTTGTAGGTGGCCTCGACGACTACCTCCGGCGACGGGCCGGCCTTGGCGATCTGCTCGGCAAGCACCGCCGGATCCGACGCGAACCGCACCGCCTCCAACCGCTCACCCGCCGGCGTCATCCGCACCATCACCGTGCGCCGCCGATGAAGGTCCAAACCCACTACCTGTTGTCCTGCGTACGATTCATCCACAAGGGGCCTCCTCGAGCCGTTCTGGTTGGCATGAGCACCCCCGAGCCTGCGCCCGGGAAGCAACCCACGAGGAGCGGAGGCCCCGCCCCTTTCATCGCATCAGGTTAACCTTGATCATGATCGACATTGCTATTGCAAACACAAAATGCTAACCGCGCGGCGAGCATGACCACTACATCTTGTGCTTACTTTAGTAAAGTAGATCATGATCAAGGTTAACCTGACAGTGCCGTTCTGGGGCTTGTTCGTGGTGCGTGTTGCCGATGGCCAGGTCACCCACCGTGCGTTGGGCAACCGTGACCGACACCTCCTCGGTACTGCCGCCACGGCCGAGATGGCCGGCCAGCAGCCGATCGAGAGTCTGCCGGGCGTCATCGGGACGGGCGTGCAGAGAGACGTGCCGGTATGCCTTCGGCGCGTATTCGCGGTCCAGCGGTGTGGCGCGCTCGGTGCCGCGCAGCGGCCACCCAGCGGTCTGTTGCTTCATATCCGTTGGTTTTTCGGCGAGTTCCACGTCAACCCCTACCGGACACTTCCACCGTCAAGCGAGCTTCCACCGTCAAGCGCCGCGCCCGTCAGGGTCAGTTCT
>DATDHI010000245.1:0-2426 GCA_036521655.1 Pseudonocardiaceae bacterium | reverse complement strand
GTTGCTCGGGCGTTCGTCGGCGTCCAAGGACCTCGAACTTCTGGTGCTGCGTCACGAAGTCACCGTGGTGCGGAGGACCAACCCGACACCGCGCCTGGACTGGGCGGATCGAGCGGTATTCGCCGCGCTTGTCCGGCGGCTACCCACGATGCTGCGTGAGCACCGATTGGTCACACCGGGCACGATCCTGCGCTGGCATCGGCGCCTGGTGGCCAAGAAATGGACGTATCCCCACCGCGTCGGGCGTCCGCCGATCGACGACGCCGTGGCCGTGCTGATCGAACGCCTGGCCCGAGACAATCACCGCTGGGGGTACCAGCGAATCCAGGGCGAGTTGCGCAAGCTTGGTCACCGCGTGGGGGCGTCCACGATCCGCCGTGTTCTCCAGCGGTTGCGGATACCTCCGGCGCCGGTCCGGGACACCGACACGACCTGGCGCCAGTTCCTACGCGCCCAGGCGTCGACGATGTTGGCGTGTGACTTTTTCCACGTGGACTGCGCGGTGACGCTCCAGCGGATCTCTGTGTTCTTCGTCCTGGAGGTGCCCAGTAGGTCCGTGCACTTGCTCGGCGCGACCACGAACCCAGACGGTCGATGGACCACTCAGCAGGTCCGCAACCTGGTGATGGATCTTGGCGATCATCTCACTTAGTTCCGGTTTCTCGTCCGAGATCGGGCTGGACAGTTTACGGCATCATTCGACGCTGTTCTCGCCGATGTAGGGGTGGCGTCTCACGGGCGGTGTAAAAGTCAGACGGACGTAGGTTCCCCTCGAAGGTCTCAAGCTGCGAGGAAGGAGCCCACGTCCGTGGTGAAGAGGGTATCGCCGTGTGAGCGGCTGCATGCACAGATCGACGAGGTGTTCGCTGGAGGGGGTGACCTGGCTGGCGCGCTCGAGGAGGTCGCCCGGCTGGGGGCTCAGTTGCTGTTGCAGGCGGCCATCGAGGGTGAGGTGGCGGCGTTTTTGGGCCGGGAACGCTACGAACGCGTCACCAGCTGCGAGGACATTCGGGCCGGGATGCGCAACGGCTACTGCCCGACCACGGTTAAGACCACCTCGGGGCCGGTGACTGTGCAGCGGCCGAAGTTGCGTGGCACGACCGAGCGGTTCGCCTCGCAGCTGTTTGGGACCGGGGTGACCAAGACCAACGCGCTGGAGGCGTTGGTGATCGCCGGGTTCGTGCGCGGTCTGTCGACCCGTGATATCGAAGCCACCCTGACCGAGGCCCTCGGTGAGCACGCCGGGGTGTCGCGCTCGACGGTGTCGCGGGTCTGCGAGCAGATCAAAACCCAGTTCGATACCTGGTGCGCCCGCCGCCTCGACGAGGTGAAGCTGGACTACCTGTTCCTGGACGGTTCGCACTTTAAGTATCACGCCAACGCCGGCGCCGAGCCGGTGTTGGCGGCGTGGGGTATCGACACCAACGGCAAACCGGTGTTCGTCGGGTTGGAGGCCGCGGCCAGCGAGTCCGGCGACGCCTGGGAAGGCTTCCTGACCGGGCTCGGTGAACGCGGGCTGGCCTGCCCGCTACTGGTCATCTCCGACGGCGCACCCGGATTGATCGGCGCGGTGGAACGCACCATGGGCGCCGCGCTGCGCCAGAGGTGTCTGATCCATCGCTGCCGCAAGGTGGTCTCCAAGATCAGTAAGAACACCCAGACCCAGGTAAAAGCTGACTACTGGACCATCTTCGAGGTGCCCGAGGACATGGCCCCGGGGTTGGACGCGGTCGCCTACGTGCAGAAACGCATCGACTCCTTCGCCGCCCGGTGGCGCGAGTCCTACCCGGGCGCGGTCCGCGCTCTGCTGGCCGACCGCGAGTCACTCACGGTATACGTGCGCTTCCCGCGTGAGCACTGGACCAGGATCCGGCATTCCAACTTCATCGAGCGCACCTTCGGCGAGACCCGCCGCCGGGTCAAGGTCATCGGCCGCCTCCCCGGCGAGCACTCCTGCCTCAAGCTCGTCTGGGCCGTGCTCGACCGCGCCTCCACCGGGTGGCGCGGGTTCACCATGACACCAGCCGGGCTCCGACTGCTTCACGACCTCCGCCGGTCCCTGCTCGAACCACCAACCCGACTACCCCAACACCGCACCGACACCGGACTGGAGCCACCAGAAACCGTCGGAGCCATCGCATAACATCAACCCCAACGAGCGGAGCCCACGTCCAGACTTTTACACCGCTCCTGGGACGCGACCCACCGCGGCGTGGCGTTCGCGAGTGCGAGTCTCCAGCCGCGACGCTGGCTCGTACTCGACCGCAGCCGTGCCGTTAGGTTCTGCCCAGGCGAGCTGGCCATCCGCGGTGTCGCCCGGCTGGGCCTCGGCCGGCTCGGGTGCGGGTTCGCCCAGACAGCCACGGTGGGCTAGCACAGTGCGCTCGACCGCCTCACCCAGGTTGGCCCACAAATGCCATCGGTCA
>DATDHI010000244.1:0-8465 GCA_036521655.1 Pseudonocardiaceae bacterium | reverse complement strand
AGTGACGACGTTGCCGACGCGGTAGCGGTGCGGATGCAACGCCAGGTCATCCTCTACAGCCGGGCCAAGACGCTGCGGTGGGTGATCGGGGAGGCTGGGCTGCGCTGGCGGGTCGGACCGCCGGAGGTGATGGCCGCCCAGCTCGACCGCCTCGCGACGCTGGCAGGCGAACCGCATCTGGACGTGCGGGTACTCCCGTTCGAGCGGACCGGGCCGGTGTGGCATGACCACGGCTTCACGATCCTGGCCGATCGGACTGACGGCGAGCCCGATCTGGTCAATCTGGAGCTGCTGACCGGCGCGATCAACATCACCGATCCGAAAGAGGTCGCCCGGTACCACGCTGCGTACGAGCGGCTGGCGGCCCTGGCGGTTCGGGGTGCCGAGGTCCTGGCGTTGATCCACCGGGTGCGAGCCGACCTGTGACACATCTACCCAGAGAATTGACTATTTGCCAGGGTAGATGTCAGTATCTCAGGGCGCTTCGGACTACGCCCCAGGAGTTGCCCGCCATGACCGTCCCGGCTGACTCGCACTACCCAGATCCGAGCTCGGCGACCTCCGGCGCCGGTGCCCGGTGACCGTCATGGGCCGGCCGGCCAACGCCCACGACCACACAATCCCCGTCACCTGCCAGACCCACGGCGGGGCCAGGGGGTTCTGCAACCTGCGCATCCGCAAGGTCGACGGTGTCATCGTGCTGGATCCGCACGTGGCAGGCTCGTGCGTGATCGGCCTCGATGAGGTGGCCGCCACTGCATTGTTCGACCTGCTCGGCGCGTGGCGTGGGTGAGCACCATGCGGGAAGGGCCGCTACCGGCGCGGCACGACGAGTAGATCCCGGCCGGCCGTCGGTTGAGCGTTGACCCCCGACATCGACTCCCGGCGGCCGGCCGGTCCCAGACTGTCCATGGCGTCAGCAACCTTGCGGGTACCGATTCGACGGTAAGGTGAGCCGAATGAGCGCGCCTGAGGATCCGCGGGACGGCGGCCGGCCCCATCCGCCAGCCGGCTACGGACAGAACCCAGCAGGGCTCGGACCGGGGTACGGCGCAGCCCTGGCGCGGCCTCGTAATGGCTTCGGGATCGCCGCGCTGGTGCTGGGCCTGCTCGCGCTGCTGCTGTCCTGGACGATCATCGGCGGCGTCGTCTTCGGCATCCTCGCGCTGATCTTCGGCCTGCTCGGCCGGGGTCGAGCCAGGCGGGGCGAGGCGACCAACGGGGGCGTGTCAGTCGCCGGGGTCGTGCTCGGCGTCATCGGACTACTCATCGCGATCGGGCTGATCGTGGCCGCAGTGTTCGTCGTCAACTCACCGGCCGGCCGGAACTACCAGGAGTGCCTCCTGCAGTCGGGCCGGGATCCGGCGAAGATCCAGCAGTGCGCCTCGGACTTTAGCCACCACGTCGGAGGCGGCTTTGCGATCACCAGCACACCGGTCGGGCAGCGGGGCGCCGCGGCATACGGCGGACTAGGCCGTTAAGAAGTCGTCAAGATCACCGCCAGCCGGGCTGCGGGCTGCGAAGCTGCTCAGTCGTGCTCGACGTCATGAAGCGGCTGGTGGTGGGCCGCCCGCTGCAGAGCGCCCGGCTGGGGGAAACCCTGCTGCCGAAGTGGCTGGCGCTGCCGGTGTTCTGCAGCGACCCGATCTCCTCGGTCGCCTATGCCACCGAGCAGATCGTGCTGGTGCTGGGCGCGGGCGGGTTGGCCGCACTCACCTTCACGCCGTGGGTGGGGCTGGCCGTGGTCGTGCTGCTGGTGGTGGTAGTCGCCTCCTACCGGCAGACCTGTTACGCCTACCCCAACGGCGGCGGCGCCTTCGTCGTGAGCAAGGAGAACCTCGGCGAGACGGCTGCGCTGGTCGCCGCCAGCGCCCTGCTCGTTGACTACGTGATGACGGTAGCGGTCTCGATCGTGTCCGGGGTGGTGGCGATCACCTCGGCGGTGCGGTCGCTGGTGCCGTACGCGGTGCTCCTCTCGGTCGCGTTCGTGGTGGTGCTGGTGTTGGCGAACCTACGGGGCACCAAGGAGTCCGGGCGGGTTTTCGCAGTCCCCACCTACGCCTTCATCGGGCTGACATTGCTGATGTTCGGGGTCGCCGCCGTCCAGGGTATGACCGGCGGGCTGGCCCCAGCGGAGACGGCGGCGGAGCCGGTCGTCCAGACGGCCCGGCTGGGCGGGATCTTCACCTTGCTGCTGGTGGTGCGGGCCTTCGCGTCCGGGTGCACCGCGCTGACCGGGGTGGAGGCGATCAGCAACGGGGTGCCCGCGTTCCGCAAACCCAAGAGCCGCAACGCCGCGCTCACCCTGGCGCTGATGGGCACCATCGCGATCGTCATGTTCGCCGGGATCACGCTGCTGACCATTGGCACCCACGCCCGGGCGCACCCGGACGGCAACCCCTCGGTGATCTCCCAGGTCGCCGTGGCGGTCTACGGCGGGAGCTCGCCGTTGTTCTACCTGTTCCAGGCGGCCACGGCGAGCATCCTCATTCTCGCGGCGAACACCGCGTTCAACGGGTTCCCGGTGCTGGCCTCGATCCTGGCCCACCACCGCTACCTGCCCCGCCAGCTCTTCAACCGTGGGGATCGGCTGGTGTTCTCCAATGGCATCCTGCTGCTCGCCGGCTTCGCCGCTGCCCTGATCGTCGGGTTCGACGCCAACATCGACAACCTCATCCAGCTCTACATCATCGGGGTGTTCACCAGTTTCACCCTGTCCCAGTTCGGCATGGTCCGGCACTGGAACCGCGCGCTGGCAGCCGAGCACGAGCCCGCCCAGCGGCGCCGGATCCGGCGGGCCCAAGGGATCAACCTGGTGGGGGCGGTGTTCACCAGCGTGGTGCTGGTGGTGGTGTTCGCCACCAAGGTCGTGCACGGGGCATGGATCGCGGTGGCCGCGATGATCGTGCTGTTCTTTTTCATGCGGGCGATCAACCGCTACTACGCCCGGGTGACCGCGGAGACCGCCCCGGACGAGCAGACTCCGACCCTGCCCTCGCGGGTGCGCGCGCTGGTGCTGATCTCCCGGCTGCACAAACCGGCGCTGCGGGCACTGGCCTTCGCGCGGGCTATCCGCCCGGACTCCCTGCAAGCGATCACGATGGCCATCGACGAGGAAGACACCCGGGAGCTGCTTGCCGAGTGGGAACGCCGGGACATCCCGGTCCCGATCAAGGTTCTGGAGGCGCCGTTCCGGGATCTGGTCCGCCCGCTGGCCGACTACGTCCGCCAACTGCGCCGCGAGGACCCGCAAGCGGTGATCGCGGTGTTCATCCCCGAATACGTCACCAGCCGGTGGTGGCAGCAGCTCCTGCACAACCAGAGCGCGCTGCGGCTCAAGGCCCGGCTGCTGTTCACCCCCGGTGTGGTGGTGATCAACGTGCCATACCAGCTGGGGGTGGCCAGCCAGGGCTGGCTGGGTAGCCAGACCCCAGTGGCTGTGAGGAGCAACGGCGCTGGTCCGTCGTTGGGCTGAACCGCCAATAGGTCAAGGAAGCGTCAATAACCGGGCTGGGACCATCAGGGGATCGTAAGGCCGCCGCCAGCGGGTGATATGTAGGCGCATCATCTACTCGATGGCCGCTGCTCGGGCGAGCCAGGAGGAGAAGGGTGTCCACTGATGGCTGATCTGGCCTATGCGCTGGTGTTCATCGGGATCTTTCTGGTGCTGGCGTTCACGTTGCGTGGTCTGGAGCACCTGTGACCGCCGTGGAAAACATCGTCGCGGGCATTGCCGCGTTGCTGCTTATCGGGTACCTGTTCGTCGCGTTAGTTCGCCCAGAGAAGTTCTGACATGTCTGATACCGCTGCCGGGCTGCTGCAGGTCGGCCTCCTCCTCGCGCTACTCGCCGTGGTTTACGTCCAGTTCGGCGATTACATGTTCCGGGTGTACACCGACAAGAGGCATCTGCGTGCTGAGCAGGTGATCTACCGATTGGTCCGGGTCGACCCCGACGCGGACCAGCGCTGGACCACCTATGCGGCCGGCGTGCTCGGCCTCTCCGCAGTCTCTATCGTGCTGCTCTACCTGCTACAACGACTACAGAGCCTGTTGCCGCTGAGTCTCGGGCGAGGCAACGTCGAGCCCGGTATCGCGTTCAACACGGCAGTGTCCTTCGTCACCAACACCAACTGGCAGTCCTACGTGCCGGAGACGGTGATGGGCCACTTCGTGCAGATGGCCGGGCTCACCGTGCAGAACTTCCTTTCTGCGGCAGTCGGGATGGCGGTGGCTGTTGCGCTGATCCGGGGATTCGTGCGTAGCCGTACCGACCGGCTGGGTAACTTCTGGGTCGACCTTACCCGCGGCGTGGTCCGGATACTGCTGCCGATCTCCGTACTCGGGGCGATAGTGCTGATCACCGGTGGGGTGGCGATGAGCCTGCGCGCTGGGGTGGCTGTCACCGGCCTGGACGGCAACTCGAGCACCGTCGCGCTGGCGCCGGCCGCGAGCCAGGAAGTGATCAAGGAATTGGGCACTAACGGCGGCGGGATCTTCAACGCGAACTCCGCGCACCCGTTCGAGAACCCGGCCTCGTGGACCAACCTGCTGGAGATCTTCCTGCTGCTGGTCATCCCGGTCAGCCTGACCCGCACCTTCGGCCGGATGGTCGGCAACGTCAAACAGGGCTATGCGCTGGTCACCGTGATGGGGCTGCTGTGGGCCGTCATGCTGAGCACCGCCTGGTGGGCCGAGACGCATCCGAACGGACCGGTCACGCTGACCGCCGGCGCCGCCCTGGAAGGTAAAGAGGGACGGTTCGGCATCCCGGCCAGCACCCTGTTCGCCATCTCCACCACCGGGACCTCGACCGGGGCCGTCAACTCGATGCATGACAGCTTCACCGGCCTGGGCGGCGGGATAGCCATGCTGCACATACTTCTTGGCGAGGTCTCGCCGGGAGGCACCGGTACCGGGCTCTACAGCTTGCTCGTCTTCGCCGTCATCGCCGTGTTCCTGGCCGGGCTGATGGTCGGGCGCACTCCTGAGTACCTGGGCAAGAAGCTCGGGCGCCGCGAGGTCACGGCCGCCTCGATCTCCATCCTGACGATGCCCACGCTCGTGCTGCTCGGTGCAGGCGCGGCGCTGGTCCCGCCGTCCACCATGAATGCGCTGAACAATTCCGGTGCGCACGGCCTGTCGGAGGTTCTTTATGCCTACGCCTCGACGTCGAACAACAACGGCAGCGCCTTCTCCGGCATCACAGTGACGAATGGCTGGTTCCAGTCCACCCTCGGCATTGCGATGGCGCTGGGCCGGTTCGTCCCCATTCTTGCGGTGCTCTGCCTGGCCGGTTCGCTGGCCCGGCAGAAAACGGTTCCGGTCACCGCGGGCACACTGCCGACCACGGGCGGGCTGTTCGTCGCGATGGTGGCAGGCACCGTCCTTCTCGTCGCCGCGCTGACCTTTGTCCCGGCGATGGCACTCGGTCCGTTCGCGGAGGCATTGGTATGAGCACGACTGTGCAGGAGACGCACCGGCCCACTGGCGCCGAGAAGCGCACCGCGCGGTCGGGCGTGGCAGCCGGCGCGTTCAGTCCCCGCCAGTTGCTGTCGTCGTTGCCTGACGCGCTGCGCAAGCTTGACCCCCGCCACCAGGTGCACAACCCGGTGATGTTCGTCGTGTGGATCGGGTCGGTGCTGGTGACCGTGCTGGCGGTGGCACGCCCGGGAGTGTTCGCAATCCTGGTGGCGGCCTGGCTGTGGTTCACCGTGTTGTTCGCCAACCTCGCCGAGGCGGTCGCCGAAGGCCGGGGGAAGGCACAAGCCGAATCGCTGCGCCGCACCAGGAAGGAGACCGTCGCGAGATGTCTTCGACCCGTGAGTGGCGATGCCAACTATAGCTCGCAACGCCACTCACGGGTTATACCCAGTGCTGAGTTGCGGGTGGGTGACCTGGTCGTGGTGGAAGCAGGCGAGGTGATCCCCGGCGACGGTGAGATCGTCGAGGGCATCGCGACCGTCGACGAGTCGGCGATCACCGGGGAATCAGCGCCCGTGATCAGGGAATCCGGTGGGGACTTCTCTGCAGTCACCGGAGGCACGACAGTCCTGTCCGACCGGATCGTCGTGGAGATCACCTCCAAGCCCGGCGAGTCGTTCGTCGACCGGATGATCGCGCTGGTCGAGGGGGCGCAACGGCAGAAGACCCCCAACGAGGTCGCCCTGACCATCCTGCTGGCCACCTTGACGATCATCTTCGTGCTCACCGTGGCCGCCCTGCAGCCGATGGCCGCCTACTCCGGTGACCCGCAGGACGTGATCGTGCTGGTGGCGCTGCTGGTCTGCCTGATCCCGACCACCATCGGGGCACTGCTCTCAGCGATCGGGATCGCCGGGATGGACCGGCTGGTCCAGCGCAACGTGCTGGCCACCTCGGGACGCGCGGTGGAGGCCGCCGGGGATGTGAGCACCCTGCTGCTGGACAAGACCGGCACCATCACCTTCGGCAACCGCAAGGCCACCGACCTGATCGCAGTCCAGGGGGTGACAGTTCTCGAGTTGGCCACTGCGGCGCGGCTGTCCAGCTTGGCCGACGGCACCCCGGAGGGCCGCAGCATCATCGAGCTGAGCGTGGCCGAGCACCACCTGCCTGCCCAGCCCGACGACGTGGAGCGCTCCGCCGAGTTCGTGCCGTTCACCGCGCAGACCCGGATGTCCGGCATCGACGTCGGCGCGGACCAGGTACGCAAGGGTGCGGCCAGCGCAGTCGCGGCCTGGGTACGCCAGCACGGCGGCACGGTGCCCCCCGAGGTGGAGGGGATCACCAGGGAGATCTCCGAGGACGGGGCCACCCCGCTGGTCTGCGCCGAGGTGTCAGGCGGCCAGGCCCGGGTGCTGGGCGTGATCCGGCTTTCCGACGTGGTCAAGCCGGGCATGATCGAGCGGTTCGGCGAGCTGCGGGCGATGGGCATCAGGACCGTCATGATCACCGGCGACAACCCGCTGACCGCGCGGGCCATCGCGGCACAAGCGGGGGTGGACGACTTCCTCGCCGAGGCCACGCCGGAGGACAAGATCGCGCTGATCCGCCGCGAGCAGGAGGGCGGCCAACTGGTCGCGATGACCGGCGACGGCACCAACGACGCGCCCGCGCTCGCCCAGGCCGACGTCGGGATGACGATGAACAGCGGGACGGCTGCCGCCAAGGAGGCTGGCAACATGGTCGACCTGGACTCCAACCCGACCAAACTCATCGACGTGGTGGAGATCGGCAAGCAGTTGCTCATCACCCGCGGGGCGTTGACCACCTTCTCGATCGCCAACGACCTGGCGAAGTACTTCGCGATCCTTCCGGCGATGTTCGCCGGGATCTACCCGCAGCTGGGCAAGCTCAACGTCATGCGGCTCGCCACGCCAGAGTCGGCGATCCTGTCCGCCGTGGTGTTCAACGCGCTGATCATCGTCGCGCTGATCCCGCTGGCGCTGCGCGGGGTGCGCTACCGGCCGTCATCGGCGGTGTCGCTGCTGCGCCGCAACCTGCTGATCTACGGCGTCGGGGGCATCGTGACCCCGTTCGTCGGGATCTACCTGATCGATCTGCTCGTCCGTCTCATCCCGGGGATCTGATGCTGACCACCCTGCTCCGCCAGTCTGCAGCTGGCCTGCGGCTGTTACTGGTGATGACCGTCCTGTGTGGCCTGGTCTACCCGTTGGCGGTCTACGGCATCTCGCGTCTCCCCGGGCTCCAGGATAGGGCCGAGGGCTCGCTGGTGGTCCTCGACGGCAGCGTGGTGGGCTCGACCCTGATCGGGGTCGACTCGGTGGCAGCGGCCCCGCAGGACCCCTACTTCCACACCCGGCCGTCGGCCACGGCAAAGGACGTACTGGGCCCGGGGGACCCCTCCACGTCCGGTGCGTCCAACCTGGCCGGGGACAGCCCGAAGCTGCTGGGCCAGGTAACCAAGCGGCGCCAGCTCATCGCCGCCAGGGAAGGTGTCCAACCCGCAGGCGTCCCCCCGGACGCCGTGACCGCCTCGGCGTCCGGGGTGGATCCCCACATCAGCCCGGCCTACGCCCAGCTGCAGGTGCCCCGGGTCGCCCGGGCCACCGGGCTCCCCCAGAACACGGTGCAGGCACTGGTCGTCGAGTACACCACCGGCCGCGCGTTGGGTTTCCTCGGTGAGCCCGCGGTGAACGTCCTGCAGCTGAACGTCGCTGTGCACCGTGCCCGCGCAGGTGGAAGCGCGCGCCGCCTAGGAGAAGGCGGCACGCTCCTGCCCGTCGCGCGGTACTTCAAGGCGCTGCACCGCAACCCGTAGGACCCGGCTACCTGCCCATCGACAGACCGCAGCCGAGCGTCGCCGGGTCTTCAGGGACTGTAGGATCAACGGTGTAACTCCTGAGACTGGAGAGGCACCTGTGACTGCTGTGGCGATGGATGTGTCAGCCGAGCCGGGAGATGGCTTGGACGAGCAGCTGGTACGGCAGCTGGCTGCGCGGGCCCGGGCCGAGGGCCTGAAGCT
>DATDHI010000243.1:0-19743 GCA_036521655.1 Pseudonocardiaceae bacterium | reverse complement strand
ACCCGTTCGACGTAGCCGGTGTAGACCGGCAGCTCCTTGCTGATGTCGGCGATCAGGTTGGCGGGTCCCTGTTCTTCGCCGGTTTGGGCGGCGGCCTTACGCAGTCCGTCGAACGCCAGGTCCCGGTCTTGCTCATACTGCTGACGTAGGTCGGTGGGTTCCACACCACCGGACAGGAACGCAACCGCGACGGTCGCATCCGCATCTGCCAGCGACCGGTACAGCGTGGTCTCATTCGCGTTGAGCGGCTCGAGCTGCCCCGCGATGGAGCGAGTGGTGTCCACGCGGTCATTCGCGGCCAGGACGGCAACGCTCCCGGCGAGCAGGATCCCGATCACGAGGAGTATCCGGGCTACCCGCAGCTTGCCGGGCGTGGTGTCCCAGTCGGCGATCAACCGGTCGATACGCCGGTGGCGGCGGATCGATCCCAGGGCCCCACCTGGCAGCGCCGGCCTGGTCCCGATAGTCTGCTCGCTCGACTCCACCGCAGACCCCCGCTCTTCGCGTCCGTCTCGCTAGCTAGTAGAACGTCCAGTCGCCATCCGTGGCTAGAGGGCAGCCCTTTCCACCAGTGGTCAGGCCGGGCAGTGCAGCGTTAACGTGGCCCGATGGTGGGGCCACGTCAGCCGCCGAGCGGACTGGTGGTTCATTTCCTGGGCCGCCAGGTCGCTGCACTGCGCCCCGGTAACCAGCCGTTCACCTTCGGGCGCGGTCGCGACCGCACATTGCGATTCGGCCCTAACGGTGTGACCGGCGGACCTGACCTGCACATCTCCCGCCACGCAGGATCAATCCATTACGATCAAGGGCTCTGGGTGGTCTGCAATGACAGCGCCAGCCGCCCATTCGATGTGATCGTGCGAGGTGTGTCGAACCCGCTGCCGCCACGGTCCTCACCCGAGTCGCACTCACGTTGGGCCGTCGGCCCGCCCGACCTGGAGATCAGGGTCGGCGCACCGTCTGGGCGGTATCTGCTGTGGGTCAGCGTCGAGGACCCTCGGCCTCCGACGATGGATCAGCCGCGCCGTGGCGATCCCGACACCTGCCCGCTGCAGGAGCCCAGCGACCACGAGCGGGTGCTGCTCGCGGCCAAGTTCCTGGCGCTGCCCGATCCCGGCGACGCGGTCGGCAACCGGGAGGCTGCCGAGTACGCATCCGCGGCGCGGCCCCACAAGCCGGTCACCGAACGCGCCGTCGACAACTGCGTGGGTGGGTGGTGCAAGCGGCTGCAGGAACTGGGCGTCACCGGAATCAGCGGCCGCGACAACATCAACCAGCTGGGGCGCCAGCTGCTCGCATGGGGAATCCTGCGCCAAGAGGACCGTGAGCAGCTCCGGCCAGCCGCCCATAGCTGATCGCCAATTGTGTGCCGTGCGCGACAAGTGATGTCGTTTACCAGCGCAGCCGAGCCAGCGCGGCGTCGTGCAACAGCCCGTTGGACGATAGCGCCGTGCCGCCGTCGTACCGGACGGCCCCGTCGAGATCGGTGAACCGCCCGCCGGCCTGCTCCACCAGCACCTGCGCGGCGGCCACGTCCCAGGGGCTGACGATCGGCTCGGCGGCCAGGTCGATGGCCCCCTCGGCGACCAGGCAGTGCTGCCAGAAGTCGCCGAAGGCCCGGTTCTCCCAGCATTCGTCCACCAGGGCGAGGTAGGACTCCCGGCTTCGGTGCTGCACCCAGCTGCCCAGGTGAGTGGTGGAGACGTAGGCATCGGCGAGATCACCGACCTCGGACACCGCGATGGCCCGGACGTTGCCGTGCGGATCTTGGGTGTGTGCGCCGGCGTCGATGGCAGCCCACCAGCGCCGTCGCAGCGCTGGCGCGCTGATCACTCCGACCACCGGGCGGCCGTGCTCGACGAGGGCGATGAGGGTCGCCCAGACCGGCACGCCGCGCAGGAAGTTCTTCGTCCCGTCGATCGGATCCAGCAGCCAGACCCGGCCGGCTCGGTGAGGAGCGTCGGATGGCCCGCCACGCTCCTCACCGAGGATGGCATCCTGCGGCCGTTGTACCGCCAGCATCGTGCGCACCGCGTCCTCCACTGCGAGGTCGGCATCGGTGACCGGGGTCCGGTCGGGTTTGCGGGCTACTCGCAGGTCCGCGGCGCCCGCCCGGTCCAGCGTGATCCTGTCGGCGGTGTCGGCCAGGGCCAGCGCCAACGAGAGATCGGCATCCACGAGCGCGGATGCTGCCATGTCGCCCTAGGCTGAGTGGGGTGAGCACTGTGTTACTCGTCGAAGACGATATCGGCATCGCCCAGCCGCTGTCCCGCGCCCTGCAACGGGAGGGCCACGACGTGCTGGTGGTCGGTGACGGGCACACCGCGCTGGCGAGCGCCAATCTGGACGAGGTCGACCTGCTGGTGCTCGACCTCGGGCTGCCGGGGATGGACGGGCTGGACGTCTGCCGCCGCCTACGCCGGGTACGCCCGGACGTCCCGGTGCTGATGCTCACCGCCCGGACCGATGAGGTGGACTTCGTCGTCGGGCTGGACGCGGGCGCCGACGACTATGTCGCCAAACCGTTCCGGCTGGCCGAACTGCTGGCCAGGGTGCGCGCACTGCTGCGGCGCAGCGCGCCCGACGCGCTGGAGGCGGGCGGGGTGCGAATGGACCTCGCCGGCCGCCGGGTGCTCATCGAGGGTGCCGAGATCGCGCTGGCGAACAAGGAGTTCGAGCTGCTGCGGGTGCTGCTGTCCCGGTCGGGGCAGGTGGTGAGCCGCGAAGAGATCCTGCGCGAGGTGTGGAAGGACCCGGAGCTCAAGAACTCCAAGACGCTGGACATGCACATGTCCTGGTTGCGCCGCAAGATCGGCAGCAGCCGGATCGCCACCGTCCGGGGAGTTGGGTTCCGCTTCGACGCTTTCTGAGCGCGAAGGCCCGCTGGCGCGCTAGCGTGCGGCCGTGCGGTGGAGGATCCTGCTGTCCACGCTGATCGTGGTCGCGATCACCGGCCTGGTGCTGGGCGGGCCGCTGGCGTTCGTCGCCTGGCGGCTGGTGGACACCTACACCAGGGCTGACCTGCGGACCCGGTTGGAGCAGGTGGTGGCCCAACTGGACGATCCGAACACGGCGGCGCGGGCGCTTCCGCAACACGCGCAGCTGGTGGTGGAGTTACCGTCGACCGGCCAGTGGGTGCTCGGCGCCGACCCGGGTCCCGGTGCCGTGGTGGAGTCGATGCCCGTCAGGCCGCGCGGCACCGCTCGGCTGGCGGTGTCTGGGGACTCGATGCGGCTGGCCCAGATCCAGAGCGCCGCGCTGATCGGGCTGCTGCTGGTGCTGTCGTTGGGTATCGGCGCCGGTGTCGCCCTGCTGACCGCCCGGCGGCTGGCCTGGCCGCTGCAGGACGTCGCCGACCGGGCCGCTCGGCTGGGTGCCGGGGACTTCCGGCTCGCGCCGGCCAGGCACGGCATCGCCGAGTTCGATCGGGTCGCGGAACTGCTGGACACCTCTGCGACCGCGCTGGCTGAGCTGGTTCAGCGGGAGCGCGACCTCATCGGTGACGTCTCGCATCAGCTGCGCAGCCGGTTGACCGCGCTGCAGCTGCGGCTGGATGAGCTGGCCGCGCACCCGGACCCCGACATCGCCGCGGAGGCCGAGGCGGCGCTGGAGCAGGCAGAGCGGCTCGGCGCGGTGCTCGACGACCTGCTGCGCGCCACCGAGGAGGCTCGCGCCGCCACCGCAGAACCGGTGCAGCTGGCTCAGTTGCTCGGCGAGGTGGTCGCCGACTGGGCGGCACAGGCGGAGGCCTACCAGCGGGTGTTGCGGGTGCGGGTGGCCGAGGGGCTGGTCGCCCGGGTCACGCCCGGCAGGCTGCGCGAGGCGCTCGGCGTGCTGATCGACAACGCGCTGCGCCACGGCGGCGGCGTGGTGACGCTGTCCGCCCGGTGGGGCGGCGTGGGACCCGACCGGATGGTCGTCGTGGAGGTCACCGACGGCGGCGACGGAGTGCCCGAAGCGCTGGCCCCGCACGTCTTCGACCGTGGAGTCTCGGGCGCCTCCTCGACCGGTGTCGGCCTGGCGGTGGCCAGGGCCCTGGTCGAGGCCGACGGGGGACGTCTGGAGCTCAGCTCCGCGCGGCCCGCCCGGTTCGCCGCCTACCTGCGGGTACCCCGAGGCGAGGAGCCGACTGGTTTCTCGCGCCCTGTCACCGGGGTGGTGCGGTAGGAACCTCCGCCTGCGGACCGGATGGCGGCGCCTGGCGGCGGACGTTCTCGTCGGGGAAGACATACCTGCGGAAGGCCCACCACCGGAAGGCCATCGCCAGCAGGGTGCCGATCAGATTGGCGCTGAGGAAGTCGGCGGCCTCCTGGGCGAGCAGGCTGACCTGGGGGACCTGCAGGTCCAGGACGTACCGCGAGATCCACAGCGGCGTGGCGTTGATCACCAGCCCGATGCCGCAGACCGCGAAGAACAGCGCGGCCTCGAGATGGCGTTCCCGGCCGCCCCGGGTGCGGAAGGACCACTCCCGGTTGAGTAGGTAGGACACGATCGTGGCGACCAGCACCGCGATGATCTTGGACGTGACCGGCTTGGGTTCCAGCACCGTGGTCTTGAGCAGCGTGAACAGGGTGATGTCGACGATGTAGCTGATCCCGCCGACCACAGCGAACTTCACCAGCTCGCGATGGCGGACGGCGATGTCCCGATACGGTTGCGGGACCCGGATGAGCACGGCGTCGACCATGGACACCCGCGCAGTGTACGTACCCGTTAGTGAACGCCCCGGCGTGGAGCCCGAGTCCACGTCCGGCCCGTCGCATGGGGCGATAAGGTCGTCACTTCGTGGACTCCCGTACTGGCCTGCCCGTCGTCGGCATGGTGGGTGCCGGCCAGCTGGCGCGGATGACCCACCAGGCCGCAGTGGCGCTGGGCCAGTCCCTGCGGGTGCTGGCCGCAGGACTGGGCGAGCCCGCCGCGCTGGTGGCCTCTGACGTGGTCCTGGGGCGGCATGACGATCTGGTCGCGTTGCGCCGTTTCGCTGCTGGCTGCGACGTGCTCACCTTCGACCACGAGCAGGTCCCCACCGAGCACCTCAGGGCCCTGGTCGCCGACGGAGTTCGGGTGTACCCAGGCCCGGACGCACTGGTGCTCGCCCAGGACAAGCTCCTGATGCGCCACAAGCTGGCTGGCCTGGGCTTGCAGGTCCCGCCGTTCCGCGAGGTCACCCGGTCGCAGGACGCGGTTCGCTTCGGCGCCGAGCACGGCTGGCCGTGCGTGCTCAAGGCGGCTCGCGGTGGCTACGACGGGCGGGGGGTGTGGATGCTCAACACCCCGACCAGCGCACGCCGGGTGGTCGCCGAGCTGCTCGCTGCCGGCACCCCGCTACTGCTCGAGCAGTGCGTGGCGATGCGCCGGGAACTGGCTGCGCTGGTGGCCCGCTCGCCGTTCGGGCAGGGTGCGGCATGGCCGGTGGTGCAGTCGGTGCAGCGCGACGGCATCTGCGTCGAGATACTCGCCCCGGCACCCGGCCTGGACCCTGAGCTCGCCCAGGCCGGCCAGGAGCTGGCGTTGCGGATTGCGGGAGAGCTGGGCGTGGTCGGCGTGCTGGCTGTCGAGCTGTTCGAATCGGCGGCGGGGGAGCTGCTCGTCAACGAGCTGGCGATGCGGCCACACAACAGCGGGCACTGGACCATCGAAGGTGCGGTGACGTCCCAGTTCGAGCAGCACCTGCGGGCGGTGCTGGACTACCCGCTGGGGTCCACCAGGCCGCGTGCCCCGGTCTGCGTGATGGCTAACGTGCTCGCCGCCGACACCGCCCCGGTGATGGGCCCGGACGAGCGTCTGCACCACCAGATGGCGCGCTACCCGGAGGCGAAGGTGCACCTGTATGCGAAGGCGGAGCGGCCCGGTCGCAAGATCGGGCACGTCACGGTGCTCGGCTCGCAGCTGGCGCCGGTGCGCGGGGCGGCGGTGGCCTCGGCGACCTTTCTGGCTACCGGGACCTGGCCGGACGGGTACCCGGTGCACGGGCACGGACGGGAGACGGCGTGACCGACCCACTGGTGGGCGTGATCATGGGCAGCGACTCGGACTGGCCGGTGATGAGCGCTTCAGCTGAGGCGCTCACCGAGTTCGGAGTGGCGCATGAGGTGGCGGTGGTCTCCGCGCACCGCACCCCGGGCCGGATGCTCGACTACGCCCAGCAGGCCGCGGGCCGCGGTCTGAAGGTGATCATAGCCGGGGCCGGTGGAGCAGCTCACCTGCCCGGGATGGTGGCCTCCGCGACAGTACTGCCGGTGGTCGGGGTACCGGTGCCGCTGGCGCATCTGGACGGACTCGACTCGCTGTTGTCGATCGTGCAGATGCCCGCCGGGGTCCCGGTCGCGACTGTATCGGTTGGCGGTGCGCGCAACGCCGGCCTGCTCGCAGTCCGCATCCTGGCCGTCTCCAACCCAGCCCTAACCCACCTGATATCCACCTTCCAGCAAAACCTAGCCCAACAGACCCTGTCCAAGGACGCCGCCCTGCGCGCCGCGCGGGCCACCCCACCGCGTTCTGGGGACAGACTGCAGTAAACCAGCGCACGATTAGTGCAGTCTGGTCCCAGAACGCGCGGAGACGGTTGTATGGCATACTGGTTTGGTGATCTAGCGCGGTCCGCGTGCCTGAAGGGACTGGTTCAAGTGGGCGAGACTTACACCGCGGTATACGAACGAGACGGCGAAGAGTGGGTGGCGGGGATCGCCGAGGAGCCTGATGTGCACGGTCGCGGCGCTAGCATGGCCGAGGCTCGAGAGACTATACGGCACACCCTTGCCCAGTGGCTCAAGACTGATTCCGCAGAGCTTCGTGTCATTGACAGCTTCCGCTTGCCGAATCAGATCAGGACCGCCCAGGAGGTTGTGAAGGCAACTCGGACGGACACCGAGCGGACCCAGATGATGGCCAGCATGACCGATTCCAGATCGGCAATGAGCTGGGCCGAGGAGCTGGGTATCTCCAAGCGGGACCCGGTGACGGTGCAGTGGCTCGAGGGCCTAGGAAACCAAGAGGTCTCGATCGACACGTTCTGCCACACGATTACAACGATGGAAGAGATGGCCAGGTGGGCGGCCACCGGCGATCGTGTTTCTCCGAACGTCGTCAGCGAGAAGGACGACTAGGCGTCCGCTTCAAGAATGTAGGGCTGACATCGCCTTCCAGGAGTCCCATGCGACGGTCCAGTCGTAGATGTCGCCATCGGCCCCGGTCATCGGGGTCGGGCTGTTGGTGACCTCGACCGGGTCCCCGAAGATCGCGGTGTCGAAGTATTGCTGAGCGTTCGCGGTGGAGAGGTTCACGCAGCCGTGGGTGACATTGACCGACCCCTGCACACCTGTTGTCTCCGGGTTTGCGTGGATGAACTCACCGTTGTTGGAGATCCGAACGGCCCAATGCTCGGGAATGTTGACATACCCGTAGGCCCGGTTGGACATCAGCACGGTCTGCGCTTTGTTCATCACAACATGGATGCCGTTGGTGGTGTTTCGGTTCGGATCCGAGCTCAGCCCATAGCTGGCTGGGAAGCTCATCACCTCCTGACCGTCCCGAATGACGACCATGCGATGGCTGTTGACGTCGGCGTGGACGATCTGGGCGCGGCCGATGATGAAAGACGTACTCAGGTCCTCCCTGCCCCATGACCCACCGCCATAATCCACCCCATAGAGCTTGGCGGTGACGCTGACGTGGGTACCGGGCTGCCAGTAGTCCTTGGGCCGGTAGTGCGCTCGGGAGCCGCCGTTGTCGTCGGGTAGCCAGGCCCACGATCCTTCGGTGGTCACGGAAGCCTGTACCCGGAGGGCTCGCTCAACGGCGGCCTTGTCGAAGACGTGATCATCGAATTGCAGGATGATCGGGGCGGCGATACCGACGGTGTCGCCGTCGCCGACATTCAGGGTGGCGTGGAGTTGCTCCTGAGGCTTGACGGTGGTGAAGGAGCCGGTGACCGCGACGACAATGGCATCGGGACCCGCCGCGGTGCCACTCCAGGTGTATTTCCGGCCGTAGCCCAGCGACTCGGTGCTCGTCCAGCTGGTCTGGTCAGGGCTCAGCGTGCCCGTCACGACCTTGCCCTCTGGGTTTGAAAGCGCAACCTGCCGAAGGACACCCCCGGAGACCCGAACCGAGACGGGCTGCGTCGGATTGACGTCCGTGGCCCTATCGCCCGGCAGGGTGCTGACCTGCGCCAGCGGCCGCGGAGCCGCGCCTGCACCGGACCGTCCGGAGGACCCCCCGGAGCCTGTGCACCCAGCCACCAGTACCGCCAGGACCAGCACCACCAGCATGCCGACCATCGGGCCTCTTCGCACCGCGCACCGCATGGTCCCCGCCAAATCTCCCTGGCTCGCTCTCGCGGACAGCCTATCGCGGGCACCACCGGATGGCGGCAGCGCGGCCGCTTACGAGGAAACGAGCTGGTAGGGCCCTGCGCTGGGGTCGCACCGCTGGCACCAGTAAGAAGGGCGGATGACCGAGCTGTACCGGGCGATGATCAGCAGCACGACCAAGGACATGCTCGCCCACCGCCAGCAGGCGCTGGACGCGTGCATTCGCCAGGACTTCTTCCCCGTCATGATGGAGCACCTACCGCCCAGCCCGGACGACGCGGTGCGCCAGTCCCTGGACCTGGTGGACCAGGCCGACATCTACGTGCTGGTGCTGGGGCTGCGGTACGGCGAGGTCCCGGGTGGCTACGAGAAGTCCTATACCCATTTGGAGCTGGATCGGGCGGTCGAGCGGGGCATCCCGGTGCTGGTGCTGCTGACCGGCCCGCAGCATCCCTTCACCGAGGCGGACATGGATCTCGGTGCGGCCGGTGAACGAGTGGGGCGGCTGCGCGAGGATGTGCGGCGCCGCGGCGTCAGCTACTTCTCGTCGCCGGAGGATCTCCGCTCCCAGCTCATCGACGGATTGTCGGACATTCGCCGACGGCTGCCACCTCGCAGTGTGCTTCCGTTGCATGCCACCCGTTCGGACCCATCGCCGACTCCTTTCGTGGTGGGTCCATACACGCTGCTGCGGACCACCGAGGTGATGGGTCGGCAGCGGGAATTCGACATGCTCACCGGCTGGGTCTCCGACCCGAGGAAGGACGTGCATCGGGCCCGGGTGCTCGTCATGTTCGCGATCGGCGGGATGGGCAAGAGCGCGGTCGCCTGGAAATGGTTCCACGACATCGCGCCCCAGAAGCTGCCGGCGCTTTCCGGACGAGTGTGGTGGAGCTTCTATGAGACCGGCGCGCGATTCGACAACTTCGTGCTGCGTACCCTTGGCTATCTCACCGGCCGGTCGGTGGAGGAACTCAGGACACTGCGGGCACCGGAGCGTGAAGAGGAACTGCTCGACATTCTCGACCGTGAGCCGTATCTCGTCGTGCTGGACGGAGTCGAACGGCTACTGATCGCTTACAGCCGCTCTGATGCGTCGCGACTCGCCGACGACGATTTCGACGAGCAGACTGCGCATCGGGTGGCCGGAGCGATGGGCCTGCCATCGAGCGCGGCCGCGTCCTTCACCGGCCAGTCCCGGCTGCGGATCACCGTGGATCCGCGGACCGGGGTATTCCTGCGCCGGCTGGCCGGGCTGCAATCCAGCCGGGTCCTCATCACGAGCCGGCTGTTCCCGGTCGATCTGCAGACCGCGACCACCGAACCTGTCCCCGGCGCGCATGCCTATTTCCTCGGTGGGCTGACCGACACCGACGCGGTCACCCTGTGGCGCGCCTTGGGCATCACCGGCAGCCGGTCGGAGCTCATCGAGCTGTTCGCGACATTCGACAACTACCCGCTGCTGATCCGCGCACTCGCCGGCGAGGTCGCCCGATTCCGCCGGGCACCCCGCGATTTCGCCGCTTGGCGGCAGGCCAACCCGGCGTTCGACCCGTTCTCGCTGCCTCTGGTGCAGCGCAAGGCGCACGTACTTGAGTTCGCGCTCGGCGGGCTCACCGAGCAGGAACTGCGGGTCCTGCACACCGTTGCGGCCTTCCGGTCACCGACAGTCTTCCCGACACTGGTGGCGCTGCTGGTCGGTGACGATCGGCCCTGCGCCACCGAGGCCGACCTGGACCGGGTACTCACCGATCTGGAGGACCGCGGCCTGCTCGGCTGGGACCGGGTGCGCAACCGCTACGACCTGCATCCCGTGGTGCGCGGGGTGGCCTGGTCATCCTTGGACCCGGACGCCCGCCACGGCATCGACCTACGTCTGGCCCAACACCTCGGAGAGGCCCCGGAAGTCGATCACGCATTTGTCGTCAGCGTGGAGGATCTTTCAGAGAGGATCGAGCTATACCATACGCTCGTCCGGCTCGGCCAGCTCAACGACGCCATCGAACTACTCGCCGACCGGATCGTCCCCCTGGTGCATCTCGGCTGCTATCGGTATCTGGCCGAGTTGGCTCGCATCGTCTTCGAAGACCCGGATTGGCTACAGAAGAAAGCCAGCGACGGCAACCCTGATGATGCGGCGTTCGTTTGCGCCATGATGGGGGTTGGTTACCTATTTGCTGGCGATCCGGCCCGTACGCTAGACAGTTACGACCTGCTCGCCCTAGGGCAGCGGGATGAGGATGATGTTGCTTTCAAGCTCTTTCTCCAGCCGATGGCGCTGTGCCAGCGCGGCTGTCTTGCGGAGGCTGAGCGTTGTGCTCGCGCGGGACTTGCGCAGCTCGATCTCGATGAGGACATGTCCAGCGGCGCCATAACAGCGCTAGGGTCGGTGCTGCTTCGCCGGGGCTTGCTGGAGGAGGGTGTCGCATGGCTGCGGGACTACCGCGTCCAGATCCACGATGGATTTTCCGGCTTCCTGTCTCTGTATGAGCTCGGCTGGGCCGAGTTGCGTCGGGGCGATGTTGTGACCGCGCAGACATTCGCCGACAGGTTGGACTGCCTCGCATCAGCCACCGAGCGCGACGTGCACCTGGGTGCGTGCGCAGCGTTGCTGCATGGCGCGGTGGGGGGTCAGTTGGGCGACGAGGACCGGGCTGGCGAATTGCTCAGCGGTGCCTTGGTCGACGCGCGGGAGGCCGGACTCGGTGAGCTGGAGATCGTCGCGCTGGCCCAACTGGCCGAGTGGCACCTGCGTGGGCATCGGCTGCCCGAGGCCCGCGACCACGCTCGGGACGCGGTGGAGCTGGCTGAGCGCGCGGGGCTGCGGCTGCGATGGGCTGATGCGCTGAACGTGCTCAGCCGCGTCGAGCGAGCGGCCGGCGACACCGAGGCAGCCGCGCATGCTGCACACGATGCCTACCTCCAGGCGTGGTGCGACGGCCCGCCGTTCAGCTATGCATTCGGCCTGGATGAGGCGCGGGCCAACCTCAGTGCGGTAGGCGCTCCGGAGCCAGCTGGTCTTGACAGTTTCGAGTTGGGCGAGCCCTTCCCCGAGGTGCTCATCAAGCCGATCTCGAGTCCCCCGAGTTGATCTAAGCTCGGAGCATCTACTGATCGCGGGGGTGAGGTTGAGCCATTTTTACTGGCCGGGTCCAGGTAGGTCGCAAGCACAGCAGAAGTGTCGGTGCTGCCGTCCAGACTGGCCTCGAACAGGGAGGAGGGGGACCATGACGGCCATGACTGAACCGATCGGACTTGCTGAGGGTCGTCCGTTCACGGTGCACGACCTGGAGGCGATGCCCGATGATGGCCGACGCTACGAGCTCATCGACGGGATGCTCCTGGTGACCCCGGCGCCGGGCTGGTCGTACCAGGAGATGTCAGGCGCCCTATATCGGGTGCTGCACGTGGCATGCCCGCCGGAGATGCGAGTTCTGCTCGCGCCATTCTCGGTGCGGACCGCGCTCACCACCGAGGTACAGCCTGACGTGCTGGTGGCACGCTACGCCGACCTCACCGAGGCTGGCCTGCCGGTGGCACCGGTACTCGCGGTGGAGACGTTGTCGCGCAGCACGCAACTGAACGATCGCAACACCAAGAAGGCGCACTATGAGCGACTGGGCGTGCCCTCGTACTGGCTGCTCGACCCGGTCCAACCGGGTGGGCTGGAGGTCTACGAGCTCGATGAGCTGGGCCGCTACCAGCTGACGGCCAAAGTGAGCGGTGACCAGGTATTCACCGCCCAACGGCCGTTCCCGGTGCAGGTGTGGCCAGCGCGGCTGCTCGACGGCCTGCGCCCGCGCTGACGTCGCTTTACCGTTCATCAGCCGACCCGCCACGGGATCCTGGTCGAGTTGGCCGCTTACGGCGCGCCCTGGTTGATTGTCAGGCGGTTCTACGAGGCAGCAGTCCTACTGCGCCTCACGCTGCGGCGTTGATGATCCAGGTGCCGTGGGACCGCTCTAATCAGGAGCTCCCTGTGAGGGTAGAGCACTGAGGATGGCCAAGCAGTGACCATCCCAGGGCCCACCGGGCCGCAGCCGATCGTGACCGAGATCAAGCTCGAGGTAGGTCGCCCAGCCGGCATCGCGCGTGGAAGCACGCTCAGCGCTGTGTTCGCTGTTAACGTGGCGTCACTGCCCCTGTCGCCCGGCGGCGCCCGCGGTGACGTCCACCCCGTGATCGCATTCAGCGGGCTCAGCGGGGTAAAGGCCGTGCTGATAACCCCGCTGAGCCCGCTGAATGCGGAGGTTAGGTGAGGGTGGCGGTGACCCGTTCGGCTGTGCAGCGGGCGGGTAGCGCGGTGGGGTCGGTGTTGCTGCACTGCACCAGTGACGCGTTCGCGGCGAGCACCGCGAGCAGTACCTCGCCCGGCACCGTCGCATCCCAGTTTGTGGTGCACAGCAGGCGGTCACCGGCGGTCAGGTTCAGCTGAGCGGCCCGGGCCTGGGCGGCGGTGATGAGCGTCTCGGTGTCGGGGCTTGGCGCGCCGGGCATGAAGGTGTCGCCGTGCACCCGGACCTCGCTGGCGAAGTCCCGGACCCCCGGCGGGAGTACCGCGATGCCGGCACCCAGCGCGTCCAGCCCCAGCGCAGCGACCTCGTCGGCGCCGGCGGTGTCGGCGATCCGGTCGAGCCCACACAGAGCGACGGCGACCGCACCAGCTGGCGATGTGGTGACCGTCGCGCCGCACCACCAGGCGCCTAGCAGCACCCCGGCGGTCTGCCAGTGCGGCGGCAGCAACACAGCGATGGCGTCGCCAGGCTGGACGTCGAGCTCATCGCGTAGCCAGTTCGCGGTCTTGGCCGCCCAGTTGGCCAGCGTGGCCCCGGACAGTTCGATCCGGCTGCCAGCCTCGTCGTCGTAGTGGGTGATTCGCGGCCGGGCCGGGTCGGTGCGCAGCAGCGGGCCGAGCACCTGGTCGGTGATGGTCATCGGCTCCCCGGATCGGTTGGAACTTCGGTTCAGACGGGTCGCTCAGTAGATGCACGGCACGGTGCCGCCCATCACCGGTTTTGGCGCCGGGGCGGGCGGCGGATCCGGGACCGGGGTTGGGGTTGGGCGTGCAGTGCTCCCGGTGAGCCGCACGGTGTCCCGAGTGGCGGAGGCGTCCACGGGCAGCAGCGATGCGCCGGCGATCCGCGGCTTGCCCGGACCGGCGTAGTCCGCGCCGACGCTGACCTGGAGGGTCCCGGCGGCAACGTGAGGGTCCTCCTCGAACAGCAGGCCACCCAGCGCGTCGGCCACTGCCTTGCCGGAAGCCTGCTCGCCCGTCGGATAGCGCACCACGCTGTCCGGTCGGGCTTGGGCGTTGCCAACCACTCCCGGGACGAATCCCTGCCGGGCGAGCTCCTCGGAGACCTGTTTGGCTAGCCCGGTCACGCCCGAGGCGTTGAACACGTCGACTCGGATCGCTGCCTTGGCGGGGGGACTGGGCTTGGGGCCCGCTCCGGGGAGGGTGCCGATGGCCTGGCCGACGAAGGCCCGGACGGCCGCCGGGTCGACCGTGAGAACCATGCCGTCGGACTCGGTGTCGGCATCGCCCAACACCGGAACGGTCTCGAAAGCCACGTTGCCGGCGGCGAGGCCCTGCATCCGGGAGGCGAAGTCGAGCACGTCGAGGTCCTGGTCAAGCACCAGCGACTGCTGGGTCGCACCGATCAACTGGCGGATCCGACCGGGGTTGGCCAGCGTCCCCGTCGACAGCACCTTGCTGGCCACTGAGGCCAGGAATGCCTGCTGACGCACGATGCGGTCGAGGTCGCCGCGGGGCAGTCCGTGCCGTTGCCGGACGAACGCCAGCGCGTCCGGCCCGGAGATCACCTGCGGACCGGCCGGGAAGTTCGCTCCGGAGAACCTGTCGTGCACCGGGGCCCGCAGGCATACCGGGACCCCGCCGACGGCATCAGTCAGCAGCGAGAAACCCAGCAGGTTGATCTCCGCATAATGGTCGACACTGGCCCCGGTGAGCTCACTGACGCTCTTGAGCAGCAGCTTTCGGCCCGCGGCGATGGACTCGGTGCGCACGGTTGCGGGGTCGGCGCCTTGCGCAATCAGCCGCTCGGCGGTACTCGACTTGGCCCGGGTGAACGCCGAGTTGAGCTTGTGCTTGCCGTACCCGTCGGGCAGCTGCACATACAGGTCACGAGGCAGCGAGATCGCCACGGCGTGCCGGCCGTCGTTGGGGATCCGCACCAGGATCAGCGTGTCGGTGAGCTCACCCTCGTTGTCGCCCGCGCGCAGCCGGGACAGCATGGCGGGCGGAAGCGGGTTGCCATGCGCGTCCGTGCGGCTGTCCATGCCCACCAGCAGGATGTCGGTGGCACCATCCACGGCTCCCAACCCGATCACGTCAGTGGTGCTCAAGCCCTGCTGGAGATTCTGGAAGGTCGCCCAGCTGTATCCGGTGAGGGTGAATACCATGAGAGAGATCATCGCCAGTACCAGCCTGAGCCCGCGTAACCCGGCCTTCGGGCGTCGCCGGGGACGTGCCGGGGCGCGACGTCCGCGCTGCGGTGCGCCGGGGGCAACGAGCGCGGACCTGGTCGGTGTCGACGTGGTGCGGGTGGGCCGATCGCGTCCCGCAGCCCCGTTGCGTGCCGCGGGACGGGATCGGGGCAGGCGGGCGCCCGACGGCGGCACGCCGACGTCGGGCCTGCGTTGGGGGCTGGGCCTGCCAGGCCTGTCAGACCGCCCGCCGCCGCCCTCCGGCCGGGGTGGTCTGTCGTTCACAGATGCCCTCCTGCGTCCTGCGACTAGTGCGGCCTGTAGCGCAAGGCTATCTGCGGGCGCGAACCGGCCCGACACAAGCTGCCCCGGGCGTAGACGCGCGAACCCCCGCACAGGTTGCCGTGGCACACTCTCGGGGCGCCCCACAGCGGGTGTCTGCCAGCGAGGTTGGGAGGGCAAGATCGATGCGGCTGCTGGTCACCGGGGGTGCGGGGTTCATCGGATCGACGTTCGTGCGGCGGGTGCTGCAAGGTCGGGAACCAGCACTGGCGGGTGCCCAGGTGGTGGTTCTGGACAAGCTGACCTACGCCGGTAACCAGGACAACCTGGCACCGGTCGAGACCGACCCGGCGCTGCGCTTCGTCAAGGGAGACATCACCGACGCGTTGCTGGTCGCCGACCTGATGGCCGACGTTGATTCGGTAGTGCATTTCGCCGCGGAGTCTCACGTGGATCGCTCGATCCTGGGCGCCGATCCGTTCGTCCTGACCAACGTGGTGGGCACCCAGACCCTGCTGCAGGCCGCCCTGGAGGCCGCCGTATCGAGGTTCGTGCACGTCTCCACCGACGAGGTCTACGGGTCGATCGAATCGGGCTCGTGGTCGGAGCACCACCTGCTGGAGCCGAACTCGCCGTACTCGGCGTCCAAGGCGAGTTCCGACCTGATAGCCCGCGCCTATGCCCGCACCCACGGCATGGACGTCCGGATCACCCGCTGCTCCAACAACTACGGGCCCTACCAGTTCCCGGAGAAGGTCATCCCACTGTTCGTCACCAACCTGCTCGACGGGCTACCGGTGCCGCTGTACGGCGACGGGCTCAACGTGCGGGACTGGTTGCACGTTGACGATCACTGTCGCGGGATCGCGCTGGTGTTCGATCGGGGCAGAGCCGGGGAGATCTACAACATCGGCGGTGGCACCGAACTGACCAATACCGAGCTCACCGGCCTGCTGCTGGCGGC
This sequence comes from Pseudonocardiaceae bacterium, assembly GCA_036521655.1. Lineage (GTDB taxonomy): Bacteria > Actinomycetota > Actinomycetes > Mycobacteriales > Pseudonocardiaceae. Next base: position 3,738 of record DATDHI010000243.1, on the reverse strand, counting down.
TACCGGCGCGGACTGGTCCAGCGTCCGGCCGGTGACCGACCGCAAGGCCCACGATCGCCGGTACTCGGTGGACTGGACGAAGATCCGCACCCAGCTCGGCTATCGCCCCACCGTGGACTTCGCCCAGGGGCTGGCCGACACGGTGCGCTGGTACGCCCAGCGCCGGGACTGGTGGGAGCCGTTGAAGGCGAACTCCGCGGCGGTCCCGGGGTGAGGCTCCCGTTGTCGCTGCTGGTGACCGGCGGTAAGGGCCAGCTCGGACGGGATCTGGTGGCGGCCGCCGCCCGCGCGGGAATCACCCGGGTATGCGCGCCGGGTTCGGCCGAGCTCGACGTCACCGATCCGGTGGCCGTGTCCAGGGTGGTCGCCACGGCGTCGTCAGCCGGCGGCGGCCGGCTGGTGGTGATCAACGCGGCGGCGTACACCGCGGTGGACGCCGCACAGGGCGAGGGCGCACAGCGGGCCGAGGCGGTCAATGCGCTGGGCCCAGCGCACCTGGCATGCGCCTGTGCCGCGCATCAGGCGCATCTGGTTCAGGTCTCGACCGACTATGTCTTCGCGGGCACCAGTGCCGGGCCAAACCGGGTCGACGACCCGACGGTGCCGGGCACCGTGTACGGCCGGACCAAGCTGGCTGGGGAGCAGGCGGTGTTGTCAGTTGGGGCGCGTGCGCATGTGGTGCGGACCGCTTGGCTCTACGGTGCGCACGGCGGCAACTTCGTCCGCACCATTGCGGCGCTAGCTGGATCCCAGCACGACACCGTCCGAGTGGTCGACGACCAGCGCGGCAACCCGACCTGGACGGCCGACCTCGCCGACGGGCTGATCGCGCTCGCGCTGGCTGCTGAGCGTGTCCCGGTAGGCGTGCTGCACTGCGTCAACGCCTCCGCTACGACGTGGTTCGGGTTGGCCAGGGCGGTTTTCACCGAGATCGGGGCCGATCCGGACCGGGTGGCGCCGTGCCGCACTGCGGAGTTCCCCCGGCCTGCGCCGCGCCCGGCGAACTCGGTCCTGGACACCACCGGATGGACCGCCGCCGGGCTGCCCGAGCTGCGGCATTGGCGCGATGCCCTGCGTGCCGCCATCACGCAGGGCGTATTGGCCTAGCTCGTGAGTGCGTAACAGTGTTCTGGCACCCCCCCAGCGGAGCCGGAAATCAGACCACTGTCGCACTCACGAGTTATCCACAGGTCAGCGCGCGCGTGTGCTGTTCACCACGTCGGCGGGCAGATGGGCGTGCATCATCGAGACGTTGTAGCGGTCATACTGGGTCATGGTGAAGTAGATGTCGGAGCCGTTCGAGTCCGGGTTGAGGAATCCGCCGTAGAGGTTCGGGTAGTCGGTGGAGTTAGCAACGGTGACCGCGTTGCCCCACGGTCCGGTGGGTGTCGGAGCCAGTTTGAGCAGGATTGCGCCGCGCGCTTCGTCCAGGTACATCATCTCCCAGCTCTTGAGGGTGTGGTCGTAGCGGACCGACACCTCCCCGACAGGGCCCTGCACGATGGGCGCCGCGATCGCGCTGTTGCCTCGTTGCCAGGCATGCCCGGTCCAATACTCGTAGCTGGATTTGTCGAGCAGCTGCTTTTCGGGAACCCGGGCGACATGGGCGTTGCCGAAACGGCCGTTCGGCGTGCCGAAGGCGTAGATGTAGCCGTCCCGCCGGGCATATGCCGTCATCTGGAACTTCTCGTCGTGGGCTGGCGTGTTCGCCTGGCGTGCGCTCGGAGCGTCTACCCAGGTCTGCCCGCCGTCGTCGGAGTAGGCGATACCACTCCGGTTCGTGATCCAATGCCCCGGTTGGGTGAAGCTCCGTACCGACATATAGGCTAAGTAGTTTCGCCCGCCGACATTGATGCCCCCGGTCGGGATCTTGGTCATCTCGACGCCGTCCCGCTTAAGCGATGGCAGCAGTTCCTTGGCGTGCCCGGGACGGTCGACGACGAAGTTGTTGAAGGACATGCCGTCGGCAGGGTTACGGTCCGAGCTGCGGGCTAGCGTGTTTGAGCGCCAATCGATCGTGCCAGGGTTCGCGAAACCGCTGCTGGGGCCGGTCCATCCGGGCCCGAAGGTGTCGCCGAACGCGGCCAGGATCTGCCCGCGTTCATCGGTCCACATGATGCCTAGGTCAGTGCCTTTCACCTGGTAGCGGGACTCGGTAGCGTTGATAGACTCGGCGCCGGTCAGCACGGCGACCGGGCTTGCCTGGCCTAGCGGAGCCGTTTGTGCCACTCCGGGCGCAGCCATGCTAACTGTGACTGCTACAGTCGCTGCACTCAGAGCTGTCACAGCAGTTCCGACTTGAGTTCGTCGAGTGAGCATCGTCCTTCCCCCTTCTGTCTGCGCCCGCGCACCATCGCGCGGGCGCAGTCATGCGCCAGCGTTTTCCGTGACTGAAAGCGATGCCCCCCGGCACTCGGAAGGGGGAGAACGGGTCCTCTCCAGCTCGTTGCCGTAGCTATCTGCGAGCCAGAAGTATCATAACGTCTAGATAACGTTTTTCCTGCTACTCCCAGTGGGTGAAACCTATCTCGGTGTATCCATCACCGGTGCCCGGTGTTTGCCCCACCGGTGCGCAGCGCGTTTCTCACACCCCCGGCGTGTCGCACCCTGGTGCCCGGTGTGTCGCCCGCTGGTGCCCGGGATCAGCCGCGGGCTTGCAGGTACGCGCGGACCGTGGCCTCCGCGCAAGCCCGCCAGGTGTAGCGCGCCGCATGCGCTCGCCGGGCGGCGCTGGCGGCCGAATCCCCGCCTGAGCCGTCCAGAGTGGCGAGCGCGGCGGCCAGGGCAGCGGCGTCTCCAGGCGGGACGAGGGTGGCCAGCCCCCCGGCGACCTCCCGCAGCGCCGGCAGATCGGAGCACACCACCGGTATCCCGGCCGCCATCGCCTCCAGCAGCGGCAGACCGAAACCCTCCTCGCGCGAGGGCAGGACCAGTGCCGTCGCACCGGCCACCACGCAGCGCAAGTCGGCCTCGTCGAGATAGCCGACGGCGTGCACTCGCGACGAGGTGGTGAGCGGAGGACCCCAGCCTGCGGGCCCGGCGAGCACGAGCGGCGCGAGCTCGGGTTGTGAACGGTGCGCATCCAGCAGCACGTCGAGGCCCTTGCGCGGCTGCGCGGCACCCACGAACAGCAGGTACCGCGGCGGCAAGCCCAGCGTCGTCCGCAGCGCTTCAGTGGGCGCCGCGGCGCCTGACCAGGCGCGATCCACGCCCAGCGGGGTGACCACGATCCGCTCCGCAGGGACGTCGAGCCGGCGGGTCACCTGCTGCGCCACCGCGCCGGTGGGGGTGCAGATCACCGCCGCGCGGGCCACCGATCGTGTGACCAGGTCGGGCAGATCGCGCTGCTGGGGGGCCAGGAACTCTGGATGGTCCAGAAATGCCAGGTCGTGCACCGTGACGACGCCGCGGGCGCGCCGAGACGGCGGCAGCACGAAGTTGGTGGCGTGCATCACATCGGTGCTGCCTGCCAGCAGTTCGGCTGGGGGCCAGCAGGCGCGTTGCCAGGCCACTCGCAGCGCCCGGGCCGGGACCGGTCCTCCGCGCACCCGCACCCCGGCAGGCACCGTGGCGCGCAGTGCGAGCTGGCCCCGGGCGGTGAAAGCGGTGACGGTGACCTGCACATCGGTCCGGGCCGCCAGCTCGTAGAGCAGCGCCGCGGTATAGCGCCCGATCCCGGTGCGTTCCCCGAGCAGCGGCGTCCCGTCGATGAGCACCCGTGAGCGGCGATGCGAGCCA
>DATDHI010000242.1:0-3537 GCA_036521655.1 Pseudonocardiaceae bacterium | reverse complement strand
ATTGACTCGATCATGACGGCTTCGCCGCTTAAGCTCAGCTAACTCACCACGGCACAGCCCGCCCCCGGCAGCGACACCCTCTGTCCGCTGCCGGGGGCGGTCTATTCCTCGCGAACCGAGCTCGGGCGACGGACAACCGTTCCCGCAGCCCAGCCGCGTCAGATGTCACCTGATAGGTGTGTCTTAGGCGGAGGGTCGTGTTTCCGCTGCCCGTGCCGCCGACGACGAGGAAAGCCAGGCGCGCAGTGATGATGGCGCGAAGCAGGCGGCCGGCTTCGGGCGCCACGCTGCCCGTCTCCTGCAGCGCGTCCAGCCCTTGGGTGGTTGGGCGCAGCACGCGCAGCGAGATACAGGTTCCGTCGGTGGCGATGGGCGGCAGTACGGCGTGCAGCCGGACGCCCCCGGGCAGGGGAGCGTCGACGTAGGGCGAGGCGTCATCGAGGCGCCGGCCCGCGACCAGCGCCAGCCGCTGAGCCAGCCTGCGCACCGCGTCCTCATCGGCGAACCGCACCTCGGTGCGGTGCAGCTCTCCGGCCTGCTCGACCCACACCTGGTCGGGTGCGCTGACCAGCACATCGGTGGTTGCCGGGTCGGCCAGCAGCGGTTCCAGCGGTCCAGCCCCGACGAGCTCCTGCTGCAGCTGGCGCAGCGCCGACAGCACCTGCAGATCGGCCAGCACACCATCGGACTCGGCCCGCACCGCGGCCGCCACCACGCCTGGAGAGACCGCCGCCCCGTCGGCGGCCAGCCGGTGCCGGACCCGGTCGACCAGTGGCGTACCGGCACCGACCCGCGACCCGGTCACGCCGCCCTGCCCGGCGCACGGTGGCTGCCATCGAGGACTCCCAGCACCTGGCGCGCGGCGGTGGCCAGCGGTCCCCGTGACCGGCCCGGCAGCGCACCGCGATCCAGCGCACCCGCCAGCCCGGGCTGCGGCCGCATCGCGGCGAGCAAGGGAAGGTCCAAGGCCCGGCTGACGTCGCCGGGCGTGAGCCCACCCGGAGCTGGTCCGCGCACCACCAGTTGCAGCGCGACCCCGTAGCGCAGCACGCGCATCGCCACCGTGGTGGCCGCCGCGCAGGCCCGGACCTCTGCCGGGACCACCAGTACCGCCAGGTCCGCACTCTCCAGCGCTGCGGTACCCGGCTCACAGGGATGCCGGGGCACATCGTAGACCACCGTCTCCCCGGCCCGCTGTCCAGTGGCACACACTGTGCGCACCGCGACCCCGTTAGGCCCCGGACCGTCCCGGTCGCAGGACAGCACGGTGAGCTCGCCCCAGCGCCCGAGCCGGGGCATAGTCGACGCTGACATCGCTGGCAGCGCTGCGGCGGCCACCCGACCATCGCCGAGTTCGAGCCCGGACCAGCGCAGCCCGTCGGTCTCCTCGGCTCTTAGAGCGAGGTCCAGGCCACCGCCCAGCGCATCGCAGTCAACCAACAGGGCCCGCCGACCCGACTCGGCCGCGGCCACTGCGACGGCTGCCGCCAACACCGACGCCCCGGCGCCACCGCGCCCACCGATTACCGCCAGCACGCGTCCCGGCTCGGCCGGCGACTCCACCGCGTCCGCCAGTGCGCCCACCAGCCAGGCCTCGGCATCTGGCAGCACCGCCACGTGTTGGGCGCCGACCGCCACCGCAGAACGCCATACCTCTGGGTCGGGTGCCGCAGAGACGAGGACCACCCCGTCCCTGCGGGGCAGGCCAGCGTTCGCGCTGCACATCGCAGCCTCGACGTCCAGCAGCACCAGTGGGGCGCTGTTCCAGCGCTCTCGGACCAACTCCGGATCGGTGACCCGGTCCGGCTCGCAGCCCGCTGCTGCGGCGAGCCTGGCCACTTCATCGGCCAGCCCGCCCGGCGCCACCAGCATCACCGGCCGCCGTGGGCCGTTCGACATCGCACCGTTGCCCGTCATGTGTCCCCCGGAGCTCGCGACCCCGCTGCCCGGGGCGTCCGGCGCCACTGTGAGCTAGCCAATGCCCACCAGGCGACTGGCCGATGATCGACATGTGGACGGTCGGGGCAACTGTGGATAACTCGGGCCAAGCGGGCCCGTTCGGGCGCGAAGTGTCGGTATCGCAGTGCAAGATGCACGGGGGCCCGTCAGGCCCCAGATCGATCCAGGACATGGGACGACCCCCGTCAGGGGGGAGAGACGGGGGTCGCCGGAGATTCAGCCCCGGGGGGTTGGGCTGAACCCATCCGGCTCGGCCGGACGGTGACACCATATCCTTCCGCGCCACTGCCCGCTCGACTTCGGTTCGGAGGAGGCGATTCGGCCATCCGCCCACAGGGCGAGCCAAGCACTGCGGCAACCTATGCTGCGCGACCGTGACCCTTACCAGCCCGGCCTCATCGGGCGTCGCCGCATTCTTCGACCTGGACAAGACGATCATCGCGAAGTCCAGTACGTTGGCCTTCTCCCGGCCGTTCTTTCAGCAAGGTCTGATCAACCGGCGCGCGATACTCAAGAGCAGTTACGCTCAGTTCATGTTTCTGCTGGCAGGCGCCGACGGCGAGCAGATGGAGCGGATGCGCGCCCACATCGCCGCCCAGTGCGCGGGCTGGGACATCGCTCAGGTGACAGCGATCGTCGAAGAGACCCTGCACGACATCGTGGATCCGCTGGTCTACGCCGAGGCGACCGAGCTGATCGCGGATCATCGCAAGCGGGGCGACGACGTCGTGGTGGTGTCGGCCTCAGGGGCAGAGATCGTGCAGCCAATCGCCCGGATGATCGGTGCAACGCACACCGTGGCCACGCGGATGGTCACCAACAATGGCCGGTACACCGGCGACGTGGAGTTCTACTGCGCGGGAGAGAACAAGGCCGTCGCGGCTCGGGAGCTTGCCGTGCAACAGGGTTACGAGCTGCAACGCTGCCATGCTTATTCCGACTCGATCACGGACCTGCCGCTGCTGGAGATAGTCGGTCACCCGACGGCGGTCAACCCCGACCGCGCGCTGCGCAAGGAAGCGCAGCAGCGGGGCTGGCCGGTGCTCGCATTCTCCTACCCGGTGTCGCTGCGGGCCCGGATCCCGGCACCCTCCGGGGCACAGATCGCTGCGGTTGTCGGGTTGGGAGCGGTGGCAGCTGCCGGGGCCGCATGGTACGGGCTACGCCGCCGACAAGACGGCAAAGACCGGGCGGAGGCCACTGACGAGTCCGGGCAGACCTGACCTAGCGCGCTCAATTGCCCGGATGGGTGGCAACCACTCGCATCTGCAACCCTCGGTAATCAAAAGGATACACCCGATCGGGCCTCTTGCTGTGTTCCCGGTCACCGCGTAGACATGACTCACGGACCTCTGGAGGCCAGGGACGGCGCGGTAGAGAAGCTCCGTTCACCCCAACAGGGCTCCGTGCACGGATGCCGGGCAGCCCACGCGCAGCGCGCCGCGGGAGGCTTGTCGTCAACAGGGTCTGCGTACCGGGTTCGCCAGGGACACCGGGCGCCGAGACACCGTAAGTACGATACGAGTTGCACGCTTGGTACCCCGGTACTCCGTGCGGACGGCGGCGCTGCTCGAACCT
>DATDHI010000241.1:0-9200 GCA_036521655.1 Pseudonocardiaceae bacterium | reverse complement strand
CGGCGCCGAACCAGCAGCTCCCGCATGACCTCCACCTCACCCGCCTCCGCGATGTCCCCAGTCGCGCAACCACCCCTACGGATAGTCGTTCCGGGTCCGCGATTTAGTTCCGGATGCCGAAACGATTCTTGACCCGACCCGACCTGACCCGGCAGCGCGATCAACGCACCCGTCGGGTATCAGGGGCTCGATCAGTGTGGGTGCACGGCGGCGATCGCGGCCTTCAGCCCGGCGGGCGTGCAGTCGGTGACCTCGTGACCGTTGACCCGCACCGTGGGCGTGGCGGTGACGCCGTTACGGGATGCGGTGTCGGTGAGCTGCCGGCTCCAGCCGGCATGAGTACCGTTCTGAACACAGGAGACGAAGTCTGGACCAGCACCTGCAGCCTCACCGAGGGCGATCACCGTCTCAGTCGGCAGGCCGACACCGCCTTCCGGGGGCTGATGCGTGAACAGGCCGGTGGCGAACTTCGGGTAGATCCCGTCGGCTGCCGCGCAGCCCGCGGCCGCCGAGGCCCGGCTGGAGTACGTGGTGGTGGACATCCGGTCGAGGAAGGCCACCGGGTGGTAGATGACGCGGATGGTGCCCGCCCGGATCAGCTCGTCGATGGTGGGGCCGGAGACCTCCTCGAACTGCTTGCAGACCGGGCATTGGAAGTCCTCGTACAGGTCGAGGGTCACCCCGGCCCCGGGGTTGCCGATCGGGATGCCCTGCTCGGTGGCCCCTCTCGGGACGACGACCGCCGCTGCGTGCTGCTGAGCCCGGTAGAGCCCGAACCCGATCACGGCGGCGACCAGCACAAGGATGGCGACCGCGGCCGAGACCAGCACAAGCCTGCGGCGCCGGTCGGCTTCGCGTTGCGCAACCACCAAACCCTTGCGCCGGCCGCTCCGGCGGGGGCTTGTCGTGCTCATCTGGGCTCCTGTCCATCACTGTCGATCAGCCACCGGTCCAGCGCCATCCAGCTGCGTGGTTGCCAGGCCAGCAGCCCAGCCAACGCCAGCAGCCCGAGGTCGCGCAGCAGCTCCCACCCGTAGGTGGGCCGCTGACCCGGGCCGAGCTGCCCGCCTGAGCCGAAGCAGCCGCAGTCGATCTGCAGGCCGCGGGCCCAGGCCGCGCTGATCCCCACAACGAACGCGTTCAGCAGCACGATCGAGATCAGCGCAGCCGCCCGGGTCCCGAGACCGGCCACCAGAAGCACCCCGATCACCACCTCGATCAGCGGCAAACCGGCCCCCACGAGCTGCGCGGCCGCATCGGGTAGCAGCTGGTAAGCCCGCACGGCGCGCACCGACGACGCCAGGTCGCCCAGCTTGATCGCACCGGCCACGATCCAGACCATGCCTAACACCAGCCGCGCCGCCGTGGCCAACCACGGTGCCGCCACGGCCAGCCGCCCACGCAAGGTGGTATCTGAGGCCATCACCGGAGTAGCGGAGTCGGCGGCGCAACGGTTCCCGGCGGGCCTGCGCTGCCACCTTCGCCGCACCTATACGGGAACTTTCCGCTGTCCAGGGGCGACCAGCCGGGAAATAGGTGAGCCAGTCGCGAGGGGGCTACTGCCGGCGGGCGCGGGCGCGCCGCTTTCCCTCGTGCATCGCCTGCACCCGGGCAATCGGAATGGTGTGGCCCTCCTCGACCAGGTCCGCGGGTAAGAGCTGCGGCTCGGGCATCCGCTCGTGCCACGGGTCGGCGTCCCCTAGCAGCGCGACGGCGGTGCGGACGGTGTAGTCGCCCGGGACAACGCGCTCGAGCTCCTCCCATGTCACCGGGAAGGACACTGGCACGCCGGGGCGGGCCCGCGGGCTGTAGGCCGCCACCACGGTCGCGCCGCTGGAGCGGGTGGAGTCCAGGAACACTTTGCCGTGGCGGTCCTCCCGGATGAATGCCGTCGTCGCGACGTCGGGCCCGAGCCGCTCGGCTCGGGCGGCGAGGGCTCTGGTCGCTGCGGCCGCCTCCTCGATCCCCACCCGGTCGTCGAGCGGCACGAAGATGTGCAGGCCCTTAGCCCCGCTGGTCTTGACCGCACCCGCCAGCCCGGTGTCGGCCAGGGCTTGCCGCACGAGCCGGGCCGCGCGGACCACGTGCGGGAACGCGTCGCCGGCCGGCGGGTCGAGATCGAGCACCATGTGTGTCGGGTGGCTCGCCCTGTCGCGTACCAACGTCGGGTGGTACTCGACAGCGCGCTGGTTGGCAAACCACAGCAGCGTGCGCCGGTCGTCGCACAGGGCGTAGGTCACGTCCCGCCGGGACGCCTCGGCCCACACGGTGGTCGTCCGCACCCAGTCCGGGGTGTACTTCGGCACGTTCTTCTGCATGAACGGCTGCTGACCGGGCCGCACGCGGATCACCGACAGGGGCCGGTCCCGAAGCTCGGGCAGGATGCGGTCCCGGACGGCGTCCAGGTAGTCCACCAGGTCCCGCTTGGTCGCGTCCGCGCCGTCGAACAGGGGCTGGTCGAGATTGGTGAGCCCCACCCCGGCGCGGGACTCCGCGGCGTTCTCGCGGCTCATCCGCGCCGTTTTCCGAGCGTGATCGCCCAACTTCCGCCCTTCCCTGCTGCACGAGGATCTCCGGTAGCTACCCGCCTTCGCCGGTGATGTTGGTCAGCAGCGCGGTGAGCTGCGCCATACCGGTGGCCACGGTGCCGAAACCGTCACGCATCTCAGTGAATCCCTCGCGCACCTCCCGCCGCAGGCCGTCCAGGTCACGCCGCAGGCCGGTAATCGCGCCACCTTGCTCGACCTGAGTTTCCCGCAAGGCGTTGAGGCCCTGGGTGTGCGCGCGGAGCTCGGCGCGCACTTCCGAGACGTCACGGTCGGCGCCAGCGGCCAGCACCCGGGCGCCGGCGGCGTCGTTCCCGGTGATGGCGGCCTTCTCACGGAGTCGGGCGAGTTCGCGCTCGACGGCAGTCAGGCGGGTCTCGAAGTCGTTGTCAGCGCTCGGCACCCGGCGATCTTAGGCCGACCGGACATGTTCAGAACAGGGCCACAACCACCCCCATTGTCCTGTTCCGGGGCATTCGCCGGTCGTCACGACGTCGGCGCTCTGCCGTTCTCCTCGTATAGTGCAGCGTGTCCGTGGTGTCGCGCACAGGATTCGCCAACTTCCAGTGGCTATGAACGCACGCAGCTCGAACCGCACGGGTGGTGCCTCGCAACCCCGTGCCTTGGCGCCCAAGAAGAACACGCTCCGCCGGTGGGTGCGGCTGCACGCCGCTGCGGTCGGCTGGGCCGCGGTCGGGGTCGTAGCAGCGGGTCTGGGCCTGTGGGGGTTCCTCGTGATGACGGTACCGGCACCGCCCATTTACGACGCCCTCTACCACACGCTGCGGCTGTTCACGTTGAACATGGACGTGCCACCCGACGCGCGCGTGCCGCCCCAGCTCTGGGTTGCGGCGTTTCTCGCTCCGGCGCTGACCCTGCGGGGCATCGCCGAGCTGTTCCGCGACCAGTTCCGGGGTTTGCTGACCAGCCGCGTCGTCCGGCCCCAGGTGGTGATCTTCGGCGCCAACGAGCGGGCCGCCGCACTGATCGCGGTGCAGGGCGAGGTTTCGAGGTGGCGAAACGCGGTGTTTGTCGTCGATACGGACCCTCAGCGGCTGGCCACCATGGCAGAGCTCGGTGCGCGGACGGTGCGCGGTGACGGGATCAGCCGGGTGTCGCTGCGCCGCTGCGCGGTCCGGCGGGCGATAAGTGCCGTGATCGTCACGGGCGACGGCGAACGGAACACAGCGATCACGCGACGCCTGTACGGGCTCGGGCTGCGGCCGGAGGCGGACATCTATGTCGAGGTCGCGGAACCAAACCTGGCCCGGATCCTGGAGCAGGGCGGGTACAACGCCGGCTTGACGATCACGCCCTTCAGCGCCGCCACGATCGCCGCTGAGGTCGTGCTGACCGACCTGGACTCAGACCTCGTGGCCGCCGGGCGCGGTGGACTGCTCGCAGCCGACGAGGACGGCAGAGCGCCCTCTCTCGTGCTGTTCGGAGCCGGGGCGCTGATCGACGCCTTCGTGCTCGACCTGCACCGGCGGCGGCGGGTCCAGCTGCTCGAGGATCCGGCGAGCGGGCCGCTGGTGCCCAGGATCGCGCTGTTCGGCCCCGACGCCGCGGAACGTCGCCGGGGGCTGGCCACCCTCATGGGCACCGAGCTGCAGCTGCTCGACATCGATGTGTTCCCGGTCGACCTTGACCAGGCGGTCGAGCTCGACATTGACACGGTTCGGCATTTGCAGCGGTACACACCATTGCGGCACGTGCTCGTGCCGGCACCCAGCGATCGCGACGGCGGCATCGCCATCACCTTGTCCCGGCATGTCGGACGCGGGACAGGTCTCACCATGGTCACCGAGAGCTCCGGAAGCCCGTTCGGCGACGAGATTGCGGCCCAGACGGCCCTCTTGGAGACCGTCGCCCGGGTTCACGTGGTCCGGGTTCCCCAGCTCGCGTACCCCCTGGCCCGCCTGCAGGAGCAGCGGATCGTGGACCGGCTCGCCCGGGCCGAGCACGAGTCCGGCAGCTCGCCTGCCGCCCAGCGGCGGTGGTCCGACCTCGACGAGGTGCACCGGACCGCGGCGCGGCGCCGCGCCGCCGACCGGCTGGACACTGCCGCGACCGATCGCGTCCCGATCCGCCGCAACGTCCTGACGGCCTTCGACGGCCCGGAGCTCCCGGTCATCACGGCGCTGGGTTTTGACCGTCCGACTGCACTGGCGAGGGCTGGGCTCGGGATAGACCTGCGCTCCACGCTCGCGCTCATCCCGGCGGCCATGGCGCTGCTGCGCTCCGGACACCCTGCCGCATTCGGTGTGTGGTGTGAGGTGGCCCGGCTGCGTACCGACCCCGCCCTCCTCGCCGACGCCCTCGCTGAGGTGACCACCGATTACGGCCGCGCATCGGCTGGGCAGCTCGCCGATGTCCGTCAGCTCCTCCTGATGCGCAGAGCCATGTACGACGACGCTGACGCGCGGCTCGAACTGCTCGCGCGGTACCGGCCAGCCGACGTCGGCCCCCTCGTCGACGACGTCATCGTCCTGTTCGGACAGGGCGCACCGGAGCCCTCCGCGGTGGTGTCCGAGATGCTCAGGTGGGCCCTTGGACGTCCCGCCGTCACGGGATCCGTCCTGGCTAGCGCGGCCACCGGTGCCGGTCGATGGGCCGACCTCGCGGCCACCGGCGTGACCGTCCGCACACCACCGGACCGGCCGGCCGCGGACCCTGGGCCAGGCCGCGCCCTCGACCTGTGGACGCTCGTTGTCGCAGCGCACAAGCGGGCCGCCGACATCCGGGTGCTGGCGCTGCCCGGCGCGAGCACGGACGAGATCCTGCTGGCGCGCGCGCTCGGCGCCCGCGTCGGATGGCTCCGGATGCCCGACCAGCAGGGGCCTGACCTGGCGCGATCGCTGCTGAACGGTGCGGTCGGCACCGTCGGGCTCCCGATCGACCGGATGAGCGTCCGCGCCTTCCTCCGGCGGACGTCATGGACCCGCTCCGCCGAAGAACGGGAGCGAGTGGCCGCAGCCATGCACACGCGGTATGTGCAGCGGCAGCGACCTCGCAAGCCACCCGCCGATCCCGCGCTGAGCCCCTGGTCCGAGTTATCGGTGTGGTTGCGGGCGTCGAACCTGGCCGTCGTCGACGACATCCCCAACAAGCTCGCCGTCGTGGGACTCCAGCTCTGCCAGTTCGCCGATGGTGGGCGGCCCTGGCCGCCGGGGTGGCCGGAGAACTCCGACCTGCAGCTGCTCGCCGAGATGGAGCACGGCCGGTTCACCGTCGAGCGGCTCATGAGCGGATGGGCGCACGGCTCCCGGGATCCCGGACGGTTCCTGTCCCCCTATCTGCGGCCATGGGCGGACCTCGACGACGCGACCAAGCAGTACGATTGCGAGGTCATCCGGGACTTGCCCGACGTGCTCACCGAGGTGGGCCTGGGACACGCGCCCCTACCGCCCGCTTCCTGATCGTCTCCGCCACCAGGACCGATGTCCGGTATACCCCATACGGGCTTCTCGTCAAGGAAGTCTGACGTTAAGTGGACAGCGCCGTGGGCGGGGACGAGGCTGGTAACCGGAACCCGGCGCGATCCGCCGAGGGGGGAGAAGCATGAACTATTCACAGCACGACGACCGCAGAGCCCCCGACGACGCGCCGCCGCCGGTGATGCACGCCATCGAGGCCGCCGAGGCGATCCGCGAGGCCACGTACCGGATGCAGCGGTTGCAACTGGCACCGGGCGCTTTCGAGCCGCTCGACGCGCGCAGCCTCGCGACGGTCGGGGGGGCATTCGACGACATCACCCGGGGGTTGGCCCAGTTCGCCGGCCAGATCGCCGGGGTCCTGCCCGACTCGGTCGACCAGGACCTGACGGTGTCCAAGCAGATCCGCGACGGTCTGATCGCCTTCCGGATCGCGGTACTCGACGCCAGCGTCGCCGCACAAGCACTTGAGTTGTCCGCCACCGAAGTCAGAGTGGCCAGCAACGACTTTCCCCGCCAGCGCCGACGGTGACCCGGCGGTCTCTCACCACAGCGGCCCCACCCGGACCCCTCAGCCGCGGACCCGGACGACGCCCTCCTGCACCACCGTGGCGAGCAATCTGCCATCGCGGCTGAAGAACTCTCCCGTGGCCAGGCCCCGCCCACCGGACGCCGACGGTGACGTGCAGTCGTAGAGCACCCAGTCGTCAGCCCGGAAGGGCCGATGAAACCACATCGCGTGATCCAGACTGGCGGCCATGAGGCCCTCACCTAGCTGGGGACCATGCCCGGTGGCCACGGACCCCAGCAAGGTCAGGTCCGAGGCGTAAGCGAGCAGGCAGACGTGCACCAGAGGGTCGTCGGGCAGCACGCCGTCGGCACGCATCCACAGCCGGCTGGGCTGCCCGGGTCTGGCCTCCTCCCCGAGCCCGGCCCAGACCGGCGGAGTGACGTAGCGCAGGTCGAACGCGCGCGGGATCCGCCTGATCGCGGCGGCGTAGCTACTGCTGCCCCGACCCACCCAGGTGGCCAGATCATCGAGGTGCTCGGGCGGCGGAACGTCAGGCATCTCGTGGGCGTGCTCCAGGCCATCCTCCGGCAGTTGGAAGGACGCCGACAGCACAAAGATCGCCTTCCCGTGCTGGATCGCCACCACCCGGCGGGTAGTGAATGAGCGCCCGTCGCGGATCCGGTCGACATCGAAGACGATCGGCACCCTCGGATCGCCGGCCCTGACGAAGTAGGCGTGCAACGAGTGCACGGCTCGCTCCAGCGGCACCGTACGACTGGCCGCCACCAGCGCCTGGCCCGCCACCTGCCCGCCGAACACCCGCACTGGGAACTCGGGGAGGCTCTCACCGCGGAAGATGTCGTCCTCAATGCGCTCGAGATCCAGCAACCCGACCAAGCGGTCCACCACTGGCTGGCCGCGCGGCACGCCGTCCGCCGCCCGTGGAGCGTCGGCCCACTCCGGCCCCTCGACCTGCAGCCACGCCGCTTCAGTCATGCCGGGCCGCAGTCACGCAGCATCGGAGTGTCAGCCAAGGTCCTCCTCGCCCAGACGGTGCACCCTGATGAGGTTGGTGGAGCCCACGGTGACCGGCGGGGATCCTGCCACGATCACCACCAGGTCGCCTGGCTGGTGACGCCCGAGTGACAGCATCGCGTGGTCCACCTGGCGGACCATCGCGTCAGTGGTCTGGACCGGGGGTACCAGGAATGTCTCGGTGCCCCAGGTCAGCGCAAGCTGACTGCGCACCGCGGGTTCCGGGGTGAAGGCCAGCAGCGGCAGGTGGGTGTGCAACCGGGCCAGCCTGCGGACGGTATCGCCGGACTGGGTGAATGCCACCAACGCCGTGGCCGACAGTCGCTCCCCGATGTCGCGCGCGGCGTGGGACAGCACGCCACGCTTGGTCCTCGGTATATGGTTGAGCGGTGGGACGTTCGGTGAGCCGACCTCGACGGCCGAGATGATGCGGCTCATCGTCTCGACGGTCTCCACGGGATATCGGCCTACGCTGGTCTCCCCGGACAGCATGACCGCATCGGCACCGTCGAGCACCGCGTTGGCGACGTCGGAGGCCTCCGCCCTGGTGGGCCGGGCGTTGCCGATCATGGAGTCCAGCATCTGAGTGGCCACGATGATCGGTTTGGCGTTCTCCCGGGCGATCTGGATGGCGCGCTTCTGCACCAGCGGCACGTGTTCCAAGGGCAGTTCGATCCCGAGGTCCCCACGAGCCACCATCACCCCGTCGAAGGCCAGCACGATCGCCTCGAGATTGTCCACCGCCTCAGGCTTCTCAATCTTGGCGATCACCGGCAGCCGGCCACCCGGAGTCCCGTCCATCAGGCGATGCACCAGGTCTATGTCAGCCGGGGAGCGCACGAAGGACAGCGCCACCAGGTCCACCCGGAGCTCTAGGGCGAACTTCAGGTCGGCGATGTCCTTGCCGGACAACGCGGGCACCGAGACATCCATGCCGGGCAGCGAGAGGCCTTTGTGGTCGCTGACCGTGCCACCCTCGAGGACCTCGCAGACCACGTCGGAGTCCTCGACCTTACGCACTATCAGGGCGATTTTGCCGTCATCCACGAGTAGCCGGTCGCCCTCGCGGGCGTCCTTGGCCAGCCCCGTGTAGGTGGTGGAGACCCGATCATGGGTGCCGGCCACCTTCTCGACGGTGACCCGCACGATGTCACCCTCGCGCCACTCCACCGGGCCGCCAGCGAACCGCCCTAGCCGGATCTTGGGTCCCTGCAGGTCACCAAGGATCCCCACCGCTCGGCCGCACTCGTCGCTGGCCTCGCGGACGATGTCGTAGATCCGTGCATGGTCAGCATGGGTGCCGTGGCTGAAGTTGAGGCGGGCCACGTCCATCCCGGCCCGGATCAGCTCCCGGATCTTCTCCGGGGTCGCGCAGGCCGGGCCTAACGTACAGACGATCTTTGCGCGTCGAGTCACGGCGTCAGAGTAGCCGTGTTTGAGGCGTACTCAAGCGGCCGTTCGGTATCCAGTTGGTGTCTGGCGTCAATGCGGGGGCTCGGCTGCTCCGACGTGCTGAGCCAGCCAGTCGGCCAATGGGCGGACCGCCCGCCAACCCTCCCGGACCTGATCCAGGCACGCGTGCCCGTGCAACCAGCCCTCCGGGGGCCACGACCGCCAGAGGTACAGCGAGCGGTGCCGCATCAGGTCCATCCGCGGGTGATCGGCGGCGATACC
>DATDHI010000240.1:0-4923 GCA_036521655.1 Pseudonocardiaceae bacterium | reverse complement strand
CTGGACGGGCCGTCGCTCGGGCCTCCTGTCGCTGCAGCTGCGCCTGATCGAGGCGGGGGTAGGCCCCGTCCTGATCGGGTGTCTCGGGCAGCGCGGCCGCCTCGGCCAGATCGAAACCGGTCATCGCGCAGTGCCCGGGTCATCGTGGGTCACGAGCAACTCATCGCCTTTGAGCTCCACCCGGATGGTCGCGCCATCGGGGATGGCGTCGGTGAGCAGGGCCCGACCGATCCGGGTCTCGACCTCGCGGGCGATGAACCGGCGCAGCGGCCGGGCGCCGTAGACGGGGTCGAAGCCCTGCGCGGCGATGAACCGGCGCGCCTCGTCGGTGACCTCCAGGGTCATCCGCCGCTCGACCAGCCGGGACCGCAGGTCGTCGAACATCAGCACGACGATCCGCTCGATCTCGGCCGGGGTCAGCGGGCTGAACAGCACGATGTCGTCGACGCGGTTGAGGAACTCGGGCCGGAAGTAGCGGCGCAGCTCGCCCATGACCAGGTCGCGGGCCGCGGGGGTGATCTGCGCGTCGGCGGTCACGCCCTCGAGCAGGTACTGCGAGTCGATGTTCGACGTCATGATCAATACGGTGTTGCGGAAGTCGACGGTGCGGCCCTGGGCGTCGGTGAGCCGGCCGTCGTCGAGGACCTGCAGCAGCGTGTTGAACACGTCCGGGTGGGCCTTTTCAATCTCGTCGAACAGCACCACCGAGTAGGGTTTGCGGCGGACGGCCTCGGTGAGCTGGCCGCCCTCCTCGTAACCGACGTATCCGGGTGGGGCCCCCACCAGGCGGCTGACGGTGTGCCGCTCCTGGTACTCGCTCATATCGATCCGGACGATGTTGTCCGCGGAGTCGAACAGTGCCGCCGCGAGGGTCTTCGCCAGTTCGGTCTTGCCGACCCCGGTCGGACCGAGGAACACGAACGAACCGATCGGGCGGCGCGGGTCCTTGATCCCGGAGCGGGCCCGGATGATCGCGTCGGCGACCAGCCGCACAGCCTCGTCCTGCCCGACCACCCGCTCGTGCAGGACCTCATCCAGGCGCAGCAGCTTGTCCCGCTCACCCTCGGTCAGGCGGCTGATCGGGATCCCGGTCCACGCGGCGACGATCTCGGCGATCTCCTCCTCGGTGACCACCTCGCGCAGCAGCCGGTGGTCACCCTGCTTGACCGCAAGCTGTTGCTCCTCGGCAGCCAGTCGGCGTTCCAGTTCTGCCAGCGTGCTGTAGCGCAACTCCGCCGCGCGGTTGAGGTCATAGGCCCTTTCGGCCTCCTCGACCTCCCGGCGGACCTGCTCCAGCTCGGCGCGCAGCTCCTGGACCCGGCGGATCGCTTGGCGCTCGGCTTCCCACTGCGCGCGCATCGCGTCGGCCTCCGCGCGCAGATCGGCCAGCTCCCGGCGCAGTTGCGCCAGCCGTGCCTGGCTGGCCGGGTCGGTCTCCTTGGCCAGCGCCGCGTCCTCGATCTCCAGGCGCATCACCCGCCGGGTCACCTCGTCCAGCTCGGCGGGCATCGAGTCGATCTCGGTGCGCAGCCGGGCGCACGCCTCGTCGACCAGGTCGATCGCCTTGTCGGGCAGGAACCGGTCGGTCAGGTACCGCTGTGACAGCGTCGCGGCGGCGACCAGGGCACTGTCCTGGATGCGGACCCCGTGGAAGATCTCCAGGCGTTCCCGCAGCCCGCGCAGGATCGAGATGGTGTCGGCCAGGCTGGGCTCATCGACCACAACCGGCTGGAAGCGACGCTCCAGCGCGGCGTCCTTCTCGATGTAGCGGCGGTACTCGGTCAGGGTGGTCGCGCCGATCATGTGCAACTCACCGCGCGCGAGCATCGGCTTGAGCATGTTGCCCGCGTCCATCGCGCCTTCCGCGGCACCGGCGCCGACCACGGTGTGCAGCTCGTCGACGAACAGCAGGATCCTGCCCTCGGCGGCTTTCACCTCGGCGAGCACCGCCTTGAGCCGCTCCTCGAACTCACCCCGGTACTTCGCACCAGCCACCAGTGCGCCCAGGTCCAGCGCGAAGATCGTCTTGTCGCGCAGCCCCTCCGGGATGTCACCCCGCACGATCCGCTGGGCCAACCCCTCCACGATGGCGGTCTTGCCCACGCCGGGATCGCCGATGAGTACCGGATTGTTCTTCGACTTCCGGCTCAGGATCTGGATCACCCGGCGGATCTCGGTGTCCCGGCCGATGACCGGGTCCAGCTTCCCGGAGCGGGCCGAGTCGACCAGGTCCTGCCCGTACTTGGCCAGCGCCTCGTAAGCGCCCTCGGGGGTCTCGGAGGTGACCCGCTGGTTGCCGCGAATCTGGGTCAACGCGGCCAGGAACGCCTCCCGGGTCACGCCGAACTGCGCCAACCGCCGTCCCGCAGCGCTGGAGGTTCCCTCGTCAGCAAGGGCGAGAACCAGGTGCTCGACGGACACGTAATCGTCCTTCAGCCGCGTGGCCTCCCGCTCGGCGGCCTCCAGCACGCGCGCCAACCGCTGGGTGACGAACACCTGCCCGGGGGACGCGCCGGGCCCGGTCACCTTCGGCCGGCGTTGCAGATCGCTGTCGACGGCGCTCCGGAGCGCGCTGACGTCAACACCAGCAGCCGTGAGCAGCCGCGGCACCAAGCCTTCGGGCTGGTCGAGCAGGGCCAGCAGCAGATGCTCCCCGTCGGTCTCGGTGTGCCCGTAGCGCAACGCCACGCTCTGCGCCTGCTGCACCGCTTCCTGCGACTTCTGGGTCAACCGGTTCATGTCCATGACGGGTCACTCCTTGCGGCGCGTCGGGGTGGGGAAGTACCGGTGGCGCGCAGCGCGGCCTCCAGCACCTCGATGCGGTCGAGCAGGTCCATCACCAGCCCGAGAGCGGCGTAGTTCACTGACAAACCAGCTCGCAGCCGCTGGATCCGGGCCGCCGCCTGCAGCTGCGGCGCGGTGAACCACATCCGGCCGGTGGCATCCCTGGTCGGCTCCAACAGGCCCAAGGCCACCAGCCTGCGGACCAGCTCCGGATGCATCCCGGCCCGGGCGGCGAAACTGTCCAGGCTCAGCCGCGACACCCGCACCAGCGAATAGCTGGTCATCTCCCCCTCCTGGGGTCGAAGGTCGAATCCCTGCGCAGCGACTCGAACAGCTCCCGATCCCGCGGCGTCAGCGTGCGCGGCACCATGATCTTCACCTCGGCGTACAAGTCGCCCGGTGTGCCGCGCGGGTTGGGCATCCCTTCCCCGCGCAACCGCAACCGGCGACCTGTCGATGACCCCGCCGGCACCCGCACCTTGGCCTCCCCGCCCGGGGTGACGACCGGCACGCTGGCCCCCAGCGCGGCCTCCCACGGCGTCAGCGGGAGATCCACCGTGATATCGCGGCCGTTCACCCGGTAACGGGGGTGCGGTGCGACCCGCACCACCAGATACAGATCCCCGGCCGAACCCCTACCCGAGCCCTGCCCACCCTCGCCGGCCAGCCGGATGCGCTGCCCGTCGACCACCCCGGCCGGGATCGTGACCTCGAAGGTGTCACCCGCGCCGGCGAGCGTGATGCGACGGCGGCCGCCGCGGTATGCCTCCTCGACGGACAGCTCCAGCTCGGCCTCCTGATCGGCACCTGGGATCGGCCCGGCCGCGCCGCGGGAACCGAACAGGCCGCTGAACAGGTCGTCGAAGTCGACGCCGCCAAACCCGCCGACGCCCTCGGAGTCCACCCGCACCCGGGAACCACTACTGAAAGGCGATCCCCGCCGCTGCCCCCCAGCGCCAGCGGCGTCGGCGTAGGACTCGTAGCCTTCCGGGATCTGGCGGAAGTCAGGCCCGAACCGGTCGTAGCGCCTGCGGGTGTCCGGGTCGGACAGCACGCTGTAGGCCTCGCTGACCTCCTTGAAGCTCTCCTCGGCCCCGGGGTCGTGGTTCACGTCGGGGTGGTACTGCCGGGCCAGCTTGCGGTAGGCGCGCTGCAGCTCGTCGGTGCTCGCGGTGCGGGAGACCCCGAGTGCGTCGTAGTAGTCGCGCGCCATCGCCCGTCAGCTCCGGGGGCCTGCGACGGTCACCGCGCCCGGACGCAGCTGCCGCTCCGCAGTGCCGTAGCCCGGGCGCAGCACCCTGACCACGGTGCCGGGCTTCACGTCCGGGTCGTCCACCACGTTGACGACCTCATGCCGGAGCGGGTCGAAGGGCACCCCTACCTCGTCGTGGCGCGAGAAACCCAGGCTGGCCAGCACACCCAGGGCCTGGTCGCGCACGGTCCGGACCCCGTCGATGATCGATGACGGGTCGGCGTCGGCATAGCTGAGTGCCAGGTCGAGATTGTCCAGCACCGGCAGCCAGGCGGCAGCCACCCGGTTCGCTTCGGCCGCCCGCTGCCGCTCCAGCTCCCGGGCATGCCGCTTGCGCAGGTTCTCCAGGTCGGCCAGCGCCCGGCGCAGCCGGTCCTCCAGGGCGGCGACAGCGGCGTCTGGCGCGGTTACCTCTTTCCCGGGGCTCGACGAGGCAGGCGCCGTCTGCTCGTCAACCCGGGGTGATTCCGAAGGCATCCTGGTGCCCTCAGCTTCGGTCGAAGTCAGCGTCGATGACGTCATCGTCAGCCGCAGACCCATCGCCCGGCGATGACCCGCCCTGCGCACCGCCGGCCCGCGCCATCAGCGCTTGGAGAACCTGCTGGAGCTCGCTGGTCAGCTCACGCACCCGGGCCAGCGGTGCCTGTTCCTGGACCGCCTGCCGAGCATCGCCGACGAGCAGCTCGGCCCGCGCCCTCTCGTGAGCCGGCGCATCCGCGCCGAGCTCGTCCAGGCGCCGTTGAACCTGGTAGGCGAGGGTGTCCAGCTCGTTGCGGGCGTCGACCTCCTGGCGCAGTTGCTGATCGGCTGCCCGGTTGCGGTCGGCTTCGGCGACCATGCGGTCGATGTCGGCGGAGTCGAGGTTGGAGCTCTCGCTGATGGTGATG
>DATDHI010000239.1:0-2291 GCA_036521655.1 Pseudonocardiaceae bacterium | reverse complement strand
GGCTTGCCACGGCCGCGGCCAACCGGTGGCAAGACCTGGCTGCATCGTTGTTCCCGTCGTCGGCAATCGGCCCCGTCGACCCACCCTGAACGGAGACGACCATGGCAGCAGCCGAGCAGAAGGCCTTCGCCTCACCTGACGAGCGCCGCACCTTCGAGCGAGGACAACTCGACCTGCTCACCATCGGCGGCAGCGAGATCGGCCGCCTCACCCTCCAGCCCGGCTGGCGCTGGTCCGACCACATCAAGCCGCTCGCCGGCACCGAGCTGTGCGAGGCACCCCACTTCCAGTACCACCTGCAAGGCACCCTGCACATCGTCATGGCCGACGGCACCGAGCTAGACGCCGGACCCGGCGACGTCACCGCCCTGCCTCAGGGCCACGACGCCTGGGTCGTCGGCGACGAGCCGGTCATCGTCGTCGACTGGTGGGGCGCCTCCCAGTACGCCAAGGGATGATCGAGCCAGAATCTGATCGCCCTCCTGCGCCGGCATTGACCCTCCGACGACGCGCACCCCGGCCTCGACGTGGCCCTCCTCGAGGGTCTCTGGATCGATGCCCGCCAGGCCCATCGGTGACGACTTGTCTACCAGAATCATCACCGCGACCGAGTGGCGTGGGAGCCTGGTCGCAGATGTCGAAGCGGCGGAGGGTGTGCCATGACGGGGTCGCGGTCAGCGCCGGAATTTCTCGACCAGCGCGTCGGTGACAGCCTGGAGGCGATCTTGTGTGCGCACCACCAGCGTCGGCTCCGCCGCCTCGGTTGGGGAGATGTGCTAGTGGCGGGGCGCGTCGACGACAGGTTCGCCGCTCGCAGCCCGGTGCGGGAGGGCAACTCTGTTGAGGTCCTCGTCGACGGCGAAGCGGGACTTTCCGCGATGGCCGCAGCCATCGCGGACGCGCGTTCCCACGTCCATATTGCCAACTGGCACGCCTCGCCGGACTTCCGGCTCGTGCGCGAGCCCTCCGCTCCTGCGCTGCGACAGCTGCTTGCCGAGGTCGCCGAGCGGGTTCCGGTCCGGGTGTTGCTGTGGGCCGGTCCGCCGGCGCCGGTTTTCCGGCCCACCCGCCGTGCGGTGCTCGCCGCCCGTGACGGGCTCACCCGCGGCACGAAGGTCCGCTGCGTCCTGGACGCCCGGGAACGGACGTTGCACTGTCACCACGAGAAGGTGGTCGTGGTCGACGACACGACGGCTTTTGTCGGGGGGATCGACTTCACCGCCCTGCAGGGGGATCGGCACGACAGCTGCGCTCACCGCCCCGACGGCCCGCTGGCCTGGCATGACGTGGTAATGCGGCTGGCGGGACCGATCGTGGCAGACGTGGCCGGCCACTTCGTGCAGCGCTGGTCGGAGGTGGCTGGCGAAACGCTGCCCGCGCCGCAGCTGCCGCCGCCCACCGGGGCGACCGCAGCTCAGCTAGTGCGCACCATCCCCGAGCGGACCTACCGGTTCGCCCCGCGCGGGGAGTTCACGATCCTCGACACCTACCTGCGCGCCCTGCGTTCCGCTGAGCGCCTGGTGTATCTGGAGAACCAGTTTTTCTGGTCGCCGGAGATCGCTGACGTCCTCATCGACAAGCTGCGGCGGCCGCCGCAGGACCGGTTCCGGGTGGTGCTCGTGTTGCCGCGCCGGCCCAGCAGCGGCGCCGACACCACCCGAGGGCAGCTCGGCCGGCTGATCGACGCGGACGGCGAGGGCCAGCGCCTGCTCACCACCACGCTCATCGCCCACGACGGCTCGCGGAGCGCCCCGCTGTATGTCCACGCCAAGGCCGGCATCGTTGACGATAAGTGGATGACCGTTGGCTCGGCCAACCTCAACGAGCACTCCCTGTTCAACGACACCGAGGTCAACGTGGTGACCGGCGACGAGGGACTCGCCCGGCAAACCCGGCTGCGGCTGTGGTCAGAGCACCTGCAGCGACCGGAGGCCGAGATCTCCGGCGACCCGGCCGAGGTCATCGACCGGGTGTGGCGGCCGGTCGCGGAGGAGCAGGCGCAGCTCGAACGTACCGGCGCCCCGCGGACACACCGGCTCGCCCTGCTGCCCGGGGTCTCACGCCGCGCAGGCCGTCTGCTCGGCCCGATTCGGGGCGTACTGGTGGATGGCTGAACCTAGTGTAGTGTCTTGCGAATGAATTTACAGTTTGTGTTATGCTGTGAGTTATGAGTAGAGCAGCGGCGCCATTGGCGATATCCGAGGGGCAGCGGGAAGTCCTGGAAACTCTGGCGAAGTCGCAGAGCGCGGCGCACCGGGTGGTGCGGCGAGCCCGGGCGTTGCTCTTAGCCG
>DATDHI010000238.1:0-8270 GCA_036521655.1 Pseudonocardiaceae bacterium | reverse complement strand
GTCTGGCGGGCTCGGTTCGATGATCGAGCTGGTCACTTGCGGGCTCCGACGGCGGTGGCCGTCTCCCGGGTGGCGGTGAGCGAGCGGGTCACCGTGCGTGCCGCGTATGCCGCGCCGTAGACGAACCTCATGACCGGTCCGAACGTCGGTGCCACGGCAGGTCCGGCGAAGAACAGGCCGGTCACCGAGGACTGGAAGTCCGCGCCGAGGTCGGGAGTGCCGGCCAGCGTCCGCACCCTCGACCTGAGCCGTTCGTCCAGGAAGGACAGCCGGTCCAGACCGGCGCGGTAGCCGGTGGCGGCCAGCACGTGATCGGCGGTGATCTCCTTGATGCCGCCGCCGTTGACCGATACCCCGAGCCGCACGCCGAAGCCGTCTGGTTCCGCCCATCGCACCGCGTGCCGCACCAGCGTGGGGATCTTCCCTTCCACCCGCGGCCGCAGCCAGGCGGCACCGGCTGGTCCCAGTGCGCTGCGGGCAGTCCGGACCCGTCGGGCGGCCGGCAGCCGGCGGAACAGGTTTGGCTGTGTGGAGTAGAACCAGGTGGACCAGCCCGAGCCGAGTGGGGCCTCGGGTTCCCGCAACCGCCGCCGCACCGATCGTTGGTCGGGTAGCGGATCTCCGTTCCACACCACACGCGGTGCCCGTGCCAGCACGGTGACGCGCACTCCGGACTCGCGCAGCAAGGCAGCCGATTCCAGTGCGGACTGGCCGGCGCCGAGCACGACGACGTCGCGGTCGGCGAAGACGCCGAGATCGTCGTGTGCGGAGGTGTGCGAGCGCACCGGGGCGGGCAGCGCGGCGAGCACGCCCGGCAGGTGGGCGAAGTACTGCACTCCGGTGCAGACCACCACGGTGCGGGCCAGCGCGTAGCGGCCGTCGTCCAGGGTGAGCTCAAATTGTCGATCGACCGAGGGGCCGCCGGCCAGGGTCACACCGGTGACCAGCACCTCTTCCAGGTGGGGGACCTCGGCGCGCTGGAACCAGTCCCCGTATGCCACGAAGGTGTCCAGTGGCACCGGCAGCCCGTAGTCGGCGTAGTCCCGGCCGGTGTGCTCGCAGAACGCGCGCAGGGTGAGCTCGCCGCCCGGGTCGGAGAGGTTGGAGGCGTATCCCTGCGACTTGAGGAACATGCCGCGCGGCATGGTCTCGCGCCACAGCTGCATGGGGTGCCCGAACTGGCGAAAGCGCACCCCTGCGGCGCGCAGGTGGGCGCCGAGCGACAGGCCGTATGGACCTGCGCCCACAATGGCAACGTCGACTGGGTCGTTCACGTCAGGCCTCCCGTGCCGTTAGCGGTAGCAGTGCTTCTCTTCGATGACCCACCACGGGTCAGCGCGCGCCAGCCCATCCGAAGGCACATCAGCCCGAATGGCGCGAGATCGTCACGGGCGAACCAGGCCAGCTCGTCGACTTGGCGTAGCGATGCAACCCAGGCCCGGAGATCGAGGCCGTCGCGGCGGTACCGCAGCGCGGCGATCGGGTCGTAGTTCTCGACGAGGAAGCGACGGCCGGTGCGAGGCGAGCCCAGCGGGATCTCACGGCCGGTCAGGTCGAGATGCGCCGCCACCACGACGTCGACGCCAGCGGTGTCCTGAAAAAGCCGGAACTGCGCGCCCAGCCGCGGGTTGAAGTCCAGCAGCTTGTACTGGCCGTCCCGGGGATCCCATCGGTAGTCCAGGTCGACGATCCCCGCGAATCCCAGGTGGGACAGCAGCTTGGTGGCCTGCCCGCGCAGCTCCGAGTTGTCCACCCACTGCCCCAGGCTGGTCAGCCCCGCGTGTGCCGGGTAGGACCGCTCCTTGATCCCGACGAAGGCGGGCCGGCAGCGGGAACGGGCGTCGGCGTAGCCGTGGACGAAGTAGTCCTGGTCGCGGCTTCGGGGAAGGTATTCCTGCAGCATCAGGCCCTGCCGGCAGGCTCGGTAGCTGCGGGCGAGCTCTTCGGAGTTGCGGACCACCGACGTGCTGCGCAACCCCGATCCGTTGGTCAGCCACGGGGCGGCGAGCTTGGCGACCAGCGGGAACCCCACCTGCTCGGCGAATTCCTCCGCCTCGAGGAGGGACCCCGGCAACGTGGACGCTGCGCACGGCACTGCCAGCTCCCGGCACAGCTGATACAGCGTGAACTTGCCGGCCACCTGGCGTGGCAGGCCCTTGGGCGGGTGCGGGAACAGGTAGTAGGGCCGCAGGTCCCTGCCATGCTCGGCGAGGAAGATGGCGCCGGCGTCGTCGGTGGGGATGAGCACGGCGCGGCGGCCGATCCGCTCCGCGAGCCTCATCAGCCCGGCCCGCACCCGCTCCTCATCGTCGGGCTCTGCACGCCAGAACCAGCGCCCGGACAGGTAGCGTGAGCTGGCCGCCGGTGCCAGTGGGTCCTCGTGCACGCCGTACACCGGCACGCCCAGCCGCCCCAGGCTGCGGATCGCACCCAGTCCGCCGTGATGCATGACGTTGCGGTCGAGCTTGAGGATGACCGCCGGCGTCGTGGTATCCATCTCGGCGGGCAGCTGGTAGGTCATCGTTGGCCGGGCCTCACACCAGGCTGCGGTGCGCTGCGCCGTCGAACTGGTAGGTCGCGTCGAGAACCCGCGGGCAGTTCCGGATCCAGTCGTTGTCCGTCTTGGGATGCAGTACGTGGATGACCGCCAGGTCGCACGGCTGGTCTTCCGGCACATCGACGCTGTGCATCAGCCTGCCAGCCGGGGTGCGCAGGGTCGGCACCAGCGGATCGTGGTAGCCGACGTCCGCGCCGCGCTCGGCGAGGCCGTCGAGGATCGCCAGCGCCGGCGATTCGCGGACGTCGGAGACCCCCGCCTTGTAGGCGACGCCCGCCACGATCACCCGGGCGCCCACCACCGAGCGGCCGTCCTCGGCGAGGACCTCGGCGGCCCGCTCGACGACGCGGTGGGGGCGGGCGTCGATGGACCGCATGGCTTGCTCGATGAGCGGCGTCGGCCGGTCGCGCCCGCGCAGCTGCCAAAGCAGGTAGTGCGGATCGCACGGGATGCAATGCCCGCCGACACCGGGTCCGGGGAACGCCCCGAGGAAGCCGTAGGGCTTGGTCCCGGCCGCCAGGGTCACCTCGATCGGATCCAGCTGCAGGGTCCCGCACACGTCGGCGAACTCGTTGGCCAGGGCGAGCGTGACGGCGCGGAAGATGTTCTCGTAGAGCTTGGTCAGCTCAGCGGCCTCCGGAGACGTGACCAGATACACCGAGTCGGTCAACTGTCCGATCACTGCCGCGGCCGCGTCGCTGCATCCGGCCGTGGCGCCGCCCACCACCCGCGGTGTCTCCCGCTGGACATGGTCAGGGTTGCCGGGGTCGATCCGCTCCGGGCTGAACGCGACGTGCACGTCCGTGCCCACGGTCAAGCCACGCCGTTGGAGCGGCTCGACCAGCAGCTGGCGCGTGGTGCCGACGTAGCTCGTCGAGGTCAGGATGATCGTCTGCCCGGGGCGGGCGTGCTTGACGACGGTCCGGCAGGCGCCTTGCAACGCTGCGAGGTCCGGGACGCGGTCGTTATGCACCGGGGTGGGGACGCAGACGATCACCGCCTCGGAATCGGCCAGCGCGGCGCTGTCGCTGGTGAGCCGGAAGCTGTCGTCGGTGTTCGCCGCCGCCAGCCGCACGCGGTCGCTGTCGAAGAGGTCGACGTCACCGGACTCGATGGCGCCCAAGCGGTCCTCGCTGATATCGAAGCCGGTGATCCGCGACGAGCGGCCCAGCAGCGCCAACGCCGTCGGCAGTCCGACGTATCCGAGGCCCACGATTGCGACCGGTCCCAAGCGGGCGTTCCCGTTGGTCGGCAGGCCCTGCGGTGGTGAGAACGGCACCAACCGTGTCTCCAGAAGTCGCTCACGCCCGTTGATCGCGAGCGCAAGCCGCTGCTCAGCCACATCCACCCCCCCCGTGGTGTCCCTGTGTGACAACGGTCGCATCAGGTGGGGGTTGGGTCCTCCGCCATCGGCGGTAGGCCGCCTACGTCACGCGCTGGATCGCTTCGCCGGGCATCCGGCTAGGCAAGGGCGCCGATGGTGAGGTCGAAGGTCTGGTTCGCCCCGCCAGCACACTGACGTCGTGCTCCTCCTCCGCCATCGCCGCTAGGCGGCCGCTGCTGCGTGCAAGACAGGTTCGGGTTCGCTGAGCAGCCGCAGCAGGATCGGGTGGGGGTCGAAGCGTTCGCCGCCCCAGGTGGGTGTCAGGCTGTCGTCGGTGATCTCCAGCTGCTCGGCGGCGTGCATCTCCACGAGGTGTTCCAGGAGGCCCGTGGTCGGTGGTGCGACCGCCGGGATCAACTGACCATCGGGTCGGCGGAACTCAAGATCTCCGTCGACCCATCGGATCCGGTAGTCGTGGTCGTGGATCAGTCCGTGGTGGAAGCGGCAGAGCAGTACCAGGTTGGCGACGTCCGTGCGGCCGCCTGCCAGCCAGGCCACGATGTGGTGCGCGTCCACTCGGTGGTTCGTGCACCCGGGGAACCGGCACTTGCCGTGATCACGCGCACGTAACGCCCGCAGCAGGCGGCGCGAGACCAGCCGCCGTCGCCGTCCCAGGTACAGGGGGTTACCACGCCGATCTGTGATCAGCGCCGACACCCGCGCCTGGCAGCCAAGCTGTTGCGCGGTGCTGACCGGCAGGGCTGGGCCACCCTCGATCTCCGCGGTGCCGGTTTCCGCATGCACGTGCACCACCACGTCGAAGCGGTCACTCACGGACCGCCACCGGTCCGTGGGACCCCTCGTACGGGCCGCCTCCGCGAGCGCCAGCAACGCGTCGGCTCGCCGGGCCGCGACCCGGTCCACCGCTGCGCCCGGCGTCCGCTCGCCAGCCGCCGCTACCTGCTCGGCCAGCGCCGCCTCCCACCATGGGGCTGGATTGAGCGATTCTGGGTCGAGCGGTTCTGGGTCGAGCGGTTCTGGGTTGAGTGGTTCTGGGTTGAGTGGTTCTGGGTCGGCCCGTTCCGTCTCGGACGGTTCCGCGGAACCGTCTTGCGGCTCCATGCGCTCGGCAGAATCCGGCGCGGCGTCGGCGGCTTCCGGCGCAGGTTCGAGGAATGCCTCGAGCGTGGCGAGTAGCAGAGCGCCCTGCTCAGCGGGGAGCCGCGCCCGCAGCAGCAGTGAGCCATCCTCGGCCCAGTCCCAGCTGACCGAGCGCCGCGCCGTCACCGCCGCTGCGGAACCCGCTCCCGCAGCTCGGGCCAGCCGGACGACCCGTTCGACGTGGCTCGCCGTGCCGGCCAACGCCACCTCGAGCAGGTCTCCCTCGGTCTGCGGGGTGGCAATCCGGGTGATCGCGCGGACCTTCGCATACGAGATCCGACCCGTCCCGAAGGCGGCTGCCACCTCTGGCAACGACGGCAGTACTTGCGCCACCCGCAGCTGATCCCGGGCTGTTCGGAGATCCATCCCGACCCGCCAGGACAGCCAGTGGGCGCAGGAGCGCAACCCGGGACCAGCCCATGCCTCCCGCGAATCGAACTCGGCCAGCAGGAGCAGGAACCGGCATTGCGCCGCCGCCAGATGCCCGGCCAACCCGACCAGCTCGGATTCCAGCTCAGGCGTGCTCAACTCTGCCATATCCATTCCAGCGCCTCCGCATGTGTAGAACGTATGTTCGAACACACTAGCGGAGGTCACCGACACAAACGGTTCCGCGGAACCGCGGCCGCGGCGCCGTCGGGAGCGACTCGCAGTGTCAGGCGGGTGCGGCCACCTCCACCCGGATCGCCTCCGAATCTCGCAGCACGACGACTGACGAGCGGTAGTTCGCCGAGTATTTCCCGCTGATGAGCAGCCATCGGCCGTTGGCGTAGGAGAGCAGCGACAGACCGGTGTAGCGGTAGGACGCTGTGGCGCCGGGGCCAGGGACGGCGGTTGCCCGGACCCGCGATCCTGGCAGATCCAGGAACGTCGTGCTGAATACCGTCACCGTGGGTAGGGCGGTCTGACCGGCGTCCACCGCGACCGCGGCCCGTTGCCCGAGGTCCTGCGCGTACAGCGTCGCAGCCCAGAACAGCGCCAGGGCGAGCGTGGCCGTCAGCGCCGCGACGCTGATCTGTTGCCGCAATCGAGATCCGGCCAGCGAGGCCATTAATGCCCGTCGGAAGCGGAACGTCACGATGCTGCCGACCCCGAGCACGGCGGGTCCCAGCAGCGCGGGTAGGCCCCAGCCCCTCCCGAGGCCGAGCGCGAGCAGCAGGCCCGCCAGCGACAATGCGAGCCCGGTGACCGCCAGCGCCTGGGCGAGTGGGCCACCGCGTGCGGTGCCGGTCTGCTGTGGGCGATCGCCGGGGCTCGGGTCCGGTTGCACCCGGGTGAGGAGACGGTCGACGAGCGCGAGGACCACCAGGGCCGCCAGCAGCCGGGCCACGGCTCCGAATGTCACGTCGGAGCTGCGCAGCGCGTAGTCCTGGACCGACAGGTTCAGTAGGCCTTGTTCGACCCCGAAGTAGCTGAAGAACGCCCTGCTGCGAATCCATCCGACGTAGCTGAGCAGCGCGGTGAGTACGGTGACGGGTGCGATCACCACGGCGAAGATCTCGATGATGCGCTTGGCGTCCAGGACCCCGCGGGGTGCTGGAGCGGATGGGTTGGTCACGAAGTCGTCGGGGGAGGCGCGCCTCGACTGGAGGGCTCGCCCGGCCGGGTGGTGGACGGGGTAGTCGTTTCGCACGCCGCACCCGGGATGCCGCAGCCTGCAGGATCGATACCCTTGGACGACGGCGTGGGGGGATCGACCTGCGGGATCGTGATCTTCGTGGGTCCGCCGGCCGGGGGCGTCACGGTCACCGAGGGCTCGATTGTCGCGGTCAGCGTGGGTTCGTTGCCCGGATCCGGACGCCGCGACGGGCTCACTCGGTCGCACGCCGCGAGTGCCACCGTGCACGCCACGGCGGTGCAGAACGTGATAATCGCGAGACGATCGATCATGTACGGGCCCCCCGATGCGCCGCGCCACCAGCAACACTGACAGCCGCGCCACCAGCAACACTGACAGTAGTCAAGCCACCGGATCACCGTCCAGTATCGCCCCCGCGAGGGCGATGCACGGGCGTGTCAGGAAATCCGACAGGTCGATCGCTCATCGGCGCTGCGAGACCTGGGCGGTGACGGCGGCGAGCTGCTCGTAGGTGCGCCGCACGTCGAATGCGCCGGCGGCCAGCCGGGCGGCCGTGCCCTCGGCGGTGCGCAGGTCGGGGTCGCCCAGCCGAGCCACGATCGCCCCGGCCAGTGCGGCGGTGTCGCCGACCGGTACCTGGGCACCCACCCCCGCGGTGGTGGCTTCGGCGAGGCCAGGGATGTCGGAGACCACGACGGAGCAACCGCTGGCCATCGCCTCGAGCAGGGTCAGCGACAGGCCTTCCCAGCGGGACGGCAGGACCACCACGTCGGCCGCGGCGTACCACGGCCGGGGATCGGTGGCGGGTGGCACGAACCGCACGCCGGCCGGAGCCCCTCGACGCAACGTGGGCAGCAGCGCGCCGTCGCCCACCATGACCAGCTCGGCTTCCGGGCATCCTCGACGTACCCGGGGCCACGCGGTCAACAACACGTCCTGCCCCTTCTGCTGAGTGACCCGCCCGATGCACACCGCCAGCGGCACCTGCTGGCACACACCCAGCCGATCCCTGGCGGCCGTGCGAGCCTGCTCGCCAGCCGGGGTGAAACTGGCCAGGTCGACGCCGTTGCGGACCACGATGTGCGCCTGGCCCACGCGCTCGTGGCGGGCCACCTCGGCCTCGCCCTCGCCGACGCATACCAGGGCGTCGGTCCAGCGACAGGCGAGGCGTTCCCAGGCCAGCGTTGCGCGGGCCGTCGCTCCGCGAACCGCGAGCCACGACCAGCCGTGCGGTTGGAAGAGCGTGGGAAGCCGGCCGCGCAGCGCGAGCCGCCCGGCCAGCCCCGCTTTCGCCGAGTGCAGGTGCACCACGTCCGGCCGGACCTGGCTGATCAGCCAGCGCAGGCGCAGGGTCTCGCGCACTGTGTCCGGGCTGGGCGACCGGGTTGCGGACCAGGGCAGTCGTGGGACTCCGCGCGCGGTCAGGTCGCTGGCGAGGCGGCCACTGGAGGGGCAGGCGACCACGACCCGCCAGCCACGGGCGCGCTGGTCGGCAGCCACCGCCGCGACGTAGCCGGCCACCCCGGCGTCGGTGGGCTGGGACGCGTGCAGGATGGCCAGCACCGGTTCACGCCGGTTGGTGCCGCTGTCCGCGCCCGCGACGGTCCTGTCGCGACTGCGGCTGGTGCCCATGCCGCAGCCGGTACTGC
>DATDHI010000237.1:0-17616 GCA_036521655.1 Pseudonocardiaceae bacterium | reverse complement strand
CACCCGGCCGGGCTGAAGTAGTGCAAGATCACGCAGTCCAAAGTGGACTGAGACACCGAACAATGCAAGAGCTATCACCCAGACGAGAGCCCCGCTCCACGGGCACGAGACACGGTCAAGCTGCACGGATAACGCGCGGGTCTCCACCGACGAGCAGGACCTCACCGCGCAACGCGATGCGCTCGCCGCGCTCGGCGTGGCACCCGAGCGGACCTACGTCGACTACGGCCTGACCGGAACCAACCGGGCCCGGCCCGGACTGCGCGAGGCCATGGCGGCCTGCCGCGGTGGGGACGTCCTGGTCGTGACCAAGCTCGACCGGCTCGCCCGCTCGCTGCCCGACGCCCGCGACATCGTCGCCGAGCTCACCACCCGCGAGGTCAAGCTCAGCCTCGGCGGATCGGTGCACGACCCGACCGACCCGGTCGGCAGATTGCTGTTCAACGTGCTGGCCATGGTGGCCGAATTCGAGTCAGACTTGATCAAGATGAGGACTCGGGAGGGGATGAAGGTCGCCCGCGCCAAGGGCCGGCTACGTGGGAAGAAGCCCAAGCTGTCCCCACGACAGGAAGCGCACCTCGTCGAGCTGCACCAAGCCGGCGCACACACCAGCGCCGAGCTCGCGGAGCTGTTCTCCGTCGCGCGCTCCACCGTCTACCGGGCGATCGAGCGCACACACAGCCCTCCCATCCGAATCCTGACGCGCCCTACCTTGCACTTCGGGTCAGCTTCGGGAGTTCCGGGCCATGTGCGCAGGAATGTCGGATGATCGCAAGTCCGTCTTCGGACGACGCGAGCACAGGCTCGACGAGGTCGCCCTCTGTGAGGGTGTGATTCAGGTCTCGTAACACGCCGCCCACGCGGGCCGCGATGACCGACCGGTCATTGCCGAGCACGTCGCCTGCGGTGGTCCCCGTGGTAACGCTTCGCGCAGCCTCTCCTTCGTCGTGACGGATCGACACGCGGATGATGGGACACGGCGACACCCTCCTGGGCGCTGGTCATCAGTAGGACTCCACGATGCTACCCGCACGGCCCCTACCTGCCCGGCCGCGGTCAGCCCAGTCTCGCTGCGGCGACTGGTGCACGGTGGGGCACCACTACGCGACTTCTGACCCATTTGACCGCCAGGAGACCATCGACGAGTGCGACAAGAAGTGGTCCGTCGGGGTGTCAGCAGGGCGCATGAATAGTACGTCCGTTGATAACCGAATGATGCGATCCGTGAAGGTCCACCACTACCAAATTGCACCGCTCCGGTCCTGGCACCCAGCCCGTCGTGACAACTGACACCAAGGGTACGGCAGGTGAAGCATTGAGGTGGGACAGGAAAACTATTCGATCGAGGTCAGAGACCCAGATCGGCAACGGCCCCTCCGGCATCGGGGTCAATTTGTCCCACCGGTATTCTGTAGTCAAAACAGTCAGCATCGCCGCCGTGGCGCATCGCCGTGTCTAGCTCACTTCTTGGCGGCAGACTTCTTGGCCAGCTTCTTTGTGGTGATCTTGGCAGGGGTCTTTGTGGCAGTCTTGTCCTGTTTCTTCGCCGCCTTTGCTGCCTTCGCCGTCTTGATCGCGGTCTTGGTCTCGGCCTTGACAGCAGCCGTGGGCACCTCAGCGAGCCGCTCGGCCGGGGTCTGGCCGGTCGGAGTGGTCGACGGGCTGGTGAGTGCTGTGCTCGTCGTGACGCGGGATGTGGTGGCGGGTGCCGCGGCGGCACCGTTGATGCTGCCGGCCACCCGCGGCAGCTTACGCACGCCGCTCACGATCTCGCGGAACTGCAGGCCCGGGCGGAAGGCGGGCACGTTGGTCTTCTTGACCTTCACCGACTCCCCGGTGCGGGGGTTGCGCGCCATCCGGGCCGCCCGCGCCCGCTTCTCGAAGACACCGAAGCCGGTGATGGTGACCTTGCCACCGCCGCTGACCGTCCGGACCACCACATCGATCAGACCTGCCACCGCAGCTGCGGCGATCTTCTTGTCGCCAAGGCGCTCCGCGAGGGCATCGATCAGCTGAGCCTTGTTCACTTCCGCTCCTCCCACGGGACGATCCCGGCCACGTGTGCCGGGACCATTGTGGGTCACCGTATGGCGGAACGCGCCTGAACACCATGTACCACGCCCAGAATCCCGCCAGCTCAGCCGGTCCCCTGAACCGTGGTAGGCAACCAGGATGGGCGCTGGGTCTCGAATGCGTCGATCTGCTCGGCGTGGCGCAGGCTCAGGGCGATGTCATCCAATCCCGACAGCAGCCGCCACCGGGTGTAGCCGTCGATCGCGAAGGCCACCGTGAGGTCCTTGGCCTGCACCGTCTGCTCCTGAAGGTCGGCAGTAACCTCGGTGCCTGGCGCGTTCTCCAGCAGCTTCCACAGCAATTCGACGTCAGCACGCTCGCACTGGGCGGCGAGCAAGCCTTGCTTGCCCGCGTTGCCCCGGAAGATGTCGCCGAACCGCGGCGAGATCACCACCCGGAACCCGTAGTCCAGCAATGCCCACACCGCGTGCTCACGCGAGGACCCGGTGCCGAAGTCCGGCCCGGCGACCAGCACGCTGCCACTGCGGTAGGCCTCGTGGTTGAGCACGAAATCCTCGTCAGCGCGCCACGCCGCGAACAGCCCGTCCTCGAAGCCCGTGCGGCTGACCCGCTTGAGGTACACCGCAGGGATGATCTGATCAGTGTCCACATCGGAGCGACGCAGCGGTACGCCGATACCGGTATGGCGGGTGAAAGGATGCATCGTCGCTACGCTCCTCGCTCGTGAGTGGCAAGAAGTGCTATAACACTGTTACGCACTCACGACTCAGTTCAGGTCGGCGGGGGCTGACAGGGTGCCGCGCACCGCGGTGGCCGCCGCCACCAGCGGCGAGACCAGGTGGGTGCGCCCGCCTTTGCCCTGGCGGCCCTCGAAGTTGCGGTTGGAGGTGGACGCGCATCGCTCGCCGGCCGCGAGCTGGTCGGGGTTCATCCCCAGGCACATCGAGCAGCCGGCCGAACGCCACTGGGCGCCGGCCGCTGTGAACACCTCGTGCAGACCCTCGGCCTCGGCCTGAGCGCGCACCCGCATCGAGCCGGGCACCACGAGCATCCGCACCCCATCGTGCACCCGGCGGCCGGCGAGCACCCCGGCCGCCGCCCGAAGATCCTCGATCCGCCCGTTGGTGCAGGATCCGAGGAATACCGTGTCCACCCCGATCTCGCGGAGCGGGGTCCCGGGCTTCAGGTCCATGTAGGACAGTGCCTTGCGCACCGCGAGCCGCTCACCCTCGTCGGTGATCTGGTCGGGATCGGGCACCTGCCCGGACAGTGGCAGGCCCTGGCCGGGGTTGGTACCCCAGGTCACGAACGGCGTCATGGCGTCCGCGTCGAGGTGTACTTCGGCGTCGAAGGTCGCGTCGTCATCGGTACGTAGTGAGCGCCAGTGCTGCATCGCCGCGTCCCGCTGTGGGCCCACCGGCGCGTGCGGCCGGCCGGCCAGGTAGTCGAACGTGGTGGTGTCCGGCGCGATCATCCCCGCCCGGGCACCCGCCTCGATCGACATGTTGCAGACCGTCATCCGGGCTTCCATCGACAGCTGCTCGATCACGTTCCCGCGGTACTCGAGCACATACCCCTGGCCACCGCCGGTGCCGATCCGAGCGATCACGGCCAGGATGATGTCCTTGCTGGTGACGCCCGCGGGCATGGACCCATCACCGCTGCGCACGACCACCGCCATGGTCTTGAACGGACGCAGCGGCAGCGTCTGGGTGGCCAGCACGTGCTCCACCTCCGAGGTCCCGATGCCGAACGCCAGCGCGCCGAAGGCTCCGTGCGTGGATGTGTGGGAGTCACCGCAGACCACGGTCATCCCTGGCTGGGTGAGGCCAAGCTGCGGTCCGACGACGTGCACGATGCCCTGTTCGGCGTCGCCCATCGGATGCAGCCGCACGTCGAACTCCTCGCAGTTGCGGCGCAGCGTCTCCACCTGGGTGCGGGACACCGCGTCAGCGATCGGTAGCTCGATGTCCGTGGTGGGGACGTTGTGATCCTCAGTTGCGATGGTCAGATCAGGGCGGCGGACCGGCCGGCCCGCCAGCCGTAGGCCGTCGAAGGCCTGCGGGCTGGTGACCTCGTGCACCAGGTGCAGGTCGATGTAGAGCAGGTCGGGGGCAGTGCTGTCACCATCGGCGTCGCCCTTATGCACCACGTGGGCGTCCCACACCTTCGCTGCGAGCGTTCGGCCCATCGCATCCGTCCTCATCGTCATCGTCCCGGCCGGCCAGCGCCTAGCCCGTACGCTGGACTTCTCAGATGCTGGACTTCTCAAATACCGGGACGTTAGTATCGGCCTATGGGACAGCATAGCGGTATCGGTGTGCTGGACAAGGCCGTGATGGTGTTGCGGGCAGCGGCCGCAACACCCTGCGGCCTCGCCGAGCTGTGCGCCCGCACCGGCCTGCCCCGAGCCACCGCACACCGGCTGGCGGTGGGGCTGGAAGTGCACCGACTGCTCAGCCGCGGTAACGACGGGCGGTGGCGTCCCGGACCAGCCCTGCACGAGCTGGGCGACGGTGCCGCCATCGACCCGTTGCTCGAGGCCGCCGCGATGGTGCTGCCCCGGCTGCGTGACCTCACTGGGGAGAGCGTCCAGCTTTACCGGCGGGACGGGATGAACCGGGTGTGCGTGGCCGCCGCGGAGCCCCCGAGCGGCCTGCGCGACACCGTCCCGGTGGGAGCCCGGCTGCCGATGACCGCCGGCTCAGGTGCGAAGGTCCTGGCTGCGTGGGCTGATCCCCCCACCCAGCGTGCTGTGCTCGGCGAGGCCGTGTTCAGCGAGCGGATCCTCATGGAGGTGCGCCGCCGAGGCTGGGCGCAGAGCGTGGCTGAGCGCGAGTCGGGGGTGGCCAGCGTGTCCGCCCCGGTGCGTGATGCGGTCGGCAGCGTGGTGGCCGCGGTGTCGGTCTCCGGGCCGGTGGAGCGGATCGGCCGGCGGCCGGGCGCCCGCTGGGCTGCTGACCTGCTTGCCGCTGCGGAGGCACTGCACAACCGGCTCTGACCTCCATCACGGCGCCTGCACTAGTAACTGCCGGAGTGCAGGTCTGCATTCCTATGCTAAGGTCGCCGACCTCCACTGCGACCTCAAGCTAAGAACGCAGGTGGTGAACAGGGATGGCGCGAGAAGAATCCGACTGCCACGTTAGCTCCCGACCTGTCACAGGGAGGAATCTTGGAGTCCTTGCAACGGGTGTTGCAGTCGCTGCTGGACTTCTTCGGCGCAGGCAACCTCGCACTGGGTATCGTCCTACTCGTCGCGACGCCTTACGTCGACCGGTTGCTCATCCGGCGGAAGCGGATCGGCGTCCGGGTACAGTACAAGTCCAGGATCGGGCTCGGTCCCGGAATTCCGCGAGACGACCACGATACGGTCCGGCGGCTGCTCGGCCGCTGGTACAAGCTGAACGAGCGGATGAGCACGGTCGTCATCCGGGTCCGAAACACCGGGAGCGAGGACGTCGAGGCTGACGACTTCCGCAAGCAGCTGTCATTCCAGTTCGGCCATCGCATCGTATGGAACGCGGAGATCCGGGAGCAAAGCTCAAGCGATATCCAGGCACATCTGGAGCTGGCAGCCGACACGGGTCGCCGCGCCACCCTTGACGACATCCAGACGGGCCTGTCCGCCTGGATGTCGCAGTGGCTCGGCGAGGACGGCGAGCGGATCGACATCAAACCGGAACTGCGCTGGCCAGGCGTTCGGCTAGACGACCTGGAGTTGCCCACCAAGTCGAGCTTCAAGATTGTCGTAGTTCTGCTCGATCCGGCCAGTGGTGCGACCGAGGACCAACTCACCTGGGACGGCAAGCTCAAAAGCCGCGGATTGATCATCGACGAGCGGATGCGCAGGCGGATCACGCTGCAGCGAGTCACCGCTGGATTCGCCGCCGTACTCACCGTCATCCTGCTGCTCTACGCCATCATTCCCGCGCCCCCACCCAGGCCAGTACCGGCGGACCCGACCGTCGCCTGCGGGTCCGGGGAGTTGAAGATCGTCGGGTCTACCGTGTTCACGCCGGTAATTCCGGCGATCGGGGCCGAGTACTCGCGGGTGTGTGGCGGGGCGCGGATCAGCACACAGCCCACTGGCAGCATCGAGGGCGCACGCGACGTCGCCCAGCTCGACCCGAACAACGCCGGCGGGCTGGCCGCGCTCTCCGACGGACGGCAGGACGGGATTGACACCGGCCTACACGCCGAGCAGGTCGCGATCGTCGTCTACCACGTGGTCGTCCACTCGGCGGTCGGCTTGGACGCCATCACCTCCGAGCAGCTACGTGGCATCTACAACGGCACCTACCGGGACTGGAGTCAGCTGCGCCCCGGAGAGCCACTCCCGATCCGCATCGTCGGCCGAGGCCAGGACTCCGGCACGCGGGAGCTGTTCGAGAAGAAGGTGCTCGGTGCCACCGAGGGGAGCCTGTCCTCCAACGATTGCTTGACCAGGGATCGCGACCGGCGTGCGCCCACCATCCGCTGCGAGCGCACGACCAATATCGAGGTGGTGCGCCAGATCAGCCAGACCCCCGGTGCGATCGGTTACGCAGACGCGATGTCGGTCGCTGAGGCGCGCAAGACCAACGCGATACGTGCACTGATCCTGGACGGCAGAGTGTTCGACGTCTCGGCGGGCGTCAACTCGGGCGATCCGTTCTGGACGGTGGAGTATCTCTACACCCGGACTGTGCCCGGGTCCGGAACCCTGCTCGCGGGCTTCAGTTCCTATCTGCGCCTGCACATGGGCGCCCGCGGCCTGCTCAGGGACGCCGGATACCTGCCGTGCGCGGCCGCGGACGGCACCCGGCTGGTGTTGTGCGACTACCGGTGACAGACTGCCGCGCTCACCTCCGTTCCGGTACTGGCGGAATGGGACGAAGTCCCTGTCAGCGTGGCGCCACTAGGCCCTGCGACTGCGCCTGTCCCGCAGGGCGACTTCGAGGGGCCCAGATCGCCCGTACAAGGTAACCGAAACGCTCCGGTAGATACGTCTTTGCACGGCCCGCCGGACAGCACCGAGCGTAGCGGGACCACACAAGGCCTGCCCATGACCTGAACTCTCAGATCACGGGCAGACCTTATACAACCGATGTAGCCCCGACGGGATTTGAACCCGCGCTACCGCCTTGAGAGGGCGGCGTCCTGGGCCGCTAGACGACGGGGCCGCGAGAACACGATGATCGCATTCGCTGGGGTACCAGGACTCGAACCTAGACTGACTGAACCAGAATCAGCCGTGCTGCCAATTACACCATACCCCATCGACTGTCCGATTCCGGGGCCCAGCCACGACCCGAACCAGCGCCGGACAGGAATGGTAGTCGACCCAAGGCGCCGACTTCCACTGGGTCACCCTTCCGCTGGGCTACCCCGCAGGCGACGAGCGGCGCGCCAAACTCACCCCGCAAGCCGGGTGACCAGCGCGGGGAGCTCGGCTAGGCGCCCGATCACTGAGATACCGGCGCCTGGCGAGTGCACACCGCAGCCCGAGCGGTCCAGCCACACCCCGTGCAGCCCGGCGTCCCGCGCGGCCTCGGCGTCGGTGTCGAGTCGGTCGCCGACGTGGACGGCCTGGGCGGGGTGCACCCCGAGGGCGCGGCACGCCCGCCGGAAGATCGCGCGGTGCGGCTTGGCCACGCCGAGCTCCCCGGAGATCAGCACCGCGTCGAAGGCCGACTCCAACCCCAAAGCGACGAGCTTCCCGCGCTGGTAATCGCCAGCTGCGTTGGTGATCGTGGCCAGCCGCAGTCCCAGCGACCGCATCGCCCGCAGGCAGGGCAGCGCGTCGTCGAACAGTTTCCAGGCCCCCCGCATGGCCTGTGCCCTGCGCTCCTCCCGTCGCCTTACCTCACGGTCGCACAGGACCTCCCCGCGGGAAGCGAAGAAGTCTCTGGTGCGCTGCTGGCGCATGGTGTCGAAGTCGACCTTTCCGGCAAGATAGCGCCCGTAGTGCCGGTCGGTGAGCGCCCGCCAGTCGGCCCAGTCCTCGTCAGTGCCAAGAAGCTCGCGCAGTCCCGCGCGGTTGGAAGCCTCGTAGTCCACCAGGGTCGCGTCCACGTCGAAGCAGACGGCTGCGACCGCCGACTGGGGGCAGCTCTGGGTAAGGATCTGCTCGGGTGAGAGGGTCACCAGGCGCAGAATAGGTCGTGCGAGGCTGTGCCGCCTCTGCCGAGCCAGTGAAACCATCCAACTCTTTGTGGCTAAGTAGCCGACTACTCTTCGCGACCGTAGCGCCAACGCTGCGTAGCCGGTGCGGCGAGTGATTCCGGCCCAACTGGCTCCATCGACTCATACAGCTGGCGAGGCGGCCGCACTGCTGGTTGTCTTCTCCAGTCAGGGAGGTGGGTACGCTTCGGCCATGTCGTTCGGCTCGGTCCGTGTCCGGTTCGCCCCCAGCCCTACCGGGATATTCCACGTCGGCGGTGCGCGAAGTGCCCTGTTCAACTGGGTCGTGGCACGGCAGTCACCGGGCGGCCGGTTCGTCTTGCGGATCGAGGACACCGACGTCGCGCGTAACCGCCCGGAGTGGATGGAGGGGATCGTACGGGCGTTGGCGTGGTTGGGGATCAGCCAGGAGTCGGAGACCTTCGAGGGGCCGTATTTCCAGTCGTCGAACGCCCAGCGGCACGGCGCGGCGGCACGACAGTTGTTCCAGGTGGGCCGGGCGTACTACTGCGCTTGCACCCGCGAGGAGGTAGTGGCTCGCGCGAGTGGTCCGCATCGAGGTTACGACGGCCGCTGCCGGGAGCTCGGGCTGCCTCGGGGGGAGGGCCGCGCACTGCGGTTTCGCACACCGGATGACGGTGTGACGGCCGTGGCGGACTTGATCCGCGGTGCGACGGAGTTCCCGAACGCCGCCATGGAGGACTTCGTCATCGCCCGCGGCGACGGTTCGGCGGTGTTCCTCCTGGCCAACGCCGTCGATGACCTCGATCAGCGGATCAACCTGGTGATCCGGGGCGAGGAGCACCTGAGCAACGCCGCCAAGCAGCAGTTGCTGTGGGAGGCCTTGGGGGCGACACCGCCGCGCTGGGCTCATGTGCCGGTGATCGTCAACGAGAAACGCCAGAAGTTGAGCAAGCGACGGGACCGGGTCGCGCTGGAGGATTACCAGGCGGAGGGCTATCTCGCCGAGACGATGCGCAACTACCTGATGCTGCTCGGATGGGCACCGGGCGGTGACCGGGAGATTGTGCCGTGGTCGGTGATCGAGGCCGAGTTCCGCCTCGAGAACGTCAACTCCTCGCCTGCGCAGTTCGACGTGAACAAGCTCCGGTCCTTCAATGGCGAGTACATCCGAACGTTGCCGCTCGCCGAATTCGTCGAGCGGTGCCAGCCCTGGTTGACTCCTCCGGCGGCCCCGTGGCCGGCGCAGTCCTTCGACGAGAAGGCGTTCGCCGCCTTGGCGCCGCTGGCTCAGACTCGGGTCGGGGTGCTCTCGGAGATCACGACGGTGGTGGATTGGGTATTCCTGGACCCGCCGGCATTCGATGAGGCGTCCTGGTCGAAGGCGATGAAGGACCACGCCACGGCTGGCGACATCCTGCGGGCGACGATCGCCGCGTACCAGACCAGCCCCTGGGAGGCTGAGGCGCTCAAGACTGAGCTTGAGCGCGTCGGCAACGGTCTCGGGTTGAAGTTGGGCAAGGCGCAGGCGCCAGTGCGGGTGGCGGTCATGAGCCGCACCGTCGGGCTGCCGCTGTTCGAGTCGCTGACTGTGCTGGGCCGGGAGCGGACGTTGGCCCGCCTGCGTGCTGCGCTGGACCGGCTTCGGCTGACCACGCCCGGCGAACCGTCAGGTCTGGCGTCGCGTCCGGTTGGGCCGGAGGGCCCTTAGGCCTCGCCCCGCCACCAGCAGATAGCGCTCGCTCCGCTACGACCCCCTAGGCCCCTAGCCCGGCTGCCCCTCTTGACCGTCGGGTCGATCCGATGCACCATCGACTATATTCAACGATCGTTGAAAGGGGAGCACCATGGAACGCACGACGTGCTGTGTCGTGGGTGGCGGCCCGGCCGGGATGATGCTCAGCCTGCTGCTGGCCAGGGCAGGTGTCGAGGTCACGTTGCTGGAGAAGCACGGCGACTTCCTGCGGGACTTTCGCGGTGACACCGTCCATCCCTCCACGCTTACCCTGCTGGACGAGCTCGGCCTTGGCGCAGAGTTCGCAAAGATCCCACACCGGCTGGTCGAGCGGCTGCAGGTTCAGCTCGACAGCGGCTTGGTCCCGGTCGGTGACTTCCGACGGATCCCAGGTCCTCACAAGCACCTTGCGTTCGTCCCGCAGTGGGACTTTCTGGACCTGCTCGCCGACGCCGGGAGCGCCGAGCCGACCTTCACGCTCCGCATGCACACCGAGGCGACCGGGCTGCTCACTGAGGGCGAAAAGGTGGTCGGCGTGCGCTACCAGTCAGCCGACGGCGGATCTGGGGAACTGCGGGCGGACCTCACGGTGGCCTGCGACGGGCGGCGTTCGGTGTTGCGCGACGCCGCAGGGCTGCACGTCCGGTCCTTCGGAGTGCCGATGGACGTGTGGTGGTTCCGGATCCCCCGCCACGAGGGGGACCCGGAAGGCGGGATCGCCCGCTTCGGGTCCGGGCAGGGCCTGGTGCTCATCGACCGCGGCGACTACCTCCAGTGTGCCTACCTGATCCGCAAGGGCTCCGACGCCGCGCTTCGCGGGGAAGGCATCGAGGCGTTCCGGCGCCGGGTCGCGGCGATGATCCCGTGGCTGGGCAACCGGATGGTCGCGGTGCGCTCCTTCGACGATGTGGCGCTGCTCGACGTCCAGCTGGACCGGTTGCGCCGCTGGTCGACCGACGGGCTGATCTGCCTGGGGGACGCCGCGCACGCGATGTCGCCGGTTGGCGGGGTAGGTATCAACCTGGCCATCCAGGACGCCGTGGCCGCGGCCCGACTGCTTGCCGGTCCGCTTCTTCGCGGCGCGTGCACCCGCTGGTACCTCGACCGGGTGCAGCTGCGGCGATGGGCACCCGCAGCGCTGACCCAAGCGGTGCAGCGGGTCATCCACGCGCGGGTGCTCGGCCCGGCGCTGTCCGGTCGCCTGACCCTGATCGGGGCCGGGCCCAGCCAGCCACCCCTGCCGATCCGGCTACTGCAGCGCTACCCGATCTTGCAGACCGTACTCGCAACAGCGGTGGGTATCGGGCTACTCCCCGAGCACGCCCCCCGTGGTAGCTCTTCAAGGACTACCAACCCTCGGTCTGTGGGTCGCTAACCGCTGCCAACCCTGCAGAGCGGTCCTTCCAGTGCAGGCGCAAACCCGTGGAGTTGGTAGTCGAAAAGTGCAGCTGCAACGGGGGTTGGCGGTACTTGAAGGGCTACCGACTCGTGACCGGGTTGGTCAGCGTGCCGATGCCCTCCACGGTGACCGAGACGCTCTGCCCCGCGTGCAGAGGGCCAACGCCAGCCGGTGTACCGGTGAGGATCACATCTCCAGGCAGCAGGGTCATCACCCGGGACACCCACTCGACCAGCGCCGGTACCCCGTGCAGCAGCAACGATGTGCGAGAGCTCTGGACCACCACGCCGTCCAGCTCGGTACGCAAGGTCACGTCAGCCGGATCAGCGGTCGTGTCGATCCATGGGCCGAGGGGGCAGAAGGTGTCGTGGCCCTTACCCCGCGTCCACTGCCCGTCGGCTCGCTGGTGATCCCGAGCGGTGACGTCGTTAGCCACCGTGTAACCGAGCACCGCGCCGGCCACCTGCGCCGCGGGGACGTCCTTGCACGGCCGGCCGATCACCACCGCAAGTTCGCCCTCGTAGTCGACCCGCTCGGAGTCGGCGGGCAACCTGATCGGCACGTGCGGCCCCACCACCGACGTGTTCGGTTTCAGAAACATGATC
Source organism: Pseudonocardiaceae bacterium (assembly GCA_036521655.1). GTDB lineage: Bacteria > Actinomycetota > Actinomycetes > Mycobacteriales > Pseudonocardiaceae. The sequence goes on along the minus strand of DATDHI010000237.1, from coordinate 5,720 downwards.
GGGTGCGTCGGCACCTCGCCACCCAACTCCTGCGCGTGCGCGGCATAGTTCCGACCGATACCGATGATCTTCGTGGGCAGGATCGGGGCCAGCAGCTGGATGTCGGGCAGGGGCCAGCGACGGCCGGTGAAGGTCACCGACCCGAATGGGTGCTCAGCAATCTCCAGCGCCAGTTCCGCACCGTCCGGACCGGTCTCCAGAGCAGCGAAAGCCACTCCCGCAGGATGGGCAATCCTCGCGATGCGCATGAGACGTCCCCTGGTCAGGCGGTGCCCGAGACTCGTTCGAGTCCGGCCACCAGCACGTCGAGGCCGAAATCGAAGCGTTCCTCGCCGCTACCCTCGGTGAGCGATCCGGCAAGGGCAACGATCAGGGGGAACCTGTCGCGCGGAAGCACCGCGAGGTAGTCGTGGATCTGGCGGATCCGCTCCTCGACACCGGCTGGATCAAGTACCGCGTCGGCCCAGGTGCCCGCTTCAAGGGCGAGCGCGGAGGTATAGGTCGCGATCAGATCAGCAGCGAACGCCATCGCGCGGTCGGACAAACCGCCCACCCGCAGGATGGCCAGCGTCCCCTCTGTGACACGTAGCGCATTGGGTCCGGTCGGGACGGTGGTGGCGATGGCCAGCTGGGCGCTGCCCGGATGACTGGTCATGAGGCGGACCATCGAGCGGATCAGCTCCTTCAGCTGCTCCCGCCAGAATTCCGGGTCGGGCTCGGGCACGACAACCTCACCAAGGAGCTGGTCCAGCATGAGCTGGTACAGCTCCTCCTTGTTACGCAAGTGTGCGTACAGCGACGCCGGCCCGGTGCCAAGGGCTTGGGCGACCCGTCGCATGCTGACGGCGTCGAGCCCTTCCTTGGCCAGCAGGGTGAGCGCCTGGTCGACGATGCCCTGCTGGGTCAGCCGCGGGCGAACTGGGACAGAGCGGGTCGGGCGCTGCCAGGGCGGGGTCGGGACGGCCATCACCACCTCCTGCGAACACTGTACTTCTCTATTCGAATGGTGCTCGCCCACCGAACACCGTTCGAAACCCTGGAGCGATCATGTTCAGTCAGCGTGTCCCCTGTGCTGGTCGTCGGTGGCGGCTTGGCCGGTATGTCGGCGGCGCTGCGCTTCTCGCCCATCACGGCGTCCGCTCGTTACTCGTGGAGCAACACCGCACCACCTCGATTCACCCGTAGGCACGCGGTCAGTCGCCGCAGACGATGGAGGCGCTGCGAGTAGCCGGTATCGCCGACCGGGCCAGCGCCGCTGGGCCGACCAGCGGCGTGCGACTGCATATCACCATCGCCGGGAGCCTCACCGGGCGGGCGCTGCACACAATCGTCGAGGACGCCCCGGACTTCCCATCTCTCGCCCGGCGGCTTCGCCATGGCCAGCCAGGAGCGGATGGAGCCGATCCTCGCTGAGCGCGCCGTCGAGCTCGGGGCCCAGATCCGCTTCGGCACCCGGCTGGACACGGTCACCCAGACGCTGACGAGGTCACCGCCACCCTGCGCGACGAAACCACCGGGCAGGTCGAGACCGTCCGCGCCGACTACCTGATCGCTGCGGACGGTCACCGCAGCCCGATACGGACGGCCCTGAGGATCGGCACTCACGGGCGGGGATCTCTCAACCACTACATGATGTGGGTCTTCGAGGCCGACCTGGGCGATCTCATCGACGAGGGCACCTTCGCCCTCTATTACTTGCAGAACCCGGCCCTGTCCGGCGGCAACGGCGTGGTCGTCACCACCCACCATCCGGGCCGCTATGCCGCCGGCGTCGAATACCACCCCGAACAGGGCGAGAGCCTCGGCGACTTCACCGCCGAGCGCGCCGTCGAGCAGATCCGCACCACCGTCGGCGTCCCAGACCTGGCCGTGCGGATCCTGCACTCCGACGACACCGAGTTCGCAGCCCAGGTCGCCGACCGGTTCAGCCTCGGCCGGGTCCACCTCATCGGTGACGCCGCCCACGTCATGCCTCCCACCGGCGGGCAAGGTGGCAATACAAGTTCTGGATCGGTGAACAGCCTGCGGCCAGGTTGGTAGTCGAAAAGAGCACCTGCGACGGGGGTTGGCGGTACTTGAAGGGCGGCCAACTCAGGGGAGCGCACGGTCGTGGCGTAGGGCTGCGTAGGTGAGGGCGTCCAGCAGCGCCAGCCAGGAGGCCTCCACCACGTTGCCGTGAACCCCTACGGTGGTCCAGGACCCGGTGCCGTCGCTGGTGTCCACCAGTACCCGGGTCACCGCGTTGGTGCCGTGCGCGCCAGGCAGGATGCGGACCTTGTAGTCGGACAGTTCCACGGCCTTCAGCCAAGGTACAGAGGAGTCCAACGCCTCGCGCAACGCCCCGTCCAGCGCGTTGACCGGCCCGTTGCCCTCCGCGGTGGCGATCACCCGCCCCCCTGCCACGTGCACCTTCACCGTCGCCTGCGCTACCACCTCGCCGTCGGCCTGATGGTCCACCACCACCCGGTAGGACTCCAACCGGAACGGCGCGGCGGGCGGCACCTCGTCGACTTCCTGGCGCACCAGCAGCTCGAACGAGGCGTCGGCGGCCTCGAAAGACCAACCCCGCGCCTCGAGCTCCTTGACCCGCGCGGTGACCACACCGATCTCGGCCGACCGGCCGGCCAGGTCCAGCCCGAGCTCGGCTCCCTTGAGCTCGATGCTGGCCCGGCCGGCCATCTCGGTCACCAGCACGCGCTGCGAGTTGCCGACCACCACAGGGTCCAGGTGGTTGTACAACTCCGGATCCACCTTGATCGCACTCGCGTGCAGCCCCGCCTTATGGGCGAAGGCCGACCTCCCGACGTATGCCTGGTGGGTGTCGGGAGCGAGGTTGGCGATCTCGGCCAGTGCGTGCGAGGTGCGGGTCAGCTCGGCCATCCCGTGCGCCGGGAGGACCGGCATCCCCAGCTTGGTAGCGAGGTTGCCGGTGACGGCAAACAGGTCCGCGTTGCCCGTCCGCTCGCCGTAGCCGTTGGCGGTGCACTGCACGTGCGAAGCCCCGGCTTGCACCGCCGCGACCGAGTTGGCCACCGCGCAGGCGGTGTCGTCCTGGCAGTGGATACCGACCCGGAAACCCGTTCGGGCCACCACCTCCGCGACGGTCGCAGCGAGCTGCAGCGGCAACTGGCCGCCGTTGGTGTCGCACAGCACCACGACGTCGGCGCCGGCGGTGACGCCCGCTTCGAGCACCCGCAGCGCGCAGTCGGCGTCGAAGGCGTACCCGTCAAAGAAGTGCTCAGCGTCGAGGAATACCCGACGACCCTCGGCGACGAGCAGCGCCACGGTGTCCCGCACCATCGCACAGGCCTGCGCAACGTCCACCCGCAGCGCCCGCTCCACGTGCCGGCGGTCGGACTTGGCGACCAACGTCACCACCGGGGCCTCAGAGGCGAGCAGAGCCTGCACCTGCGGATCCCGAGCCGCGTCCAGCCCGGCCCGCCGGGTGGAACCGAACGCGACCAGCGCGGCATGGGTCAGTTCCAGCTCACCAGCCGCAGCGCAGGCGAAGAACTCGGTGTCCTTGGGCATCGCGCCGGGCCAGCCGCCCTCGATGAAACCGACCCCGAGGGCATCCAGCAGCCGGGCGACGGCGAGCTTGTCGGCCACCGAGTAGGAGATTCCCTCCCGCTGAGCGCCGTCACGCAGGGTGGTGTCGTAGAGGTGGAAATCGTCGCCGAGCGGCGTGCCGGCGGGGGTGGTGCGGGACATCGGCGGGTGCTCCCTGTCAGAACCGGGCAACAAAAAAGACCCCCCGCGGGTGCGAGAGGTCTGCGCGTCGGGTGTACTTCGCTTACCCGACGCGCTCAGCAATAATGATCACAGTGTGGCTAGCCACAACGGCAGTGTCGCACACCGGCGCATGGTGGCGCGACCCTAGGTCACCTGGATCGCTGACGTCGATCTCCGATGACCGACCCGTCGGCGGCCCGGCTAGTGTTGGACATTATGACGCACCCCGCCGCCTGCGAGGTGAGGCCGAAGCAGCCGCCCTGGATTCGGTGGCCCCACTCCAAGCCGCCCAAGCTCGGCTACTCGACCTGATCCCACCCCACGGGCGGCCGCGTCACGGGTCTCGCCTCCGCGATGCGGATCAGCAAGCAAGGTCTCGGCCAGATCGCCACCCAACTCGCCGAGGGAGGCTACATCGAGATGTCGCCGGATCCGGCCGACAGGCGCGCAAAGCTGGTCTGCCGGACCCCGCTGGGCGACCACGTGCGGCAGACCATGCGTACCGTCATCGCCGACGTCGAAACAGTAGTGGTGCGACGAGGCGGGCGTGCGCGGTGACGGCCGTCCACGGGCACGTGAGAGAAGCGACATGGATGCTTGTCGCTGCCGGGCGGGCATAAAAACAGCGACATGGATGCTTGTCGCTGTGCAGCGTCGCCGCGCCTGCATGGCCGCGCGGACGAAGGGCCCGCTCCTGGAACCCAACCGGATCCGGATCTACCGATTGAGCTCAGCCCAGGCGATCGGCTTATCTCGGTATCGATTACCGACGCGACCCGACCCGTGCCGAACTACAACGTTAGTCATGACATCCTCTCCCGCAGGTCTGCGCATCCTGATCACCACATGGCCGACGTTCGGTCACCTGCTCCCGATGCTGCCGCTTGCCCGAGCCGCGCAGCGGGCCGGGCACCAGGTCGTGACCGCCTCCGGCGCCGAAGTGGTCAACGACATCGAGCGGCGCGGCTTCACCAGCTGGGAGGTGGGTCCCAGCCACGCCGACGCGGTGACCGCGTACCAGACCCGCCAGACGACACGGCGGGCCTGACATCCTGGCAACGCATCGCCGCGGACGTTGCTGGCATGTTCGTCCCCGCGGCCGGGGAGCGCGCCGACGAGCTGGTTCCGCGGGCGATCGAGTGGAAGCCCGACCTGGTCGTGCACGAGATCTCCGAGCTGGCCGGCGCCATCGCTGCCGCGCACATCGGAGCCCGGCACGTGGTGCACAGCCTGGGACAGACCCCGCCCGGCGTCTGGGAGCTGTTCGCGCCCGGGTTGGCCGCCCTCAGCCGGCGATGGGACGTGCCCGAGCTCCCCGGGCGGCTACTCGAGCAGACCTACGTCGACCTCTGCCCACCAAGCCTGCAGCCCGGCGGGCCCGCAGACGTCGGCCGGGTCCGCCCGGCACCACCTCGCCCGCCAGCGGGCGAGGTGGTGCCGGGCGAGCGGCTGCCTGGGACCGCGCGGTGCTCGCGGCGCTGCCGCACCCCCACACCGTCACCTGACCCTCGGGACGATTTCCACGAGACACCGGGGGTGTTCGAGGCGGCGCTGGCCGGGCTGCGTGAGCTACCGGTCAACGTCGTGCTCACCCTGGGGCCAGGCGCAGACCCCCGGCGGTTCGGGCCGCAGCCACCGCATGTGCTCATAGCGGACTACGTATCGCAGGCTCTGCTGCTGCCGCTGTGCAGTCTGGTGGTCTCGCATGGCGGCGCCGGCTCCATCCACGGCGCGCTATGCCACGGGCTGCCGCAGCTGATCCTGCCGCAGGGCGCCGACAACTTCCTCGGTGCCGCGGCCTGCGAACGGGCCGGTGTCGCCGTGGCGTTGCAACCCGGCGAGCTCACGCCCGACGCCGTCGCAGCGGCGGTCCGGCGGTTGCTCACCGAACCGGCATTCGGGACCGCTGCCCGCACGATCCAGGCCGAGATCGCCACCATGCCCGACGCCGATGCGGTCCTCGCCGCCCTCACCGCCGAGGACCGGTG
>DATDHI010000236.1:0-2567 GCA_036521655.1 Pseudonocardiaceae bacterium | reverse complement strand
CGGGCGTCACAAGAAGGGCAGACGTAGACCGTCATGGGACGGCGGGGCCGGTGCGCGACCAGGCCTGGCGGTTGGCCTGACGGCTGCTGGTGCCGTCGGCGGTGAGCGGCGTGGCGGCGGTGGTCGGCTTCGAGTTCGACGGTGTCGCCGTCGCGATCGGTGATGAAGGCGTGGGGCACTGAGTTCCTAACGGAAGTCAAGCCCTTTGGCAGGCTTTTTTCGGAACACGTGTATGCCTCAGTCACGGGCGAGCTCCTGGTAGGCGACGGGCTCGTCGCAGCTTGGACAGCAACCACCCATGCCGGCGGCCCGACAGAACAGGTTGCACTCGGGGCAGCGTTGGAGGCCGAGATAGCGGGCGTCACAAGAAGGGCAGACGTAGACCGTCATGGGACGGCGGGGCCGGTGCGCGACCAGGCTTGGCGGTTCGCCTGATGGCTGCTGGTGCCGTCGGCGATGAGCGGCTTGGCGGCATTGGTCGGAGCAGTATCGGCGTCGACCCGAGGCTGTCAGGGGTCTGCCACAGACCGGGCAGGGTGTCGTTACGCCGTCGTTACGCGACGGGGTTTCGAGCGTGGTCGTGGCCATCTCAGGCTGCCTCGTGGCCGGTAACCTCGGTCTCGGACGGGCCGGACGCCGGAGCGGCCTTGGTCGACTCCTTCTTGCGCCGGCTCGTCCGTTGCTTGAGTTGCTTGGCGGTGTTGCTCCTACGGCGGGCGGCACGGGTGGCGGGGTCGACCTTGTAGCGCTCGGCGCAGATGGCCCGGCCTTCGGTTTCGCTGATCTCGCGGCCGTCGACGTCGCGCACGACGTAGCGCTCGCCGTTGCGCCAGCACGCCGCGATGCGGGTCATGAGCACTGGGGCGATGGAGCACAGCGCGGAGATGTGGTGCTTGCCCTGGTCGACCACGAGACGGTGGTAGCGGGCAGCCAGGGCGGGGTCCACCTTGCGGGCCTGGTCGGCGGCCATGAACAGCGTCTGGCGTAGGCCGGGGTCGCCGGCTTTGGTCGGCCCGCCGTGGTGGTCGGCCTGGCCGGACTGGTCGATGGTGGGCACCAGGCCGGTGAACGAGCGCACCCCGGGCAGGTTGGCGAAGCGGTTCAGGTCGCCAGTGCGCCCCAGGATCCCCGCCGCCAGAGTGACACCCAGGCCGGGCGCCGAGCGGACGATGCCGCCCGGGTCGGCGTCGTGGTAGAGGACCTCGATTCGGTCCTCGACGGCTTCGAGCTCGGTTTCGAGCGCCTTGATGACGCGCACCTCGGCCGCGATGTCGGCGGCCAGCTCCGCGAAGTCCAACCCACCAGCGGACCACAGCTGGATCGTCTCGTCCGCCGCGGCCAACACCTCGTCCGCCTTGGCCTCCCGGAAATGCCCGCGGCTGGTACCGACCAACAACGCCGCCAGCCGCTTGCGACCCAGCTTCTTCAAGGCTCTGGGATCCGCGTAGCGTCCCAGCACGGCCAGCGCGGTCTTGGTGTACTCGCCCGTCCCGAGCACATCAGCCCACACCGGGCCGAGCAGCTCGATCAGCGCGTCGAGGCGCTGCATGGCCGAGGTCCGCCGCTTGGCAAGGCTCGAGCGGTGCCGCACCGCCCGGCGCAGCGGCTCGGCTGGGCCCAGGTCGTCGATGGTGCGCAGACCTTCAGGGTGCAACAACGGCAGGCGGGCCAGCACCCGGGAGTCGAGCCGGTCGGTTTTGGTGTGCTTGTTGTAGTAGTCCCGCAGATCGGCCGACTGCTCCGGCGGAACCAGCACCACCTTGGCGCCCCGAGCGCCCAGCCAGGCGGCCAGCGGCACCCAGGCGTTACGGGTCGGCTCCATCACCACCACCACCTCAGCGCCATCGGGGATCTTGGCCCACAGCGCCTCCAGGTCGGCCGGCGTCGTGCGGAACCGCCACGCCGACCAGATGAACTCTCCCCGATCATCCGCCAAGCTCGCACGATGATCGGCCCGGCAAGCCACGTCGATCCCCAACCGGACCTCGCTCATTCGTTGTCTCCTTTCGTCTCGTTGCCATCAGCTCGCCAATCCGTCCTCGCCGGCGTTGCACACGTTCCGCAGGGTCGTGTCCATCCGGACATCCTCGAAGCAGGGGTCCGACACCACGGTCGGCCACCGAGTTCCCGAACAGGGATGCACGTGCGCCGGGGAAAGCTCGTCAAGCCGACGATCAGTATTAAGGAGTCGGGCTCGACGCCCGCTCCGGTTGCGTTCCCAGTCGAACCAGACGAACCGGCCCCGGCACCCTACGTGAGGACCCTCACCGAGGTGGTGGACCCTACGAGAGAGCCTAGATGAGTTGCGTTGACGGCAACCCTCGTCTGGTCGGCACACTGGCAAGATGAGACGTCATCGTCGCATTCGTCCCGTCGAGGTACCACCCTCGGGTTTCGCGGGCTTCAGGTTCCCGGCCGAGGTGACCTTGCTGGCGGTCCGCTGGTACTTGAGGTTCGGGTTGTCCTACTGGGACCTGGAGGAACTGCTGGCCGAGCGGGGCGTCGAGGTCGACCACGGGCGCTGTTGCGTTGGCTGAAGCCGAGCCGAGCGGGACCGTGTGGCAGCT
>DATDHI010000235.1:0-10832 GCA_036521655.1 Pseudonocardiaceae bacterium | reverse complement strand
GGCCGCGGCCGCGGGATTCTTGCTGATCAGATCTTCGGCGATGGCGTGGGACAGGGCGGCGCGCAGGCAACCGCGGATGTCGTTGATCGTTCGCGGTGATGGGGTGGCGTGACAGCATCGACTCAGAGCGCAGCATCGCTGTTTCGTTTCCGGGCGGCGGGCGTCTTTGTCTTGTGCACAGCACTGGCAGGTCTGGGCGACCTTGTTGATCCAGGTTTGGATATCCCGCACCTGGAGCCGGTCAAGTCGCTTAGTCCCGAGGCCGGGGATGATGTAGAGTCGGACGAAGGTCTCATAGGTCGCGTGGGTGAGCGGAGCCAGATTTGGTGCAACCACCTCATCGATCCAGTAAGTGAGGAACTCACCCAGTCTCGGCACACAGGTGGCCATCGGGCCCTGTCGAGCTTGCTGCTGCAGCGTGAGCCATTTGTCGTGCACTCCCTGGCGGCTTGTGCCATAGACATACTTGCGTTGCCGCTGCCCGTTGGGCTTAGTGACCCAGACGTAGGCAGCGAATCCGTTGCGGTAGGGGAAGATCGAGCCTTCCCCATTCGCCCGGGTGCGGCTGGTCATGCTGCTCCCTCTCTGATTCGGCGTTCGATGTACTCATCCACCCACTCCGGGAGGATGCGGCGGTATTTGCCGTCCTTGACTGAGCGCAGCTCACCGGTCGCGACCAGCATCTTGGTCTTGCTCAGGCCGAAGCCGAGCAGCTGCGCGACCTGGGCAACGCTGTACCACTTCGGTGCGAGTAGCGGCCCAGCTCGCAATTCCTGCGGTTCGCTCACCGGTGTTCCCTTCTGGTCTTTCGTCGTTGCCCGCTCTATGCCGCCTCACGTGCCGCTTGCCGTCGTTCCCGTGCTCGGGCGGCGGCGGAGAGAGCCAGGGCGGTGTCTCCAGCGGTGAGGTAGCCGACCCCGGCGAATTCCCAGTGGGCAACAACGAGGGTGGAGTCCTGCCCGTCGTCTGCTAGCTCGCGTGTCTGTTCGGCTTGGCGTTGGCGGAAAGCACGGCGTTCACCGCGGATGGCACCCAGGGTGGTGGAGTAGCTACGACTTTTTGAGGCGAAGTGGCCGCGGAATCCGAGCATGTGGACCCACCGGCGCAGTCCCTCATAGGCCGGGTGTTCGCCGAGTTGCCAGGCGACGCGAACCAGGTGCTCCACATGGTCGGGCACGTCGAGCAGCGGTAGCGCTTCGGGGGTGATGCGTCGTTCGCCGAGGCCAAAGTCTTCGGCGCTTTTGGTGGCGTATTTGGCGATGTATCGGGCGGCGTGTTCAGCGGTCAACTCGCCCTCTGGGCCGCCGTTGACGGTTTGGGTGTCGAGTTGCCCCCCGAAGCGCAGCACCAGCCCAGGCCCGTCTGGCATGTCGACGGTGAGTCGCACGTGTGCGGCAGCTTGGCGGATCGCGTCGGCCAGCTTCGTCGCATCGACGCCGATCTGCGGCGGCTGGTAGTCCTCGCCGGGACCGTCGAGGCGGATCAGTGCGTGGAAGTGGACCACGCCGCGACGTTGGAACTCCGCGACCTTCACAAACGACACCCGGCAGCGCCGGGCGAACTCGGCCGCGGTCAGCCCGGCCGTCCGGGCCAGCGCGCGACGGACGGCGATGGTGAATCGGCGCCACAGCTCGGGGGCGTGCCAGTTGAACGCTACGTGCCCGGAGTAGTTGTAGCAATCCGCGCAGATCGGGTGCCCAAGTTGCGGGTCATCCTCGGCGTGGACCGCCATGCACCAGGTCGGCCGCCCGTGCTGGCACAGTCGTGGTGTGCCGTGGGCGGGTCGGCATCGCGCGGGTCCGGATCGGTCGGCGCGGGTGGTGTGGACCGGCCCGAACCCGGGCGCGGTGAAGGTGGTGAAGACGAGCGGGTGCGACCGGATCGACTCCGGGACGCCCTTGCGGCCTCCGGCGGCGCCAGCGTAGAGCAGCTGCCACATATCGCCGGCGTACTCATATGAGCAGGACGGGCACACCGCCGCCCGCCGATTCCCACAACGGATCAGTAGCACCCGATCTGGCTCGGCATTGGTTGAGTAGGTGATCCGCCGACCGGTGGCCGAGCGGTGTTCGACCCGACCGCGGAGCCGGACCGGGCGGGAGCAGTGCCCGCACCGGGCGACCTGCTCGACCCACCGGTCGAAGTCCGGCCGACCGGCCCGGGTGACGATTTCCTCCACCGTGCGCGACGTGAGGGTCTCTGTCGGGGTCATCGCTTGGCCTGGGACGCACTCACTGTCCAGGTGCGCAGCTCTCCCAGGGACACAGTCCGCTGGTCGCCGGCCTCGAGATCGGCGAACCTGCGGGGGTCGTGATCCGCGCCGCCGAACACATGCAGCCCGACGGGGCCCGTCGAGCCGGTCGGGCTGCTGCGGATGGACAGGTGCACCCGGTCCCCGTGTGGTGGCCGCCACGCCCCGACGGTGACCATGCTCAGCGTGTCGGCCCAGGTCACCAGGTCAGCTGCGATGCTGGGCACGGTGTTGGAGCGCAGCTGTGCTGTGACCTCCGGGTGTCCGTTTCTGGTGATCACGGTCAGTGACGCGGGTTCGGGCAGGGCGTGGTCGGCGAGGTGCGCGGCGAGCATGCTCGCTGCCTGCACGAATGTCACAGCTGTGGTGGGGGTGGTGGTCATGCCGCGCCTCCGTGAGTCGATCCGGTGTGGTGGGTTGGGGTGGTGGAGAAGGGCAGTACCGCGGTGTCATGGGACAGGGGGCCGGTGACGAAGGTTTCGAGGTGTTTGATCGCCTCGTCGGGGACCCATCCGGCGCGGATGCGCAGGGGTTCGCGGATGCCCTCGCCGAAGACGTAGCCGGTCCCGGCCTCGGTGTCGGTGATCCGGTTGGCCCAGGCACCGCACTCGTAGGCCTGGTCACCGAGGACCATCCCGACGTGGGATTTCGCTGAGACCCGCAGGCAGATCCGCCGGGGAAACAGCTCCCGGACCGGGACGGTGTCCTTGGTGGGTTCCTGGACATAGCCGCGCACGGTGAACCCCAATGCGCGACCCTGTGTGGTCAACAGCGCGACTCGTTCGGTGATCGCCTCCCGGGTCTTGCGGTCGGTGTATTTCGTGAGTGCCCCGATCTCGTCGAACTCCAGCAGCTCCAGCGGGTGCTCGGGGCTGATCGGCACCGAACGCACCCGCCCGGCGAACTCGGCTTTGCGGGCGTCCATCGCGCCGACCAGCTCATCGAGCACCGCCAGGGCGTCATTCCCGGTGACCGCGTACCGGTGAAAGATCCCCCGCCCATAGGCCAACTCCATGCCCTTCGGGTCGATCCCCGACACCCGCACGCACCCGTCCCGGATCGCCGGGGCGATCGACACCAGAGGGCACCACATCACCGAGTTCTTGCCCGCCCCAGTAGCGCCCGCGGTCAGGGTGTGACTAGCCGACCCAGCCAAGGGCACGTGCCAGTCCTGGCCGTACTCGGTCCGTCCAGCCCACACCCGCCGCAGATCAACAGCCTCACCCTGGACACCGGCCAACCTGACGAGATCCGGACAGGTCACCGGCTCGGCAAGCAGGTCGCGGCGCTAGAAATCGATCGAGACCACGTTCGGGGACAGTTCCCGGACCTGGCAGCGGGCTACCCCGCGAGCCGACGCCAACGCCCGCGCCACCTGGTCGAAATCCTCCGGTTTCTGGCCGGCCACCAGCCGCACCCGGACCTCATCCCACGAGGCACCCGAGCGCACCCCGAGCACCGTCGGTAGCTGGGCTCGCACCGGGCGCCGTCCGCGGCCGATGGTGCGCCCCAGGGGAGTGAGTGCCACCAGAACTGGTGCCGCGTCCTGCTTGATGCCCAGGCCGCAGGCGTGCAGCCAGTCGGGCAGCTTCGCGGAGTACACCGTCCAGCGCAGCCACCAAGCCCGCAGGTACCGGCCCGCCCACGCATCGAAGGACATCAGATCGAACAGTCGCCACCCGGTCAGAACCCCCACGACCAGTACCAGGAGGAGAGCCAGCGACGCCCACCCCCACCAGTGCCACCACCCCAGGACTCCCAGCACAGTCAGGCTCGTTCGCCAGTACGTCATCGTCTGACGCAGTGCCCACAACACGGCCTTGATCGCCAGCCACACGGCCAGCAACACCACCGCCGCTGCGGCGAGCGCCTCCGCTAACTTGATCAACGCCTTGCCGACCTTGGCCAGCATCCACACGAAGGCGCCCAGCGCGCCACCACCCGCAATCACCACGGCGATCATCTGCGCGTCCATCAGCGCTCACCACCGGAGCGCCGGTAACCACTCGTGCCGGGGCCGCCGGCGCCGATCAGTCGCCGGTGCGGGTACTTCGGGGCGCGCTCCCCCCGCCGTAGGCTCATGACAGCTCCTCTTGTCCTGACATCGATGGGTGGAGCGGGCGCCCGGCCGGCCTTGGTTTCCAGGCCCGACCGGCCGGGCGCCGCACTAAGGGGCAATGGCCGCAACCCACGCCGCCCACACGGCGGAGACCTCATCGCGGGCGACTTCGTAGGCGCCGTAGGCCTCCTGCCAGTGCAGGTAGGCAGCCCGCTCCGCGTCGGCCGCTTCCTCACGGAGCCGCTCGGCTCGCTCGTGCAGCACTCTGAGCTGCGCCAGATCGGGCCACATCGTCGACGCGGCCATCACGCACCCGCCGACCCAGCAGCACCACTGGCCGCCTTCACTGGACCCGCCGGAGCGGTCGGCACCGGGACGATCGCGTCGGCCCGGAATGCCACCCCACCGCGACCGTCGATATTCCACGGCGTCGCGACCAGCTTGACCACCGTGACCATCTGCCGCTTAGCAACCCTCGGCTCCCGGCCGTGGTGACCTTGATGACCTCAGCGCCCGTCTGATCCATCGCCACCAGCTCAGTCACGTGCAACGGCGCACCGGTCTCCCGGTCCGCCTTCTGCCGGCCGTCGTTATCGTTCTTGGGCAGCGGGGCACGGGACACCACGAAGTCCACGCCCTCGGTCTTGATCTCCAACTGCATCTTGGCTGTTCCCTCCAGATCGGTCGTAGCGGGCCGCGTGACCCGCCCACCAATCAAACGGCAGAACAGCCGATCCGAGGGGGTCCGCGAACTAGTCCCGAGCTAGTCCGCTTCTAGTCCCGGACCGTCTGAACAACCGGCACGAGCCGAAACGACAAGATTTTTTTCATCGTCGGCTGCTGTCGGCTTGCGGACGCATCTGGGACTAGTGGCACGCCTTCGCCAGGGACTAGCGAGCGGACCTTCCGGCCCTGCGCACCAGGCAGGTTGGATGGAGCTCATGTTAAGCAAGCAGGTTGGTGAGCCGTTTGTCGGGATCTACACGTGCCACGACACTGTCGATGGTGATATCGGTGGCTAGGAAAGCCGGCACCATTCAAATCACCTGCGGCCTCGACAATCAAGCCCACGACATCACCGACAACAACCTGATAGCTGGTCAGCGCGCCGGTGTCTACCAGGCGCTTTGCGGGCATCTCGTCTCCGCCGCCGCGTTGGCTACGCCGCTCGGTCGACCCTGCGCGGACTGCACCGCAATCTGGGTGGCGCGGCAGCAAACATCGACCGCGCACGTAGCTCGCCGCTCCCGACATCGTCGGCCCGGGCCGCTGCGGCGGATTCTGCAGTCCCGGCGCAATACCAGTACCAACGTCGGCGTCTGGTCCCACACTGGATCCCTCGCCAGCCGGTGAAGTTGACCGACCGTCGCCATCGCGACGTCGCCGAAGTTTGTCAAGCGGCAAGTTGGGCGAGGTATTCGTCAAGGACGCGGAGGGCGCGAGGGCCGATTGGGCGGGCTGCTACTGCGCGGAATGCGCGCAAGCGGGCGGTGCCGGTGGCGTAGGGGGTGCGCTGGAGTAGGTCAGCGGCGGCGGTGGCGTGGCGGCAAGCGTCGGGGACATTGCCCGCATGCAGCTCAACCGTAGCGAGGTCCACGAGGGTGAGGATGCGGGCCCTACGGGAAGTGGGCGATAGTTGGTCAAGCGTGGCGGCGAGTGCGGCGCGGGCTGCGGTGTGGTTACCGGCCTGTAGGTGGATGTGGCCGGTCGCCGCAGCGAGGTCAGCGGGGCCATAGTCGGGCAGTAGGTATGGCGGCTTGACCATCTGACGTGCCGTGGGCTCGGCGCGCTGGAGGGCATCGGCGGCTCTGGTGTGGTCGCCGGAATCGGCGTAAATGGTGGCCTGGACGCTCGCCAGCCAGGGCGCGACGGCGGGTGCCCGCTCGGCGTGGGCAAGGGCGGCAGCGAGATGGTCGACCGCGGCGCCGATCATCCCTTCTGAGTGGGCGAGCTGAGCGGTGTAGCCGAGAACGGTGGCGGCGGCCTGGTCGTCATCGGCCTCTCGGGCGCTGTCCACGGCCACGCTGTAGTAGGCGCGACCTGCCGGAGCGTCCCCAAGGTCTTCGTAGGCTAGGCGGCCGGCGAGGGTGGCGACCGTCGCGAGGTTGCGCAGCAGCCGGCGCCGCTGGGCAGCGGTCTGTTCTCGACCCAGCGCTGCCGTCGCCATCCGGATATGCGCGGCCACCGGCGTCAGCAGGGCAGTCGGGTCGGCGGTAACGTGCAGGGCCTGATAGCGCTCTGCGAGCTGCTCCAAGTCGGTGACCGTGGCGGTGGCGGCGCGGGCGTGACCGGCGGGATCAGCGGCGGCCGGGTCAAGCAGCCCGAGCATGGCGCGGCGGCTGGTGACCGTGTCTTTCCACGCCGAGAGCATCTGCGGGGCCAGTGCGGTACCGGCGGCGCCGAGTTGGTCAAGCAGGCTCGCGGCGTCATCCAGCATCGATACCAGCGACTCAGCATCGCGCACCGGCCGACTGGGCGCCGCCAAGGAAGCCGAACCGAACCCGAGCTGTTCTGCGGTCACGCCGAACAGTTGGCACAGCAGCGCCTTGTACCGCGGGCTGACGCCTTTCACGCCTCGTTCCCACTTCGCCACCATGTCGGCGTTGACCGCAGCGCGCGCCTGGTCATGAGTCCAGGCGAAGTAGTTCAGCTTGTCCGCGAGCTGCTGCTGCGTCCACCCCAGCTCCGTGCGCAGCTCCCGCAGCCGGGGGCGCCCGGTGGTCGTCTGGGCGGTCACAGCCAGGGCACCCCCTTCGCGGTTGCTCGTCAACCAGCAGGTCTGGCCGCAGTCGTCGTGTGGCAGGACCGCCGGCGTGGGCTGGTTGCGCGTAAGCAAACGCCAAGGAAGGATTTGCTCACAACGATCAGCAAATGGGGCCTTGCCCGGGTCAGGAAGTGAGCCGTCGTGGACGAGCCGAGCGGCGGCGAGTCGCCAGGAGGCGGGAAGCGGCGCCCTGGGCGGCCACCGAAGATCACCGACCCGGCGAGCTCGGCGGCTGCGGCGCTAGGCGCTGAGCTGCGCCGGTTGCGGATTGACCGTGGCTTGACGTTGGGGCAGCTGGGTCGGCTGGTGGGGTATTCCGGGCAGCACCTGGGCGCGGTAGAGCGCGGTACCGCGGTGCCCTCGGAAGTCGTGGTATCAGCGTGCGATGCTGCGGTGTTGGCAAATGGCCGGTTGGTGTCGATGTTGCCGGCGGCGATTCGGGAGCAGGCGCGGGTCCGGCATCAGCATGAAGCGGCCAGGCGTCCGGGTCGCTCGACCGATCTTGTCGGGGCGAGGGCTCGACAAGTGTGCGAGGACGACCTCGATTGGGCTCGTCTGGCTGATGCGACTCGTCGACCGTCTCGGCTGACCATTGGGGTTGTTGATGACCTTGAGCTGATCACTGATCGGCAGCGGCGGCTGTATCACGAGCTGTCCTCGGCAGAGATGATGGTGCATGTCCAGGCACAGGTCGGGCTGCTGGTGTCGCTGTTGGACAGTCCGCAGCCGGACTCGCTGCGACACAGGGTCGCCTCCGCGGCCGCCGAGGCGGCAGGCTTCGCGGCGTGGTTGTGGTACGACCTGGGTGACCTGTACACGATGAGTCACTGCTATCGGCAAGCGGGCCTGGCCGCAGACGAATCGTCCAACACTGGCCTCCGGTCCTACATCCTGGGCTATCAGGGTGTCGTCGCGCAGGCACATGGACGGCCGGACTCAGCGCTCGGGTTATTTGACGAAGCACGGCAGACTGCTGAGCGGTGTGTCTCTGACGTCACTCGGTCGTGGTTGACGGTGCTGGCCGCGGACGCGCTGGCGCGAGTGGGCCGCAGTCGCGAAGCGTTGGCCGTGCTGGATGCTGCGCGGACGCTGCTGGCGGGTCAGGACAACCGGACAGATGAGTGGATGTACGACTTCGACGAGGGCGGGCTCGCCGTCCATGCGGGCACATGCCTGCTCACAGTAGGACAGCCGGAGAGCGCGGCGGTGGCGTTCACTGAAGCGCTGCGCTTGTTGCCTGCTTCTTGTGAGCGTCGCGGCGCAGAGATCCAGGTTGGGCTTGCGGCCGCGCGGCTGGAGTCAGGGGAAGTGGAGGAGGCGCAACGGTTGACGCTGACCTCCCTCGCGACCTTCGCGGCTCGGGGCTCGGTTGCGGGCCTGCGTCGGGTCCGGGAGTTGCGTGGAACGTTCCGGGCTCGGGGTCACGTCCGCGCCGCTGCGGCCATCGATGAACAGGCGCGGGCATTGCAGGCCGTAGCAGTGTGACGGGATCCTCCGCAGCCGGGCCGAGCGTTGCCTCGTTTGATGCGGTGCAGTTCGCCGGCGAACACCTGTACTGGATCGAGGGACGGCCGAGTGGCGACGTTCTCGTCCGGTCACGCGGGTCGGCCGGCCCAGAGGATGTCCTACCGCCCGGCGTGGCGGTAGCGTCCCACGTCCATGAATACGGTGGCGGCGCTTACCTGGCCACCGGTAACACGGTTTGGTTCGTCCGTGCTGATGATCAGCAAATCTGGAGGGTCACCCGGGCTGGACTGCAGGCGGTCACCGCGGCGCCACAGCACGGCCAGAACCGTTATGCAGACCTTCGCCTGAGTCCACATGGGCTTCTCGTCGCCGTCCGGGAGCGTCATCACAACGACGCGGTGACCAACGAACTGGTGATGCTTCCGGCCGACGGGTCGGCTGCGCCGTGGCCAATGGCGCAGGGCTGGGACTTCTACTCCTTTCCCCGGCCGAGTCCTGACGGAAACACTTTGGCCTGGACGACATGGCGGCACCCTCTAATGCCCTGGGACGGTACGTGGCTGTGGATAGCCGAAATCCGGAAGGACGGCACACTCGGCGCTGCTCGGCATATTGCCGGCGGCCCGGACGAATCGGTATTCCAGCCGGAATGGAGTCCCGGCGGTGTCCTGCACTTCGTGTCTGATCGCACCGGTTGGTGGGACCTGTACGCCTGCCCGCCAAATGGTGACATCGTCTCGCTGGTTCATCTTGAGTCGGCAGATCTGGCAACAGCACAATGGGAATTCGGATACTCCACCTACGCTTTCCTGGACAACGACCGGATCGCTCTGCTCGCTCACCAGGGCGGGGCCACTAAGCTCAATATCTGGGACCGTTGCCGACCTCCGGTGCGCGCGGTTGAGTTGCCCTATACGTCGATCAAGCCATATTTGGCAGCACACGCTAGACAGATCGCGATGATCGTGTCGGCGCCGGATCGGATGCCCGCCATCATAGTAACTGACATCGACAGTCGCGAGCCTCACGAGTTGACAGCGGCGGCTGGAGTCGCGCCCGGATGGCAAGCGCCGAATCCCGAGGTTGTCGATATCCTCGCTCGCGATGGCGGCCGGGTGTATGCCACGTTGCACCGCCCCCGATCAGAGAACGGCTCCGCGCCGGCGCCCGTGATAGTCCGCGCGCACCCAGGACCCACCTCGAACGCACCGTTACGGCTCGACCCCTGGGTCCAGTTCTTCGTCAGCCAAGGGTTCGCGGTGCTCGACGTGGACTACCGGGGCAGCACCGGCTACGGCCGTGCCTACCGCAACGCGCTGCGCGGCCACTGGGGTGTATTGGACGTTTCTGACTGCATCGATGCCGTCCAGGCGCGCGGACACGACGGGACTCTCGATCTGACCCGCGTCGTCATCAGCGGCACGAGTGCAGGTGGCTATACCGCATTGCGCGCCGCGACGAACACGAAGCATTTCCGGGCGGCCACAGTACGGTCCGCCATCGTTGATCCTGTCGCATGGCGTACTGCCGCACCGAAGTTCCAATCACATCATGTCGACCTTCTCCTGGGCCCAATCAGCACTTGGCGAGACCGGTCCCTACTCTGCCCCGGTATCACTGCCCACTGCCCCATCCTCGCCTTTCACGGTGACCAGGACACAATCACGCCACTTCGCCAAGTCCGGGAGTTTGCTGCGACAATCGGTGACCGGGTATCACTCGTGGTCTACCCGGACGAGGGCCACGGACTACGCCGACCCACCAACATCGAACACGCCATCCACGCCGAGCTCGCGCACTATCGCGCAGCACTGAACAGCTGAGGCTCGGCGATCGGCTCATCGAGTGGCAGATGACAACCCCCCTCCACCTTCGTAGCCGTGCCTACGCCGCTGCATGCGCGCTGTCTTCGACGACGTGGGGACGCACCATGCTCGCTTAACGCGGCTGAGCGGGAAACGCCCAGAACAGCGCCTCCTGCTGATGGGCGCGCACCTCACGATCCCGCTGGCGCAATGAGGCTGGGCGGGAAACGCCCAGAACAGTCGGGTGACATACTGTCCCTGGGCACGATCGCCCCGGCCGCAATGAGGCTGGGCGAAAAACGCTGAGAACAGCGGGCAATCCGTAGTCAACAACGCATCCGGCAACCCGCCGCAATGAGGCTGGGCGGGAAACGCCCAGAACAGCCACGTGCTCCAGGCCTACAGCCTCTCGACGAGACCGGCTATCGACGCCATCCTTGGCCACGGGATCTATCTCACCGATCACACCGAACCCACAGAAGGTCC
>DATDHI010000234.1:0-2960 GCA_036521655.1 Pseudonocardiaceae bacterium | reverse complement strand
GGTGACGGATGCGGCGGCCCGCGTAGAAGCCCGACTGCATGGCGACCTCGGCGACCCCGGGCAGCCCGTCGTGGTTCATCAGATCTCCGACGACCGAGATCTCGGGGTGGTCCGGGATGGTCAGGTCCGCTCCGACGAGGACGCGCCCCGCCCGGTCGCGCTGGGCGCCGGTGGCTGCAGCGAGGGCCTCCGCGAGGGGAGGCGCCTCGACGCCGGCCGCCCACAGCACCGTTCGCGCCGGGTACTGGACGACGGTGCCCGCGCCGTCGCGGACCACCAGCCCGTCGGCATCGACGTTGGTGACCATTGAGCCCAGGTGCGTCTGGACGCCCAGCCCGTGCAGCGTCTGTGCCGCCTTGGCGGACAGCTTGTCACCGAAGGAGGCCAGCACCGCTTTGCCGCCGTCGAACAGCAGGACCCTCGCGTCCTCAGGACGGATGTTGCGGAACTCCGCGCGCAGCGTCCGGGTCGCGAGCTCGCGGATCTGCCCGGCGAGCTCCACCCCGGTCGGGCCCGCTCCGACGACGGCGAAGGTGAGCCAGTCCTGCCGTTCGATGGGGTCCGTCGCCGTCTCGGCCATCTCGAAGGCGCCGAACAGCTTGCGGCGGATGGTCAGCGCATCGCCGAGGGACTTCATGCCCGGCGCCCAGCGGGCGTACTCGTCGTGTCCGAAGTAGGACTGGCGCACGCCAACGGCCACGATGAGGTGGTCGTAGGGCAGGTCGATCCGGTCCCCACCAGGCCGCTCGGCGACGACGTTGCGGGCCTCGGTGTCCACGCTGGTCACCTCGGCCAGCACGCACTCGACGTTGCGGTGCCGCCGCAGCACCGCGCGCAGCGGCACGGCGATCTGGCCCTCGGACAGCATCCCGGTGGCGACCTGGTAGAGCAGGGGTTGAAAAAGGTGGTGCTGAGCCCGGTCGACGAGGGTCACGGTGACGGCGCTGGGCAGCTGCCTGGCGGCGAACAGCCCGGCGAAGCCGCCGCCCACGATCACGACGCGGCGGGGCTCGATCCGGTCCATAGCGTCTCCGGTACGGTGCTCAGCCGGCAGGGTCGTGCCATCTGTCGCCGTCGGGTAGCAGGTTGTCGGCGTCCTTGGGGCCCCAGCTGCCGCGAGCGTATTGCTGGACGGGAACGACGTCGCCGAGCACCGGATCGACGATGCGCCAGGCAGCCTCGACGGTTCGCTGCTGTGCGAAGTGCAGGCGGTTCCCGTTGAGCGCCGCGCCGATCAGCCGGTCATAGGGGCGCATGTTGGAGCCGGGGTCCTCGGCGAAGGTGAGTTCCTGCAGCTGCGGGATCTGCCCGCCGCCGGGCTTCTTGCCGGCCAGGCTGAGCACGATCTGGGCCGAGGGCCAGATCCGGAACCGCAGCGCGTTGGTGATCGACAGGTCGTCGATGCCGAAGATGTCATGCGGCGGGCGGCGGAACCGGATGGTGACCTCGCTCGCTGTCACCGGCATGGTCTTGCCCGCCCGGATCAGCATCGGGACGCCCGCCCACCGCCACGAGTCGACTCCGAGCCGGACGGCGACGTAGCTCTCCGTGGTCGACTTCGGGTCGACGCCGTCCACGTCGAGGTAGCCCTCGTACTGCCCGCGGACGACATCGTCGGCGGTCAGTGGCCGTATCGCGCAGACCACCGCGGCCTTGGCGTCCAGCCACGACTGGACACTGTCCCCGGTCGGCGGGTCGGCAATCACACTGGCCAGGACCTGCAGCATGTGGTTCTGGACCACGTCGCGAATCGCGCCGGTGTGGTCGTAGAACCGGCCCCGGTCGGCGACGTCGAACGCTTCGGCCATGGTGATCTGGATGCTCTCGACATGGTGGTTGTTGAGCAGCGGCTCCAAGATCGAGTTGGCAAACCGGGCCACGAGCACGTTGTTCAACGGGTCCAGGCCGAGCCAGTGGTCCACCCGGTAGATGGCGTCCTCTCCGAAGAACTCGTGCATGGTCTGGTTGAGTTGCTGGGCGCTGGTCAGGTCGGTGCCGAAAGGCTTCTCCACCATCACCCGGGCGCCCTGAGCCCGACCGACGGTTGAGATGCCCTGAGCGATCCGCCCGAACAGCGGCGGGGGAACCTCCAGATAGAACAGCGCGCGGGTGCCGCTTCCCATCTCCTGCGACATCGCGCGGTAGGTGGCGTCGTCATCGAGGTCGCCGTCGACGTAGCGCAGCAGGCTGAGCATGGTCGTGGCGGCCGGGCTGGCCGGGTCCATCCCGTTGAGCCGCAACGACGCCGCGGCGTAGTCCCGGAACTGGTCGAGCCCCCAGCCGCTCTTGGCCACCCCGATCACCGGGACGTCGAGCACCCCGCGGTCGACCAGCCCAACCAGAGCCGGGAACGTCTCCAGCTTGGCCAGGTCACCGGTCGCACCGAAGATGACCAGCGCGTCCACCTGTTCCGCAGCCATGATTACTCCATGTTTAGTCAGCGAGCCGTTCGAGGATGTGGTCGCCGACGCGCAGCGCGTTGGCGATGGCGGTGAGCGAGGGGTTCACCGCCCCGATGCTCGGGAAGAAGCTGGTGTCGACGACGTAGAGGTTGTCCAGGTCGTGGGCCTTGCAAGCCACGTCCAGGGCCGAGCTCTGCGGGTCGGTGCCGAACCGCACCGTGCCGGCCTGGTGCGCGGTCGCACCGATCGGCATGCCCTTGTGCATGTAGATGCTGTGGTGCATCAGGTGCTGCTCCTGCATGCCCAGGTCGCTGAGCCTTTTCTGCAGTTGGTGGCGCAAGCGTTTGAGGCCTTCGATGTTGTTCTTCTCGTCGAGAGCGAGGTGGATGCCGCCGTCGCGGTCGAGGGTGACCCGGCTGTCGGGCAGCGGGAGGTCCTCCCCGCAGAGCCAGAAGTCGACAGCGTGGTGCGCGAGTGTCTCGAAGGGCATCTCGGGAGACACCACGCCGGCCCAGTGCGGCGCGTTGGCCCGGATCTGCTCGGCGTCGGATTTGTCCA
>DATDHI010000233.1:0-14620 GCA_036521655.1 Pseudonocardiaceae bacterium | reverse complement strand
GTCGCCGTAACGGTGCCACCAACCGGGCTGGTTGGCGCGCTGAGCCATCGCGAGGAACGTTGCTCGCTCCTGGTGATCGGTGATGCCGTAGAGGGTGAGCAGGTCAGCGACGTCGCGTGCCTTGAAGCCGACCCGCCCGAGCTCAACACGGCTGATCTTGGTGTGCGAGCCGCGGATCGCGTCTCCAGCGGCTTCGCGGGTGATCCCGCCCGCCTCGCGGAGCCGGCGTAGTTGCATGCCCAACGCCATGCGCAGCACGGTCGGGCTGCCGATTATCCGGCCCGGGACATGGCCGTCCCGGGCCGGCTGAGTGGCTCTCAAGACTATTTCCCCTTATCCCGGGCAACCGTAACTAATGAGATGATGCCACCTGCCCCGACCCCGGGGATACGCCGATGGGGGTTGTCTCCATCCTACGCCTGCGCTGCGTGTGCTGGGTCTGGCCGAAGGCGGCCGCCGGGGAGAGCAGCTGGCCTAAGCGGCCTTCCCGGCAGTGCGCGCCGCCGCAAAGACGTCGATCTCCCGGCAGTTGGCCAGCGGACGGATTGGAGCTTGGCGGTGCCAGCGCACCGGCCCATGCGGGGTCTGGCTCGGTGGCAGCACCAGCATCCCGGTAACCACCTGCGCCTGTGCGGGCCACGGTAGCGGCCCGCTGAAGGGCTCACCCGCGATGAGCACGCAACACCCTGGGGCGCCGGGGTGTTCCAGGACCGGAACCGGACGAGCAAGGGCGGTCAAGATCTGCGTGATCACCTCGGCCAGATCCGCTGGCACGATCCGTGCCGTGGCGCATTGTCCCAGCGGCAGCACCACCTGGCTGCCCTGCCGGCGCACCGGCCAGCCCGCCTTGCGGTAGGCGGCTTCCTCCGGAGTCGCCCGCCTCCCCTGCTGCGGCACTCCGGCTACGGTGGGCATTTCGGTCGTCTGGACCTGGGTTGGGGCAGCGCGCTGCAGCACACACAGTGAGCACGGCATACCCTGACCGAGTTTGAAGGTCTCCAGCTTCTGGCGGGACAGCAGCGCCCCGCAGAGCGCGCCGACCGCCCCGCGCATGGCACGGACTGGTCGGTAGCGGGCGGCCAGCACCGCAGCGCAGCTCATGCTCGCCCAGTCACATCTGCGGTGGCGCCGCCGCGGGCGGGCTGCTGCGAACCGATCTCGACATCGCTTGCCTCACTCTGAGTTAGAGGCAAGTGCACGTGAGCTTAGCGCGAACGCACGTGCACCTGCACTTGTAGACGCTAACACCATAATCTGGCAAGGCCAATGCACGTACAGGTGAACGAGCGGGAACCTGCCAGGAGCGTGGCAGGCTACCTGCCTACCGTCCAGGTCGTGCGCACCGAGGTGGTGCACCGCGGATCTGCCCGCTGCCGGAGCCCGCGAGCTGCTGGCGCCGACGACGAGAGGGCGTCGCCCCGTCGCTGCGTGAGTGACTTTCAACATGCTTCCCTTATCCCGGGCAGGTGTGCCTCCTGAGATAATGCGATCCTGCCCGGGATCGCGGGTAGGCCGATGAGGTCTGTCTGTTCTCGGCCTAGTCGAGAGTGCGCCCCTTAGTGGCCGCGATGAACGCGGCCATCTCGGCGCGGCTGTAGATCAGCGCCGGACCGCTCGGGTACCGGGAGTTACGGACGGCGATCCGCCCGTCGGCAAGCTCAGCCAGCTCGACGCAGTTGCCGCAGGGGTTGCTGTGCTGGCTTTTTCGCCAGCTGACCCCCCGGAGTAACGACGCTGTCACATCTTTGTTGATCTGCTGCATCTGGACCGCTCCTATCGATTCCGATCAAATTCTGACGTGCGCCGGCAGAGGTTTCTGCCGGTCGAAGCCCCGGCGAGGCGCTGGTGGGCGACCTCGACTCGGTACACCGCAGGTGGGTACTCCGACCGCCGGGTCTTCGTGTCGGGCCCCAGCGTGAGGCCCATCATGAGCCTACGTTCATGCATCGGCACTTGCACTGGTTCTTGCAGAGGTATGTGCAGAGCCTGCCTACCTATCAGTCACCACAGCCCGGTTGCGAGGCTCGACGCTGGGTGCGGACGTCGCGCGTGACTGGTGGGCAGCCGCGCGGCCTCGCTGGGCCAGCCAGGTGAACAGGTCGACGTCGGCGACCGCCACGACCAGCAAGTCTGGGGCGTAGATGCCGTCCCGCAGCTGGTAGAGCGAGGTCGGATCGTGGTCGATCACGGCAGGGACAGCCTTCCCGGTGACTGGCTTCGGCACTACCGTGAGTTTCGGGTCCCCCATATGAAGATCGGGTAAGCATCGTTGCAGTCGCGAGCAGACTTCGGAGGTCAACATGACAGCTGACCAGACACCGGTCTCGGTGGGCTCACCAACGGAGCCACCACCTGCGGCCGTCGTGCTTCAACTGACCATGGGCGCTCTCGTCTCCCAGGCGGTCAGCGTGTTCGCCAGGCTCGGCGTCGCGGACGCGCTGGCGGCCGGCCCGCAGGATGCCGAAGAGATCGCGAAGCAGGTAGGCGCCCATGGCCCGGCGTTGTACCGGCTGCTGCGAGCGCTGGGCGATGTGGGAGTTGTCGTGGAGCTGGAGAATCACCGGTTCGCCCTCACCCCCGTCAGTGAGCTGCTGTGCAGTGACGTCCCAGGTTCCCTGCGGGATTGGGCGACGATGGTCGGGATGCCATTCCACCGTTACCCGTGGACTGATCTGTGCGAGACTGTCCAGACCGGGGATTCGGCGTTCGACCGGGTCCACGGCACGAAGGTCTTCGACTACTTGGCGGAGCATCCCGAGGATGCGGCGATTTTCGATGCGGCCATGCACTCGGTATCTACGAGCGAGACGGTCAGCATCGTGCAAGCGTACGATTTCACCCGTTTCGGCACGATAGTGGACGTTGGGGGTGGGCGTGGCGGTCTGCTCGCCGCGATTCTGGCCGCTAACCCGCACCTTCAAGGAGTGCTGTTCGACCTACCGGCAGTGGTGGCCGGTGCCGACGATGAGATTTCCGGGGCCGGGGCTGTCGATCGCTGCAAAGTCGTGAGCGGGGACTTCTTCGACTCGGTACCGGACGGATGCGATGCCTACCTGCTGAGCAACATCATCCACGACTGGGACGACGATAACGCAGTGGAAATTCTGCGCACGTGTCGGGCCGCGATGGCCGACACCGCGTGCTTGCTACTGGCCGAGCTCGTGCTGCCCGAGGGCCGCCAGCCCTCGATGGGAAAATTGCTCGATTTGGAGATGCTGGTGATGACCTCAGGTGGTCGCCAGCGCACCGAGGCGGAATACCGCACACTATTTAGCCGCGCCGCCCTCCGACTGACCCGCATCGTCCCGAGTACCGGCATGGTCAGCCTAGTCGAAGCAGTCCCTAACCTCCCGAGTTGATCGCTGGCGGACCGCCATTCGGCTCCGAATGGCGGTGACCAGCCAGCGCGGCGGCGAGTTCGGAGGGGAGGGCATCTGCTGGGCGCCAGGCTAGGGCGAGCGACTCGGGGCTGCGTACCGGGATTGCGTTCGCGGGGGCGCGCAACAGGAATCGCACGTCGAAGTGCCGGGTGGGCAAGCCCAGCGAGCAGGTGATCGGGTGCACGTCCAGGTGCAGCGGCCTGGGGTCGATCTCCAGGCCGGTGATGCCGGACTCCTCGGTCGCCTCCCGCAACGCTGCCGCGGCCAGCCCGGTGTCGCCCTCTTCGCAGTGCCCGCCGAGCTGTACCCAGCGCTTGACCCGGGGGTGCAGGGTCAGCAGCACGTGCTTGCCGTCGTGGGAGAGGACCACGGCCGAGGCGGTGACGTGGCCGGGCACGCAGGACCGGGCGCAGGCGTCCGGGCGAGTGGCGAGGAACCCGAGGAAAGCGTGCCGCAGCGCCTGCTGCCCGGGATCGCCAGGCTCCCAGCTGGACAGCTGCCGCACCGCGTCGGCGTGCACGGCAGCGTTGGGAACCGTGGTGAGCGCAGAGGTCATCGAAGCACCAATCCATCGTCGGGATCGCGCGTGGGGCGCGGTTTGAGCGGTTCAACAGGGTGGCCGATGGCGACGGCACCGAGTGGCCGCCAGCCCGCCGGCAGCGCGAGTTCGGTGCGGACCAGGTCCGGGCAGAACAGTGTCGAGCTTATCCAGCACGAGCCCAGGCCCTCGGCGGCCAGCGCCACCAGCAGGCCCTGCACGGCGGCACCGGCTGCGACGGTGAACATCGTCTCCTCGGCGGCTTGGCGGCGCGCGTCGGGATAGGCGTGCGCGCCGTCGGGCACCGCGACCGGCACCAGCACCTCCGGCGCCTCGCGCAGCAGGTTTCCGCGCCGCACCCGGCGTTCGGCGTGCTCCTCGGTCAACCCGTCGCCGCGCAGGTCGGCGCGCCACGCCTGGGCCATCGCGTCGAGCAGCCGCCGCCGGACCGCCGCGTCGGCCAACCAGACGAAACGCAGCGGCCGGGTGTGGTGCGGTGCCGGTGCGGTCAGCGCCACCCCCACCGCGCGGCGCAGCGCCTCGGAGTCCACCGGCTCGGCCAGGAACGAGCGCACCGACCGGCGCAGCAGCACCGCCTCAGCGCGGCCGAGCGCCCGACCCTGGTCGATCGCCACGTCGGTGCCCAGCCGGAACAGGTCGTCGGCCACGGGGCGGATCAGATCCGCTGCGGTGCTGCTGTCGTCGTCGCGGGGCAACCCGCGCAGCACCGCCACCGGCACCCCGGCCAGCTTGCCTTTGACCAGGTCAGCGGCCGCCGCGACCTCGTCAGCGACGGCTACCTCGGTGGTGGCGAGCTCGTTGCCGTACCGGTCGACGGTTCCCGCGTAGCGGCGCAGCACGGCCAGCCCGGCGACCCCGATCGCGGCGTCGGTCTGCCCGACCCGCCACGCCCGGCCCATCGTGTCGGTGATCACCACGGCCACCTCGACGTCCAGCGCTGCAGCCAGCCCGGCGCGCAGCCGCACGGCGCTGGCGTCCGGGTCGGTGGGCAGTAGCGCGATCTGGTCGGGCTCCACGTTGGACACATCTACGCCCGATGCGGCTTGCACCACTCCCAGCGCGTTCACCGTGATCAGGGTGCGGCCGCGGCGGGCGAGCACCCGCAGCGCCTCGGCGTCGACGAGCTTGCGGCGGGCGGCGTCCCTGGCCGGCGGGTCGGCCGGCACGGTGACCAGCCGGCCCTCCACCTTGGACACCACCTTGCTGGTGACGACGACGACGTCGCCGGCGGCCAGCCACGGCGCGGCGGTGACCAGCGCGGCGACCAGGTCGTCGCCCGGCCGGAACTCCGGCAGCCCCCGGACCGGCAGGATCCGGACCTCACCCGGGGCGGCGTGGTCGCTGGTCATGTCGCCAGCCCGGCGAGGTCCACAGCCGCCCTGGCCATCGCCGTGGTGGCGTCCACATCGGACATCAGCAACGGGATCTCCCTGACCTCGACCCCGGGTACCGTCGCGTGGTCTCCGGTGTGCACCAGCCAGCCGTCCAGAATTCCGCCGGCCGAGCGGGCCCCGTAGTGCCGGCCGACCGCGCCGGCCTCGCACGGCACCCCGATGGCGGCCAGGCAGGCGTCGGCCATCCCGCGCACCGGGCGGCCCCCGACGATGGGCGACAGCCCGATCACCCGGGCGGGCGCGGCGCGCAGCCCCTGCCGGATCGCTGGTATCGCCAGCATGCTGCCGATCGAGACCACCGGATTGGATGGCGCCAGCAGCACGGCGTCCGCTCCGGCGATCGCCGCCAGCACCCCGTCGGCCGGTTCGGCGTCATCGGCGCCCACAGGGACGAACGCGCAGGCTGGGAGCGCCGCGCGGTGCCGGATCCACCACTCCTGGAAGTGCATCGCGCGACGGCCCTCGGCGTCGGTCACCACGACGTGCGTCTCGCAGCGATCGTCGGTGGCCGGCAGCAGGCACACCCCGGGGCGCCACCGATCGCATAGCGCCGCGGTGACCGCCGACAGCGGGTAGCCCGCCCGCAGCATGCGGGTACGCACCAGGTGAGTAGCCAGGTCGCGGTCGCCCATCCCGAACCAGTCCGGATCGGCGCCGTAGCGTGCCAGCTCAGCCTTGACTGCCCACGTCTCACCGGCCCGCCCCCAGCCGCGCTCGGTGTCGATACCGCCGCCGAGGGTGTACATGCAGGTATCCAGATCCGGGCAGATCCGCAGCCCGTGCAGCCAGATGTCGTCGCCGGTGTTGACCACCGCGGTGACCTGGTGCTCGCCGGTGCCCGCTGCCAGGCCGAGCGCGGCCTTGACCCCGAGCAGGAACCGGGCGCCACCGACGCCGCCGACCAGCACCACGACCTTCACGATCGCCGACGCTACGCTCCCGACGTTGGGCAGTTGATCAGGATTCGTCGTTCTTCGGCGGCGGCTGATCGAACGTGGTGTGTACCTGCGTGAGCGGTGTGAAGCGGGCGGTGCGGATGTAGGAACGGTAGGCAGCCTCGTCGGCGGGGGTGAGTGCGGCGTCGGCGACGATGCCGGCGAGCAGGCTACGAGGCCATAGCCGTCGCGCCCGCACCGCGTTGATCTCGGCGCTGAATACCACCACGACCGACTGCAGGTACAGCCAGGCCAGCAAACCGAGCACCACCGCGAACACGCCATAGATCGCCGACATGCGGGTGAGCGTGCGCCCGACCAGGAATGTGCCCGCAGTCTGCAGCACCTGGACGCCGACAGCGGCACAGACCGCTCCAGGAATCAGATCGGCCAGCGCTATGTCGCGGGCGGTCAGCACCCGAAACCCGATCAGGAATGCTCCCGCGTTGGCGGCCATCGCGACAACGAACGCGGCGATGCGTACACCGGTGTCGATCCGGGGGCCGTAGCCGGTAGCCATCGATGCAACCACGGACAGCGCGGTGGTCGTCAGGAGAACTGCCCCGAGCAGGACGAACAGCACCAGACCGCGTAGCCGGGACACCACTGGGTCCGGGCGGGCGAAGTATGGCACCGCCCAGACCCGATTCAACGCGGCCTGGATGGCCACCGAAGCACCCAGCACGCCGTAGACGGCGCCGAGGATACCGATGACGACACCTGTGGTACTGCCCTGGATCGAGCTGATGCTCTGCTGCAGTTGGGGGCCGAGGATCGGGATTTGCTCAAACGCCGAGCCGAGTAGCGCCTGCTGCAGGTCCTGGTTGTCCTGCAGCACGAAGCCCAGCACGCTGACCAGCAACAGCAGCAGGGGGAACAGCGCGATGAAACCGTAGTAGGTGAGCAGAGCGGCGAGGTAGCCGCCCTGATCGTCGACGTACTTGTAGATCACCGCCACCGGGAAGCCCAACCAGGTATGGCGCTGTTGGAGGTCGTCCAGTCGAGCTGTTGCGCCCATTCCCAGGTCCTCGCTGTCCCCCGGCCGGTACCCTGAGCCTCAGACGTTAATGCAGGTGCCGGTAACCCGTCAGCGCCAGAACTGGAACTCTTGCCAGCCGGTGGCCGCTGCTAGCGGGTCGCCACCGAATGCTGCGAAGACCGCGAAGCCGGCCCGGAACAGTGCAGTCCCCAACGCAGGCACGCTGATGATCAGTACGAAGAGCCCCAGGATGACGTACATGCTGACCCTGCTGGCGAACTGGCGCACCTGGACCGGCAGATAGGGCTCCAGCACGCCGAAGCCGTCCAAGCCCGGCACCGGCAGGATGTTGAGCACGAACGCGAGCACCTGCACCAGGGCCAGGTACGACAGCCCCACGGTGAGCCCGTCCGGGAGCCCGCCGACGTCGACCACAGCGATGAGCAGGACCCCCAGCGCCAGGTTGGTCAGCGGGCCGGCCAGCGATACTGCCGAGGAGACGGCCCGGGACCGCAGCGCGGTGCGGTCGATCCAGACGGCGCCACCGGGCAGCGGGATCCCGCCGTAGGCCAGCAGCAACAATGGCAACAGCAGGGACATCACCGGGTCGGTGTAGCGCCGGATGTCGAGGGTCAGGTAACCCTTGGCGTGCACCGAGCGGTCGCCGCCCCAGTAGGCCGTCAACGCGTGCGCGAACTCGTGCAGGCATAGCGAAACCGTCCACCCGCCGAGCACCAGGAGCACGATGCCCCCGGTGCGAGCTGCCCCGGTGGTCAGCGCCGCCAGCGCGCCGCCAGCCACCGTTGCCGCGACCAGCAGCAGAAACAGCGGGCTGGGGGCCAAGCCGGTGGCACGCACAGGCCCACTGTCGCCCACTACCCGTGCAGCCCATCCGCCGGGTGGGGTGGGAGCTCCGCGCTACACGGAACTCGCGAATGCTTTCAGCGTGCTCCGCCGTGACACTCAGCAGGACCAGACCTTGCTCGGCGAGCCCGGGACGCGAGCTTGTCCGGAATGGACAGCTTGCCGAGCATCGCCTTGATGGTCAGCTCCCAGACGGTGGCCGCCGAGACGTGAACCGTCATGGCCGACGCGATGATCCGCCGGGCATGTGGTCCGAGTCGAGGGCTGTCGTCGAGCACCCAGAGTGCCGCCTGGCTGTCAAGGAGCAGCAACATCGTCGCCGTAGAACAGACGTTGGATGTCCGGGTCAGGGTCGGCGAACGAGTCGTCGGAGTAGCTCAATTCACCATGCAGACCTCCGAACACCACGGCAGCGCCCGGGTCATCCGGCCCGTCGCTCGGGTGGTAGCTCAATTCACCATGCAGACCTCCGAACACCACGGGCGTCCGCTGATGCGGAACGAGGTCCGCGACGGGTTGCCCGGCCTTGGAAATGATGACCCGCTCGCCGTTGGCCACGTGCTCCAGCAGGCGGGAAAGGTGCGTCTTGGCCTCATGGATGTTCACATTGACTGTCATCGACCCACCTCGCTCCAACGTCGACTTAGTCTAGTCTAGCAGCGTCTGACAGCCTCTTGAACGGTCTTAGCCGCACCTTCGGGCAGATCGGCGGTTTGATTGGCGGTGATCGCCTCGGTCGAAGGCTTGTCCATATAGGCCCTGGGGTATGCGGAATATCTCCTGTTCGGGTTTTCCTGGGAGTCGTGCCACACTGCGAGTAACGAGGCACGTGCCGGGTCAGCGCATTCGATGGCGGCGATGAGCGAGGCGAGCTTTTGGGTGTAGGCGTCCGAGCAGGCGGCGGAGCCCGTTTCGGTGTCCAGGCCGGCCGGTGCCGTGAACTCGACGTGACCGACGTCTGTCCCGGCCCCGCCGTCTGGCTGGACTGATCTTGCCGAGATCCGTCAGGTCGGTCAACGGTGGCTGCGCCAGCAGCAGAGCGCCCGAGGGATGTGCGTCAACTGCGACACGCCGGGGGAGGGTCCCCGGATGGGTTCCCGGGCTTGCGCCCCCGATGACACAGGTGTAATCACATCCTTGTTATTCTCTTCCCTACAGCCCGGGGAGCCTGCGAACTGGGGAGGAACCCTATGGCGAGGAGGCGGATCGCCATGGACGAGATGGCCGAGATGGACAACGGCAGCAGCGAGGAGGGGCAGTCACGCCGGTGGGCTCCAGTACCCGATGCCGAGGTGTTCCTTGGCCTGTTTGACGAACCCGACCCGCCAGAGTGGCAGGAGCGGGCGCTGTGCGCCCAGACCGATCCCGAGGCGTTCTTCCCCGAGAAGGGTGGCTCCACCAGGGAAGCGAAGCGGATCTGTGCGGGCTGTGAGGTCCGGGCTGAGTGCCTGGAGTATGCGCTGGCATTCGATGAGCGGTTCGGTATTTGGGGTGGGCTGTCAGAGCGGGAGCGCCGCCGGCTCAAGCGCCGGGTGGTCTGAGGTCGGCTGTACCGCCCGGCGTCCGCGCCGGTGACCCAAAGACGTACGGTGTGCCCCCACCAACGGGGATGGACAGGGAGGGGTCTGCGTGTCCGGCACTGCTGAGCCACCCGCTGGCGACGACAACGCCCGCCCTGCGGAAGGCCCCCGTGGGTCCGG
This sequence comes from Pseudonocardiaceae bacterium, assembly GCA_036521655.1. GTDB lineage: Bacteria > Actinomycetota > Actinomycetes > Mycobacteriales > Pseudonocardiaceae. The sequence goes on along the minus strand of DATDHI010000233.1, from coordinate 4,809 downwards.
CACAGCCGTGGCAGCGGTGCCGGCCGGGGGCGGCTCGGGCGCGGCTACTTCCGCACCGCGGGACCGCCCCCGGCCTTCGCCGATGCGCCGGAAGCCCGGCACCGACGCGGCTCAGGACGCCGGCGCGGGTTCCGACACCAGCCTCCTGCCGTTGGTGGACGTCGGGATTGGCACCCGCCTCCGGTGGCTCTTGCTCTCTCCGCCCGCGCTGCTGGTGGCCGCCATGACAGTGCTCGCTGTGCTGGTCAACCGCCATCGGCTGGGGCTGGACCTGGCCGGGGGTCGGCTGCTCCCGATGGAGAGCCTGGGTGCCACCTGGTCGTCCTACCTGGCATCGTGGCACCCGGTCGGTGGCGGGAGCGCGGCGCCGGCTCCGGCCGCGCTGGCAGTGCTGGGCGTGCTCGGCCTACCGGTGGGGTCGCCGGCGGCTGCGGTCTCACTGCTGTTACTGGCCGCACTGCCGTTGGCCGCCCTCTCCGCGTACCGGGCCACCCGCGCCCTGCCGGTGACCCGCGAGCGTCGAGCATTGGCCGCCGCCGGGTACGCGGTGCTCCCGCCGGCCATCGCCGGGCTTGCGCAGGGCCGGCTGGACGTGGTGATCGCATACGTGCTGCTGCCCCTGGTGCTGGCCGGTGTCGCCGCGGTGCTGCGCGGTGGGACGGCCGGTCGCTCCGGTGGTTGGCTCCCCACGGCGGCGGCGACCGCGCTGGGGCTGGCGGTGATCGGCGCGTTCGCCCCGCTGCTGCACCTGATGGTGCTGGCGGTGGTGCTCATCGGCTTCGTCGTGGTCCCGGCTCCGCGGGTGCCGGCGTTACGCCGCGCGGTCGGGCTGTTCGCGGTGGTGTTACTGCCGCTGGGGCTGCTGGTGCCGTGGCCGGCGGTGGTGATCCAACGCCCTGAGGTGCTGGCACACGGGGTGGGTGCGGTGGTGCCCGAGCAGCTGCCCGGCTGGTTGCGGTTGGTCGCTCTGGACCCCGGTGGAGCGGGCGCCGCGCCGTGGGTGGGCGTGGTACTGGTGGCCGCCGCAGTGATTGCGCTGGTCGCCCGGCCGTCCTGGGCGATGGCGTCGGGTCTGGGGCTGGTGCTGATCGGTGCCGCAGCGGTTGCCGTGCTGATCACCCATCCGATGCGGCCGCTGGTGGGCGGTGACCCTCGGCCGGGGTTCTCCGGGGGGGCGCTGCTGTTCGTCGGATGTGGGTTGCTGTGGATGGTGCTGCTGGCTTGTCGCACCGGAGGGCCGGTTCCGTGGTGGGGCAGCCAGCGGTGGAGCAAGGCGTTGTCTGCCCCGCGGTGGGGCGGGGAGATGGCAGCCGTCAGCCCGTGGGTCGGGATAGCGATGCTCTCCGCGGCGGCTGTGGTCATCGGTGCCGGCGGTCCCCTCACCGCTGGACCGCCGCCGGGACTGCCCGCGCTGGCCCCGTCGCTGGCCGCCGAGGTGGCCCGGGCCGGCACGGCCGTACTGGTGGTCGGCGCCGAGGGCGAGCCGGTACGGCTGACCAGATCCAGGACCGCGCGCTTCGGCGACGACGACATCGCCCCGCTGCGCGCCACCGGCGCCCGGCTGGACCGGGTGGCCGCGGCGCTACGAGCCGGGCAACCGGGTGAGACGTCGGCCGCAATCGCCGACGTGGCCGCCAATGGAGTGCAGTTCGTGGTGCTCCCCACCGCGGTGCAGGGCGCCCGAGCCCTGGCCGCGGCCGGATCGCTGGCCCGTCCTGCGCCTCCCACAGCGGACGGCAGGCCGGTGCTGCGGGTGATCCGGCCGGTCCCGGGAGCCGAGCTGCTCGGGCCCGCGTTGGCCGAGCAGGCGCGTAGCGGCGCGGCTCCACCCATCGAGCCCGGGGTCAGTGGAGTTCTGGCGCCCGCTGCACCGCCTCAGGTGGCTGTGCAGGTCGCGCCCGGCGCGGAGGACAGGTTGCTGGTGGTTGCCGCCAACGACGAACCAGGCTGGCGGGCCAGCGTCAACGGCCACCCCGTGCCGGTGGTTCGAGGTTGGGGGCACCAGGTATCGGTCTCGGTTGGCGGGAGTGCGGCCGAGGTACGGGTGGACCGGTCGGATGTCGCCCGGACCGCCCTGCTGCTCACCGAGGGCGCGGTGCTCCTGCTGGTGGCGGGCACCGCGCTGCCGGCCCGCCGCCGCCGCGACAGCTAGCCCGTTGCCAGCCGCATATGGTCAGTCAGCCTCCGGCGGTCGGGCCGTCGATGTCGTCCGGTTCGAGGCCCAGGTAGTTCGCGACCTGCTCGACAAGCACCTCATGCACGAGGTCGGATAGATCTACCCCATCATGCGCTCGGAACTCCAACGGCCATCGGTACAGCACGATACGGGCCCGCGTGGGAGCGCCGGCCCGGTCCATGCCGGCCGGGACCAGCCGGGCCAGCGGAACTTTCCCGTCCTCGACCACGTCGCTGCCCCACCTGACCGTGTCCGGATTGCAATCGACAACCGCAGGCACCTCGTCGACGGCGACGTCGAGCTGTTCGAGCTCGGCGTGCCAGCGTTGGTCGATCGGCTCCAGGGCGTCCAGCACGATCGCGTCGAACCGTTCCGAGCGGCTGCGGGCCGCGGGCATTGTGGGGGGAAACAGCAGCCCTCGCATCCCACGACCGCGCCGGTCCCGGCGTCGTCGCAGGCGCGATCGGGTCGACTGGGTCGCCGTCATTGGTCGAGACTACGCCCGGTGCGTGGGCCTGGTGACCCATTCACCGCAGTCCTGCCCCCCTGAAGTGGAGAGGCTGGGCGCGCCTGTGGCGTCGCGCGGGCCTGGCGCGTTATCGTCGCGGCCGTGCGCAGCGTGCGGCGGTGCTCGAGGACTGGGTGCATCAACCCAGCGGTAGCCACGCTGACCTTCGTCTATGCCGATTCCACGGCAGTGGTCGGCCCGTTGGCGACCTATCTGGAGCCCCACTCCTACGACCTGTGCGAGCGGCACGCGCTGCGCCTGACCGCTCCGCGGGGCTGGGATGTGGTGCGTCACGAGGGCGAATTCGCCGAACCGGATCCCTCGGCGGACGACCTCACCGCGCTGGCCGAGGCTGTGCGGGAGGCCGGCCGCCCAGACCGCCCGATCGCCCCCGCCTCGCCCGGTTCGGGCACCGGCCGCCGCGGTCACCTCCGAGCCCTCCCGGACCCCTGACCCCCTTGCGCATTCAGCGGGCTCAGCGGGGTAACTGGTACCCAAATTCCCCCGCTGAGCCCGCGGGATAACGTCTCGGACGTGAGGAGAGCAGTGTCCGCGATCGTGAAGGCGTACGACATCCGGGGTGTCGTTGGTGAGCAGCTTGACGATGGGGTGGTGCGGGACATAGGGGCGGCTTTCGCCGATCTCGGCTGCGCCGACGGTTCGGAGGGCCCCGAAGCGGTGGTCGTCGCGCACGACATGCGGGACTCCTCGCCTCGCCTGGCGGGCGCGTTCGCTGAGGGCGTGACCGGCCGCGGTCTCGATGTCGTCTTCATCGGGCTGGCCAGCACCGACATGCTCTACTTTGCCTCTGGGCAGCTCGCACTGCCGGGCGCGATGTTCACCGCAAGCCACAATCCGGCCCGGTACAACGGCATCAAACTCTGCCGGGCCGGTGCCGTGCCGGTCGGCCAGGACAGCGGGCTGGATGAGATCCGGGTCGCGCTCGAACGTGGGATCGAGCCGGGACCGGGCGGTGGCAGCGTCACCGAGCGTCACATGCTCGCCGACTACGCCGCCTACCTGCGGTCCCTGGTGGACCTGTCCGGGATCCGGCCGCTGCGGGTCGTCGTGGACGCCGCCAATGGGATGGGTGGTTACACCGTGCCCTCGGTAGTCGAGGGCCTGCCGCTGCACGTCGTCCCGCTGTACTTCGAACTGGACGGCAGCTTCCCGAATCACGAGGCCAACCCGATGGACCCGGCGAACCTGGTGGCCCTGCAGGCGGCGGTGCGCGAGCACGGCGCCGATCTCGGTCTCGCCTTCGACGGTGACGCGGACCGCTGCTTCGTGATCGACGAGCGCGGCGAGCCGGTGAGCCCCAGCGCTATCACCGCTCTGATCGCCACCCGGGAGCTGGCCACCGAGCCCGGTGCCGCGGTGATCTACAACTTGATCACCTCGCAGGCAGTGCCGGAGATCGTCGCTGAGCACGGCGGGCGGCCGGTTCGCACCCGGGTCGGCCACTCCTTCATCAAGCAGCGGATGGCCGAGACGGCGGCGATCTTCGGCGGCGAGCACTCCGCTCACTACTATTTCCGAGGTTTCTGGCGGGCCGATTCCGGGATGCTCGCCGCGCTGCATGTGCTCGCCGCACTGGGTCAGCAGCAGCGCCCGTTGTCGGCGCTAATGGCGGAGTTCACCCGCTATGCGGCGTCCGGCGAGATCAACTCCACGGTCGACGACCAGCAGGGCAGGATGGCGATGGTGCGGGAGCAGTTCGCCCGGCGCGATGGTGCGCAGCTCGATGAGCTCGATGGGCTCACCGTGCGGTTGCCCGGGGGCTCCTGGTTCAACCTGCGGCCGTCGAACACCGAGCCCCTGCTGCGGCTCAACGTCGAGGCGCCTGACCCCCCTGCGGTCGAGGCCCTGCGCGACGAGGTGCTAGCACTGGTACGCGCAGTTGGTAGCTCTTCAAGGACTATCACCAGTGGGTGAGGTGGCCTTGAAGAGCTACCAACCCACCAGCTGAGAGGGAGGACGACGATGGCCGTGGAGTTGGATCCTCAGCTGATGGAGATCCTGGCCTGCCCGTGCCCGGCGCACGCCGAGCTGTACTGCGGCACCGCTGCTGACCCGGAGGCCGACGCGTTGACCTGCACCGCGTGCGGGCGCAGCTTTCCGGTCA
>DATDHI010000232.1:0-4569 GCA_036521655.1 Pseudonocardiaceae bacterium | reverse complement strand
ATGGTGATTGTTCAGGAATTGCGAATCTCTCTCATTAGCGGCTCGGGTGCCCGCAACTACGTTGCCGCGAAGCTGATGGCGCAGGTCGGGCTGCGCGTCAACGAGGCCTGCAATCTCGATCTGGCCGACGTGAAGTGGGAGCTGGGCCGGTTCGGCAAGCTGCACGTTCGGGTCGGTTGTGGGACATCCCGTGAGTTCGCGGGAGTCGTGGCGTGCATCCAGGCGGCCGTCACGGCGCTGGCCAGGGCGTTTCCCGGCGTTGCGGGCACCCGAGCCGCTAATGAGAGAGATTCGCGATTCCTGAACAATCACCATCTTGCTGATGGAAACAATCGCATTCCTGAACGGCGGGATGCGCATGAGCCAACGCCCTCCCTCGTCCAGGCCCGCTTTTCCCCGGCGGAGGCCCACAGCCGGCACTCCCCGCCGCCGAGGCCGTGTCGTCCCGACTGCGGCGTCCCGGACGAACACCGGCCGCGACCACGAACCCAAGGATCCACCTCGGTCCTGACACCGACCGACCCTTGGGTTCCCGTCGACGAACCTTCAGATCGCCTGAACCCGCGGGACTCATCGGGTGGGACCGGAATACGGCAGAAAGGGGCCGTGAGCCCGCATCGCTGCTGGTCGGGGCTGGTGGAGGGGGATCAGCCCTTGGCCGATGTCAGTTCGGTGGCCTGGTCGTGGTCGCGGAGCATGCGCAGGACGGTAGCCGGGGAGGGGTGCTGACTCCTCCAACGCAATGGCGAACTTGGGGAGGGCTCCTCGTCGGCGTCGCCGTCGGCGACGGTCTTCCTGGTCGGAGTGGGTGCGCTGCCGGTGGTGGGGATGCTGTGCCGGATGAGGATGCGTTCGGGTCCGATGAGGACATCCTTGACGAGCAGGCGCAGCACGCGTTGCTGCTCGGGGACCGTGGCGGTGGCGGTGTTGCCGCGCAGTCGGGCGAGGAAGTCCTCGAGGTTGGTGGCGAGTTTGAGGTAGGTGTCTCGGTCGACGAGTTGAGCGGCGAGGGCGTCGAGCTGGGTGCGCAGGCTGGTCTCGCGCGAGCGCAGTTCGGGCATGCGCTCGCGCAGCTCGTCCAGGGAGATCAGCTCCTCCTGGTAGGCCTTGATCATCCGGGTGATGGCGGCGCTGGCCGTGGTCAGTGCCTGGGCCAGACGTTGCTGTTGGGCGGTGGTGGGGTCGGCGGTATGCAACTGATCCAGACGCCGGTCGATCTCGGCGCGGATCAGCGCCGGATTCGCGAGCAGGTCGCTGATGTGGTCCCACACGAGTTTGTCGAGGTAGTCGGTGCGCACCGGCTTGTTGTCGCAGACGCGGCCGTGCTCGTAGCGGTAGTTGTCCGAGCCCAGGCACCGGTAGTAGTAGATCTTGTTGCCGGCGGTGGTGGTCGTGTGGCCGCGGTAGTAGGCGTATCCGCAACTCGCGCAGGCGGCCAGGCCTTGGAGCAGGGAGGGGACCTTAGTGTTGCGGGTGGCGTAGCGCTTGTTGTCGGCCAGTCGTTGCTGGGCGCGCGCCCAGGTGTCCTCGGCCACGATCGCGGGCACCGGGATCTCCAGCCAGTCCTCGCGCGGTCGGTCGGTGACCGAGTAGGACTTGGGTGTCGATCGCCCGGCCAGTCGGGCGGTGCGGTTGAGGCCAGGTTGATCGGCGGTGCGCATCGTCTTACCGAAGCAGGCGCGCCCGGTGTAGGCGGGATTGCGCAGCATGGCCCAGATCACCGAGCGATCCCAGCGGGGCTTGCCGGTTCGGGTGGGCACCGCGGTGCTGGTCAGCCAGCGGGTCAGCTCGGCGATCGACTCCGCGTCCTCGACGTAGCGGCGGAACAGCTCAGCGACGATCGCGGCCTCGTGAGCTACCACGTCGTAGCGGGCGTCGCCATGGTCGTTTTTGCGCACGTAGCGGTAGCCAAACGGTGCCCCGGACAGCACATTGACGGTGCCCTGGCGGGCCCGGTGGGTCTTGCCGCGGCGGGTCCGCTCGATGATCTGTGCCCGCTCGTATTCGGCGATCATGCCCTGAAACTGCACCAACAGCGCGTCTTCCGGGCTCTCCGAGCTGGGCCCCTTGACGAAGATCACGCTGCTGCCGGCCTTGGCGAACTCCTCGATCAACAGCGCCTGATAGGCGTACTTGCGGGCCAGCCGGTCCGGGGAGTAGACCAGCACCATCTCCACGGGGACCTGGGCCACCAGATCCCGCAGCTTCTCCAGGGCCGGGCGCACCAGAGTGGCCCCGGAGTGCCCGTCATCGCAGAACATCCACTGCTCGGGGACCTCAAGCCCCAGCTGCTCGGCGTGCGCGCGCAACGCCGCGGTCTGCGAGCCGATCGTCTCCTGCTCCTTCTGCCGGGCCGAGGACACCCGGGCATAGATCGCCGCGTTGCTCATGTGACGGACTCGCTTCCTCGCCGGCTGCCCGGATGCGCAGCCGCCGTTCGGGGACCAGGATGCGGTAGGCGACCGACAATTCCGCCGCCTGATGACGATCGAAGACGAACTCGCTCACGACCGCCCGCTCGCTCACCTGCGCGGACCCTCTCCACGGCCCCGCGACAGAAACTCCTCCAACGCCTGGGCGACCACCGAGGAGATGGTCCAACCCGACGCGACGGCGTGCGTCCGCACCCGCGCCACCAGCGCCACCGGCAGCTTGACGGTGAACACCGCCGTCGCCCGCGGCGCTGCCACCGGCCCACCCACGGCGGCACGCTCGATATACCGGCGGGCCTGGCGCTGCGAGCACCCGAACCGCCCGGCCAGCTCACGGGCCGCCTCGGACACCGACACACCGGAGCCCAGCAGCGCGGCCGCGGCGTTGACCCGCGCGGCGTACTCCCGGCCACCAGCACGAGAACCGCCAGGCATGACACTAACGTACTACCCGACATGTCACACACCACCCGTGACACGCGGCAGCCGTTCCGCGCGGCGGTAGCTCAGCGACACCTCAAAGCAGAAGTTGCCCATTGCGTTGGAGGAGTCATCACACCGCCCTGTGGAGTTCCCTCCTCGGTCGGCGCGAATCCTTTCCCTGTCTCGAAGACCCCTGCTTTGAGCCAGTCACGGATCATATCCTTGGCGGGGAACGACCCGAGTGCCTCTAATAGCCGGGAGTGATCGATTTTATCGAACGCCGCAGCCAGGTCCGCATCCAGCGCCCATACCCGCTTGGCTCGAGAACCCTTGCAGGTGTTGTAAATCGCACCGATCGCATCATGGCAGCTGCGGCCCGGACGAAAACCGTAGGATTTCGGTTCGAACCGGGCCTCCCACTCTGGTTCCAGTGCGGCACGGACCCTGCCCTGGTGGCATCTATCCGCGATCACCGGAATTCCGAGCGGGCGCAACTTCGCACGGTTACCCGCCTTAGGTATGTACACCCTTCTCACCGGCCGGGGTCGCCAGGTCGACCTCTCGCAGTGCACGTGCACCGCCAGCTCCGCCCTGGCTGGCGCGGTCAGAGCGACCTGCCCATCGATCCCAGCCGTTTTTCGGCCAGTATTGCGCTGCGTTGCCTGCCGCACGCTGGTCAGCGTGTTGCTCCAGCTCCGCAGCATCAACTTCTGCAGGTTCCTGACCGTGGCCAGGTCCCCCTCCTGAGTCGCCGTGAAAATCCGCTGCCGTAGCCGCCGTACGTTGTCCTCATGTCGCCGCCAATCAACGACATCCCATTCCAGGTCAACGTCTCCAGGTCCGTTCACCATAAGGTATCTAACTTGTCCTTCGGTTCCGACGGGTCTGACTATTCGCTTCCACAGGCTCACCTGTCCACGTCAGCGCCCTTTCGGGCCCGGACCGCACTCGCCCGGTATCCGGCCAGTTATCCGGTAGCTGGCTACTTGGAGGAGTAGCCCACAGCCTGCTCCCAGTTTCCTGTTGGCTTTCGCCCACCGGCATTCGCTTGTTGGACATCCCGATCCCGCCAAAGGCTTCCGCTTCCCTCACGGTCGGCCTACCAACCCGTAACCAGGCAAGGCTGGACTTTGTCGGGGTTACCGTGTTCCACACGCGTGAGATACGACCGGGTTGGGTGCCTTCTTTACTCCGGGGCGGCGGTGTCATCCCGGCCACCGTGACCTCGATGACCGGCGCCTGCCGCTTCTCAACGGCCAGCCCTCTACCCCGCTGAAACGTCCCACCGCGCGGGGGTTGGGATTACGAAGCATACGAAGATTCACTCACGTTCACCCGTCCGGTCTTCCCCTTGCCCGCCATTCTCGGATGGAACGAGAACGGCTTCGGCTTCTTCCCCGGGCTTCGCACCCCACAGTCACCCATGACGCACACCGAGGCGGGGACGGCCCACTTGACACTGAACCGGGTTATACCCTCACCAATGGAGCCTCCAAACGGTATAACCACTCACCACGTGCGACTTTCCACGTCGCACGGTCCCCTTCCCAGTGGCCGGGAACGGCTCGGTCGGTGACCTCGGCGGGTCGGGCGTCGATGCTGGTCATGCCCACGATCCGGGCTCCAGGAGCACGAGTGCGGCCGCGGGTTCGGCGCTGCGTGCGCCCCGAACGCAGCAGGATGCCCTGGCGGGCCAGCTCACCCTTGGGCAGCG
>DATDHI010000231.1:0-2250 GCA_036521655.1 Pseudonocardiaceae bacterium | reverse complement strand
CGGTTGACGTTGCCTTCGACCTGCCCGGAGCTGTAGTCCAGGCTCAGCCCGTTGGTGACCGCGTCTAGGTCACGGCGCAGACCCGCCACGAGAGAATGCAGAGCGGGTAGGTCGTCGGCGGTGACCGCGTCCAGCCAGAGGGGTAGCTGATCTTTGCCGGTGCGCTGGCTCATCATGGCGGCGAAGGCAGCCACATGCCCGGCGGTGGCCTCCAGCTGCGGGCAGCGGGCCAGGATCTGTTTCAACCGCACCTGGTCATCGCTGGACAGGTGTTCGGGGTTGGTCATGATCCAGCTGGTGACCCGACGCGGAGTGGCCTTGACCGGCGCGGGCGGCGCCGGGCGCGCCTTGCGGTCGGGGTCACGGAATCGCTGCAAGTAACGCTGCACACTACGCAGGCTGCCGGTCCATCCCAGCTCGACTAGCTCGGTGTGCAGCACGCTGGCTTCGGTGACCCCGGCGTTCCAGCGCTGGTGCATATGGGACTTGAACCGATCCAGCTTGTGCGACCGGGTGCGGTGGGTGACCAGCAACTCCTCGGGTGTGGCAGCGTGGGTGAAGCGTTGCACGGTCCGAAACGCCAGGCCCAACTCGCGACAGATGGCATTTAGCGAGTAGCCCTTACCCCTCAGTTCGGTCACCGCCGTGTGGCGTTCGCGGGTGCGCGTCTCCAGCCGCGACGCTGGCCCGTACTCGACCGGCGCCGTACTGTCGGGTTGCGTGGGGGCCGGCTGGCCGTCGGCGGTGTCGCCTGGCTGGGCCTCGGGCGGCTCGGGTGCGGGTTCGCCCAGGCAGGCGCGGTGGGCCAGCACGATGCGCTCGACCGCCTCACCCAGGTTGGCCCACAAATGCCATCGGTCAGCTACCTGGATCGCTTCCGGAGCGCCAGTGCGCGCGCCCTCGGCGTAGGCCCCCGAGCGGTCCCGGCAAATGACCTTCACCCCGGGATGGTTGCCCAGCCAGTCGGCCAGCACCTTCGACGTGCGCTCCTCGATCAGATCAACCGGGCGGTGGGCGAGGATGTCGACCAAGACGGTGCCATAGGCCTGACAACGGCGGATCGCGAAATCGTCGACGCCGAGCACCTCAACATCACCGACAGACGGGTCGGGCAGCGCGCGGACCAACCGCAGCAGACTGTCCCGACTGGCCGGCATGCCCAACACCACGGCCAAACGCGCACCGGCCCGCCCGGCCAGCGCCAACCCGATCGCCTCCAACATTCGCCGCAACAAACCCGTACGCCGAGCGTGCTTGCTGGTCAAACCCGGAACCTGCTCGACGAACGTCCGCCGAGCGCAGCTGGCGTTGCCACAGAAAAACCGGCGCACGCACAGCTGGATTACCACCGTCCGCGCACCGATCGGGGCATCGGCCAACCTGCGTCGATAGCGGCTGTGTACTCGGTCTGAACCGCGCGCGCATCCAGGACATGCCATCCCCTGGGCCCGCACCCGAGCCTCGATACGCACTCCATCGTCCTCGCTGTGCACCCCCTCGATCACCAAACCGGACAGATGCGGCAACAAACCCGAAAGATCACACGAACCCGATCATCACTCTCAGGCGATCATGAACCAGGCCGACACGCCGAGCACATGCCCGATCACGGAAAGTGCGACAGAGCCTGTGGAGCGACGGTAGAACGACACCGATCCAGCGCCACGGAAGTGGCAGTGGATCACACGGGGTAGGCGGTAGTGGGAGCAGTGAAGGGCTTGTATCCGGCGTCGGCGAGCCAGGTCCGAGCTCGACCTCGCTGACGTTCTTCGGAGAAGGAGAACCATCGATCCAGCTCATTGGGGGTGCATCCGAGGATGTCTTTGAATCGGCGGAACGCCCCTCGGCCTTGAATGGCGATCTGCAATCGGTCGGCCTGGTTGGGGTCGGTGAGGGTGTCGATAAAGACCTCCATGTCGTGGTAGCCCTCGTGCGAGCCTTCGCATTCGACCGGCAACCAACGATCGGGGTCGTCGTCCTCATCCGGGGCCCCTGCTATCTCGCCACTGTTGTCGTGGGCGTAGTCGATCGTGGCTTGTGGCCATACCTCGCCGGTATGGAGGTCCAGCAGGCCGCCGCCGTGGGTGGGGTCGCCTTCGAGGATGTCGGCGAGTTCGGCGAGGTCGACGGGCAGCGGCCGCAGCATGGGAGTGGGTCCGGTCCCGAGTAGCGTCTGGAGCTGTTCGCCGAGCTCGATGTCGCCGGGCCAGTCACGCTCGGCTAACGCAGCGACGCAGTCGGCGGCGACCT
>DATDHI010000230.1:0-6059 GCA_036521655.1 Pseudonocardiaceae bacterium | reverse complement strand
ACCCTACGCAGACACACGAGATCCCGTACAGATCTGAGAACCACGATCCCGCCACGGCGCCCAACGGCGTGCCGCTCGCGACAGCAGACCGGACGCTTCCGCCACATGCCGCCCTTGCCTGCTCCGATCGGCCGCACGCTGTCCTCAGGGACGGCTCCAGCCGACCCCACTCCGCATCGGTCAGATTATGATGATCCTGCATGAGAGGATGAGCTATCGCATCCCACTCCCAAGATTCGACAGACACGCCCTAGTACTGCAACGACATATTGTTATTCTTGTGTCGGTGTGTCTGCGATGGGCACGCTCACCGAGGGTGTAACTGATCATGTATGTGGGACATGGCGGAGTGGTCTGCGGGGTTCGCGGCGTTTACGGGTCGGTTCGCGGGCCGGTTTTCTCGGGTGGAGTCGCGTCGGCAGATGGCTGTCTATCTGCGGGGACTGCTCAGTGAGACGGAGCGGAAGAACGGATGGACGCTGGCTGAGGCTGCCGGTGATGGTGGGCCGCAGGGGATGCAGCGGCTGCTGAATTTCTACGCCTGGGACGCCGAGGAGGTCCGGGATGACGTACGCGTAGCGGTGGTGCAGGCGTTGGGCGACGCTGAGCGGGGTGTGTTGATCGTCGACGAGACGGGATTTGTCAAGAAGGGGACGAAATCGGCGGGAGTGGCGCGTCAGTACTCGGGCACCGCCGGTCGGATCGAGAATTCCCAGGTCGGGGTGTTCACCGCTTACGCCTCGCCTCGGGGGCGGGGATTGATCGATCGGGAGCTGTATATCCCAAAAGACTGGTTCACCGATCGAGATCGGTGCCGGGCCGCCGGAATTCCCGATGAAGTGGATTTTGCCACGAAGCCAGAGCTGGCGCAGCGAATGATCGCCCGAGCCCTCACCGCGGAACTGCCGTTTAAGTGGGTGACCGCTGATGAAGCCTACGGGCAGGTCGGTCGTTTGCGGTCCTGGCTCGAAGAGCACCACCTCGCCCACGTATTGGCGGTGCCCAAATCACAGATGGTCATCTGTATGGACCTGCGGCAACGTCGCGCCCACACGGTCATCGCCGACCTAGCCGAAGGCGACTGGCATCGTCTGAGCTGCGGAGATGGCGCACATGGGCAGCGGCTGTACGACTGGGCTGCAGTCGATATCCGGCCGTGGCGCGAGCCGGGATACGCCCACTGGCTGCTGGCTCGCCGCTCGATCACCGACCCCGACGAGATCGCCTACTACCTCTGCTACGGCCCCGCCGACACCGATCTGGCCGAGTTGGTGCGCGTCGCCGGTGTCAGGTGGGCAATTGAGGAATGCTTCCAAACCGCGAAGAACGAAACCGGCCTCGACCACTACCAAGTCCGCCGATACCAGGCGTGGTATCGGCACATCACCTTGTCCATGGCCGCCGCCGCCTTCCTCATCATCACCCGAGACACCACGAAAAAAAGGGCTCCGATGACGAGCCCGAACCCGAACTGATACCTCTCACCATCAACGAAATCCGCAGACTATTCAACCGCATCACCGCACCCATCCAACACACCGTCACACACACCCTGCACTGGTCACACTGGCGACGAACCAGCCAAGCACGAGCCCGCGCCAGCCACTACCGACGACGAGGTCAAAATCTGTCGTTGCAGTACTAGAGCCTGCGCCTCGGCCGCGCCCAGCAGCGCCTTGGACAACCGCAGCCGCACCAGCGCGGCTTTGTCCTTACCGCGGCCGACGTCGAGCCCGATGTTGAACGTTGTGACCAGCAAGGCTTCCAGCTGGGCGACGTCTAATACCACGGCCGCGCCCTCGGGCGCACCTGTCATGGACGGGCAGGCTACCGGCGGTGGTCGGGTGATCAGTTCCCCGCCCGGCTGGTCGCGGACCCCGAGAAGTTCGGTCACGGCGGCGGGGCGATAATCCGGCCGCACCGCGTCGACATGCTCCGGGTCGGGTCAATCGACCTTTTACGCGTGGCGCTGCGTGGCGCTGCGGGGTGGTGTCGGGGGCGGCAGCGATGATGACCGCGCACCACCCGCCACGGGTGGCAAAAGGAGAAAGGAACTGAAAACGCCATGGCACTACCCACACTGACCTCCCAACAACGCCAGGATGCGCTGCGGGCGGCGGTTGCCGCGCGCACGGCTCGCAAACAGCTCTGTGACGCGATTGCCCGGGGGGAGCTGAGCATTCCTGAGGTGTTGGACCGGGCCAAGACCGATTCCGTGGTCGCCAAGACGAGGGTCACGCAGTTGTTAAAAAGCGTGCCCGGTTATGGTGAGGTCAGAGTTACCGCGTTGATGGAACAAACGGGGATCGTCGCGTCCCGTCGCGCTGGTGGTCTCGGTGAGCGCCAACGCCAGGCGCTGTGCGACGCGCTCGCCTAGCCAGCCCACGGCCGCCGATTCCCTGGTTAGTTGGCCTTACTCGTCGGTGATGAGGGCGTGTTCGATGGCGTGGGCCCGGTCGGTCTCGGAGGATCGGGTGTAGGAGCGGGTGGTGTCTACTGTGGCGTGTCCCATGACGTCGGCGACGATGACAATGTCGATGCCATTGCGCAAAAGTTGGGTGGCGAAGGAATGCCGCAGGGTGTGCGGGTGAACCCTGGACGTGCTGGCATGCGGGCCGGACTCGTGTATTAGACCGGCGGCGGCGCCGATTTCGGTGACGATGTAGCGGATGGCCCGGACCCGTAGCCGGTCACCGCGGCGGCTGAGGAACAGTGCGGGTGTCTGGTCGGCGCCGCGGTGGGTGGGGCGTTCGTCGCGCCAGGCGCGGATCGCGGTCCGAGCGCTGCGGTGCAGCGGCACCTCGCGGTAGACGTGGCCCTTGCCGTCGCGGACGATGACTTTTCCCCGCCGAGCCGAGGTCGCGACGTCATCGACGTCGAGGGCCTGAACCTCTTCCACGCGCAGTCCGGTGTAGAGCAGCAGCAGGGCGAGAGCGGTGTTGCGGGTTGAGCCGCAGCGGTTGGCGGCGCGGATGAATCGCCGCTGCTCGTCCTCGTCGAGGGATTGAGGGGCGGTGGGCGTGAAGCGTTCGCGCGTCACGACGGGGGCGCCGAGGCCGAGGTGGTGGCTGTAGAAGTGGTCCAGCGCGGTGAGATGGGCATTGATCGTCCACGGCGTGGCCTTGCGAGCGGTCTTAAGCCAGGTGCGGTAGTCGCGTACCGTGTAGTCCCGCGCGTGTGGCTCGGATAGCGGGTCGCCCTCGATGGTCCGCCGCGGACCGGTGGCCAGCCAGTCGAGGAAGCCGGCGACGCGGGAGGCGTAGCCCCGTCGGGCGTGTTCGGATAGCTGAGCCTTGGTCAGGGCACTCCGGTAGGCCTCCCCGTAGCTTCCAGCGAAAAACCATCGATTTACATCGTTTGCGCAGGTGAGAAGGCTTGATCGACACCGTCCGTGTGGGGTGCGTGAAGGTCAACTGCAACGCCGCGACCTGCATAAACGAGAAGATCGTTGGTATTTCGGCGTTTACTACCGGGAGGCCCGAGGCCGAGCAGGACGGCGACGAGAACGACGAGCCGGATGGTGATGGGGAGTGGGCCGGCTCGGTGGGGGCGGAGCCGATCGGGGTGGTGGCCGAGCGTACCGGGCGGATGCTGCTGAAAACCTTGCACGAGGCCGGTGGGGTGGTGGAGCTCTCCGCCGCCCACGAGGCCGTTTCGGCGCATCACGGCAACAAGGCCCAGTGCTTGTGTAGCTACGCGCAGGGGCAGTCCCGGATCGCGGACCGTATTGATCAACTGTCGCTGGTGAGCAGAGAAAGCGCGCGTGCCCGGTCCTCGTCGGTGGGTTGGGTGTAGGTACGCAGGGTGGACAGGTCGGCGTGACCGAGCAGATCGGCGACGAGCACCGGGTCGGCGCCTTTGCGCAGCAGCTCGGTCGCGAAGGTGTGCCGCAAGGTGTGTGGACCAAATCCGCTGATCGGGTCGGCGCCGAGGCCAACGTGCTCGCCGAGGTTGGTGATGATGGTTCGCGCGGAACGATCGGAAAGCCGGCCACCGCGGCGGTTGAGCAGCAGCGCCGGGCAGTTGCCGGCGCCGGGCCAGGTCGGGCGCTGTTCGAGCCAGGCGAGCAGGGCAGTACGCAGCTCGGGGCGATCCAGAGGTAGCTCACGCAGCTTGCCCCCGTCGCGGCCCTTGCCGCGCACCCGCAGCCGGCCCTTACGCGCGGACAGCGCGACGTCGGCGACGTCGAGGCCGACGACTTCGCCGATGCGCAACCCGGCGTAGTAGGGCAGCAACGCGACGAGCTTGTCGCGGACGCTGGGGCACTGCTCGACCTCGCGTAGGTAGCGCAGCACGTCACGGTTGCCCAGAGCTTGGGGTGCGCGGCGCGGCAGGACCTCTCGACGCGCGGTGGCGGAGCCGAGGCCGCGGCGGGTGTAGAAGTCGTCGACTGCGGCGAGGGTGTTGTTGATGGTCGACGGGCGTAGCCGAGCGACGGTTTTGGCCCAGGCCCGCCAGTCGCGCACGGCCCCGTCTCGGGCGCCCGGGGACTCCAGCGGGTCGCCGTCGAGCTCGGGGTCGCGATCGCAGGCGGCCAGCCAGCTCAGGTAGCCGCGCACCCGCGAGACGTATTTGGCCCGGGTCGCCGCCGCGAGCGGCGCGGCGCGCAGCGCGCGCTGGTAGCCGGCCAACGCGGCGGCGTACTTGAGCGGCAACGGCGCCGACGCGGCTACGGTCTCGTCGAGCGGCCCAGTGTTTCCGGAAGCTATATCGGCATCTCGCGGGAGGGTTTCGGATGTGTTTCCGGAAGTCATGGGTGGAGTCTAGTTCCGGGATTGGTGTTTCCCGGAAGCTGGCTCGGGGCCCGACGACGGCTCGACTCGCCAGGCGACGTGCAGCACCGCGCCCCAGTGTCGGCGCAGGCGCCCGTCAGGTCGCTGGTCGAGGCGTCGCCTGATCTCGGTGTAGAGCCGGTTTCGCTGCCATGCCTGCATGGCGATGTGACCAGAGAAAGTGTCGAGGAGCCGGATGTACTCCTCGGCGGTGTAGCTGATCTCCCAGTCGAAGTGGTGAACGACGACGTCGGTGAATAACCCGCTGTGTTCGATCTCGTCGCGACTATCAGGTAGCTGCCCGGGGCGTGGCCAGGCCGCGTCTTCGGGTAGGCCCTCACCGATCTCGTCATAGCTCGGCGAAGAACGGGTCACCGCTATCGGGAAACACATGGGTAGCGCTCCAGAAGGCGAGGTGACCTCCCGAGCGCAGCAGCTCCCACGCCCGCTGGTAACGCGACCCCGGGTCGAGCCAGTGCCAAGCAGTCGCGGCGAAGACCAGGTCGAACCGATCTGCTGGCCCAGGCGCCCAGGTCTCGAACGCGCTGTGGATGACTTCCACGTGGGGGAATTCGGTGAGCTCGCGGCGGGCGGTGGCCGCCAGCTCCGCCCCGATTTCGACGCAGGTGATCCGGAAGCCGCGGCGGGCAAGTGAGATGGTCGCCTTTCCGGTGGCGCACCCGATCTCCAGGAGCCGGGCACCGGGCTTGATCCCAACGGTCTCGACGAGGAGGTCATACAGGTGCTCGGGATACTCCGGCCGGGCCTGCTGATAGAGCTCGGCCGTGGAGTCGAAGGTCGTCCTGAGATGCTCGCGGTCGGCCGCCGCGCGCCTGACATTCACTTCGTCCGATCCGCACCGATGGCTCGGTTGGGCGGAGCCGAAAGAACTGGCGAGCACGGACCTCGGCCGTAGTCCAGGCGCGTATCGAGGTTCAGTTCGAACCGGCCGTGCAGCCCGATGTTGGACCAGAACAGCGGGCTGAGCGCGCGACGGTTGACGGGGGTGTCCATCCGGCCGCCCAGGCCGGTTCTTCGAGGACCCGATCGACCAGCCGGGTGTTGACCAGCACCAAGGCCGCCTGCAGCAGGTGCAGCGCCAGCATGGAACTTTCCTGGTCTTCCCGGTCGGCGCCGGTCAGCTCGGCGTCTTTGCCGTAGAAGATCGCCCCGTTGGCCGAGTTCCACTGCTCGACGACCTGCAGGCCCTCGTGAATCTGGCGGCGCAGCCCGGGATCGGCCAGATACTCGGCGATGAACGCGCTGCGCACGGCGCGGCCCAGTTCT
>DATDHI010000229.1:0-3638 GCA_036521655.1 Pseudonocardiaceae bacterium | reverse complement strand
TCGAGCGCCGGGACGCCGGTGAGGTCGACCCGGATGGGTGGCGGGGGGTCCTCGGCCAGCAGGTCACCGATGGCCTCGCGCAACTGGGGTGCGGTTGCGAGGTCGACGTCACCGACCACGACCATCACGCAGCCCGGCTCGGCGCGCTGCACGACGATGTCGACCATCCGGCCGCTCACCCGACGCTCACCCGACGCTCAGCC
This sequence comes from Pseudonocardiaceae bacterium, assembly GCA_036521655.1. Taxonomy (GTDB): domain Bacteria; phylum Actinomycetota; class Actinomycetes; order Mycobacteriales; family Pseudonocardiaceae. The sequence goes on along the minus strand of DATDHI010000229.1, from coordinate 3,435 downwards.
GTGAGCCCGGCCGTGAGCCCGGCCGAACCTCGTCCAACCGGGCCAGCGCCAGCTTGACGCCCGGGTCGGCGCCGGGCGTCAGGCCAGCGCTGAGGAGGGCGGTGCGGGCGTCGTCGACCGCCGCGCGCAACGCCACGGCTTCCGCCTCCAACGCGCGCGCCACCTCGGCCTGGGCGGCCAGCTCGGCGGCGGTCCGCCACAGGTCCACGAACACCGCGACCTTCGCCCGCAGCATCCACGGGTCGAAGGGCCTGGTGATGTAGTCCACGGCGCCCATCTCGTAGCTGCGAAACGCCAGGTGGGCGTCGTAGTCGATCGCGGTCAGGAAGATGATCGGGATATTCCGGGTGCGCTCCCGCTGCTTGATGTGGCCGGCGGTCTCGAAGCCGTCCATGCCGGGCATATGGGCGTCGAGCAGGAGTAGCGCGTACTCCTCGACCAGCAGCCGCTTGAGGGCGTCCTCACCGCTGGTGACCGTCACCGGTTCCACCGGCAAGCCCTGCATGATGGCCTCCATGGCCAGCAGGTTGTCCCGGCGGTCGTCGACGATCAGGACCCTCGCGGTATGCGGCACTGTCAATCCACGCTCGGTCGAGGGTGATAGCGGGCTATCCACTGCGACATCGCTTCCAGCAGCTCGTCAAGGTCCACCGGCTTGGTGATGTAGTCGGTGGCGCCCGCCGCGAAGCTGGACTCCCGGTCGGCGGGCATCGCCTTCGCGGTGAGGAACACCACCGGCAGCGTTGCCCCGCCGGGCAGTTCCCGGATCAGCCGGGTGGTCTGATTGCCGTCCAGGTCGGGCATCATCGCGTCCATCAGGACGACGTCGACCTCGGGATGCTCGGTGAGCTTCTGCAGCCCGTCAGCGCCGTTGTCGGCGTAGAGCACCCTGATCCCGTGCAGCTCCAGCGCGCTGGTCAGCGCGAAGACATTGCGCACATCGTCGTCGACGATCAGGACCGTACGATTATCCAGCCGCCGCGGAACCGACGAGCCGAGCCGGCGGACCGGTGCGGACCGCAGAATTGGAGTGACGCCGTGGTTGCTCGCCGGCCAGCCGTCGGTCGAGGGCTCGACAGGCCAGGGCGCCGGGACTGGCTTGTCCGGCGGTGGGCTGTCTGGGAGGTAGAGGGTGAACGTCGAGCCCTCCGTCAGCCTGGACGTGACGGTGATCGACCCGCCGAGCATGCGGGCGAGCTCCCGGCTGATCGAGAGGCCCAGTCCCGTCCCGCCGTACTTGCGACTGGTGGTGCCATCCGCCTGCTGGAACGCCTCGAAGATCATCGTGAGCTTGCTGTCCGAGATGCCGATGCCAGAGTCCTGCACCGCAAACGCGATGACCCGGGCGGCGGCGTCGAGGGCGGGCACGCCGAACACCGCGCCGCTGGGGGCCGGCCCGATCGAGAGCGCGACGCTGCCGGCATCGGTGAACTTCACCGCGTTGGACAGCAGGTTGCGCAGGATCTGTTGCAGCCGCTGGTCATCGGTGACGATCTGGTCACCCACACCCTCGGCCATCTGTACCCGCAGCTCCAGCCCCTTCTCCTCAGCCTGCGGACCGAACGCCTGCTCGGCGTAGTTGCGGACGTCGACCAGGTTCACCGGGCGGGCATCGACGTCCACTCGGCCGGCTTCGATCTTGGAGAGGTCCAGGATGTCGTCGATCAACGCGAGCAGGTCGGAGCCGGCGCTGTGGATCGTGCTGGCGAACTCGATCTGCTTGGGGTTGAGGTTGCGGTCGGGGTTGTCAGCCAATATCCGGGACAGCAGCAGCAGCGAGTTGAGCGGGGTACGGAGCTCGTGGCTCATATTGGCCAGGAACTCGGACTTGTACTGGCTGGCCAGGGCGAGCTGCTGCGCCTTGTCCTCCAGACCGCGACGGGCGGCCTCGATCTCGAGGTTCTTGATCTCGATCTTGCGGTTCTGCTCGGAGAGCAGCTCGGCCTTGTCCTCGAGCTCAGCATTGGTGCGCTGCAGGACTGCCGACTGGTCCTGCATCTCCCGGGCCAGCCGTTGGGACTCTGACAGCAGCTGCTCGGTGCGGCGGTTTGCCTGGATGGTCTTGATCGCCACCGCGATGGTGAGCACCAGCCGCTCCAGGAAGGCCAGATGTAGCTCCGAGAACGGGCCGATCGTCCCGAACTCCATCACGCCCAGCGGCTCGCCCTCGAACAGCACGGGCAACACCACGACCGCGGCCGGTGCAACACCCCCGACGCCGGACCGGATCGGTAAGTAGCCGTCGGGGACGCTGGCGAGCAGGATGACCTGCTTGTCGGCGGCGGCCTGGCCTACCAGGCCCTCGCCGTGCTGGAAGGTGAGTCGTGGGTCAGCACCGACCAGCCCGTACGACCCGGACAGCCGCCACTCCGCCAGACCGGAACCGTCAACGATGGGTCGCAGGAAGAAGGCACCGACCTGGGCGTTCACCAGCGGCGCCACCTCGGTCATGATCATGTTACAGACATCGGCCAGGTCCCGCTGGCCCTGCAGCAGCCCACCGATGCGGGCCAGGTTGGAATCGAGCCAGCCCTGCTCGGCGTTCTCGGTGGTCGTCTCCCGCAGGGTGACGATCATCTGGTTGATGTTGTCCTTGAGGTCGGCGACCTCGCCTTTGGCCTGCACAGCGATCTGCTGGGTCAGGTCACCCCGCGCGACCGAGGTGGAGACGCCGGCGATGGCTCGCAGCTGGATGGTCAGCGTGGAGGCGAGCTGGTTGACGCTCTCGGTCAGGTCCCGCCAGGTGCCGGACGCGCCCTGCACCTGCGCCTGGCCACCCAGCTTGCCCTCGGTACCCACCTCACGGGCCACCCGGGTCACCTCGTCGGCGAACGACGAGAGCTGGTCGACCATCGTGTTCACCGTGCTCTTCAGCGCCAGGATCTCGCCGCGAGCGTCCACGGTGATCTTCTGGCTCAGGTCACCCTCGGCCACCGCGGTGGTCACCTGAGCGATGTTGCGCACCTGGCCGGTGAGGTTGCCGGCGAGCTGGTTGACGCTCTCGGTCAGGTCCCGCCAGGTCCCGGACACGCCCTGCACCTGCGCCTGGCCACCCAGCTTGCCCTCGGGACCCACCTCACGGGCCACCCGGGTCACTTCGTCGGCGAACGACGAGAGCTGGTCGACCATCGTGTTCACCGTGGACTTCAGCGCCAGGATCTCACCCTGCGCGTCCACGGTGATCTTCTGACTCAGGTCGCCCTTGGCCACCGCGGTGGTGACCTGGGCGATGTTGCGCACCTGGGCGGTGAGGTTGCCGGCCAGCTGGTTGACGCTCTCGGTGAGGTCGCGCCAGGTGCCGGAAACGTTGGGCACCGCGGCCTGGCCGCCCAGCTTGCCCTCGGTACCCACCTCACGGGCCACCCGGGTCACCTCGTCGGCGAACGACGAGAGCTGGTCGACCATCGTGTTCACCGTGCTCTTCAGCGCCAGGAT
>DATDHI010000228.1:0-18505 GCA_036521655.1 Pseudonocardiaceae bacterium | reverse complement strand
GTGACCTTCCCGGCGTGTGGGTCGATATATTGTCCGCGTGAGATGTCCGCATGCATGTTCACGTCGTGCCGCTCAGCGGCGGCTTTGCGCTCAAACAACTCTGTCCGAGTCTCGCCCGTCTGCGGGTCATTCCATCGGACCGCCACCGTTTGCCTCTACCATGCCGCTTCGACGGCAGACGGTCGCCGGTCTCCGGATCGCGCCGTTTGAGATACCAAAGATCATCGCCGCGGCCCAGGAGCGAGGGGGCGACGTCGATGCCGCGCTCGAGCAAGCCGCCGACCTGGCCGAGCACACCGGGGAGGGCAACGCGCACTACCTGAGCTTCGGCCCCACCAACGTCAACCTGTGGCGGCTGTCGGCGGCGCTGGAATCAGGCAACCTCGAGCACGCCGCCGACCTGGCCGAGTCCTTGATCCCGGAACGGATCATTGCGCCCACCAGGCGGGCGGTTCCCGCTGGGCAGCTTATCCGGCGAACACTAAACCCACTGCACCCATGGTGAGCCCCACCATTGCCACTAGCAGGGGGTACTGAACCGACCGGGCGGCGCGTGGCGGGAACAGCTGCACCGCCCGGTCATGTGCGCTCACCGCGGCCATGAGATGTCCGGTGACGATCCCACTGATCTGCACCAGCGCGATCGTGGGGATCGCGAGGATGGTGTAGTCGATCACACTGCCGGTGGTGCCGAAGAGGTCCCACCCCCTGCCGAAGGGGTCGCTAGCAAGGATAAAGGCCTGCTGACCCTCGAAGAACAGCGTCGAGAAGTAGTGCGCGATCAGATAGCCGGCCGCGATGGGCACGATCGAGTGCGCGAAGGTGACAGCGCTGCGACCGCCGTCCTGATCGCCGGGACCGACCAGGCTCCAGGTGCCCAGGAGATAGACCAGGGCGATCAGCAGGACGGTGCACACCAGCTCGAGCGTCGCGGCGGTGATGCCGGTTGGCACATTCCAATTCCACCAGCTGGTGTGCGAGAACCCGTCGTAGGCCGTGGACCCGACAAGGGCGACGACGACGCCCACCAGCCCCGGCGCTGGCTGGATCGCATCGAGACCCTCGAACGGGTGGCGCAGTACGAGCCGTCCGTCGGTGCGGCGCCCGATCGGTGCCATCGACCCGAGCAGGGCCGAATACACCTCGAATCCGTCGCCGCGTTCGAACCAGCGACAGCCGACGAGCAGCGCGGCCACGGTGTGCACCGTCGCGTAGCCGAGTATGAACACGGCCACGGTCGCGGGTTCCGAACCCCGAGGGTAGACCAGCTCCATCCAGGCGAACACGATGATCGACACCGCTGCCGGCCAGTAGCCGACCCGCTCGGGCAACGCCACTACGCCCCGTGCCCGGTCCAGCCGCAGTACCGCGGCCAGCGCCATGTGCACCAGGCGTAACGGGTTCACCACTCGCCAGACCGGGCCGAGCAGCAACGACGCGGGCACCAGCCCTACCCAGAAGATGATGTAGAACACCCATGATGTCAGGTTACGCTCGGTCATGTGTGGCCCGGCCAGGCCGATCACACAGACCAGCACAACCGCGGCCAGGTTGAGTCCCTGCAGCGCCATCCGCAGCGCCGGGGCGTCGAGCACCCGCTGCAAGCCCGCCGGCAGTGGCCGGCCTCCCTTGCCCCCGGTGAACCGCGGCCGCCGCCACAACATCGCCAGCACAGCGAACGAAATCACGAGCACCAGACCCCCTCCCACCACCGCCAGCATCGGCGGCAGGGGAAGGTCAGCCCGGGTGCTGACCCCGTGCGCGAGCAGCACCTCAGCTCACCTGCAGCTGCAGGTCATAGCCGTGCAGCTGGATTTCGTCGGCCACGTCACTGGCGACCGCCAGGGTGACCGGCGCCGGCGACGAGCTGCCCAGGCCGCCGGTCGCAGGCTCCCGCCCACAGCCACCGAGCACACCGCCGACCACGGCCAGTGCAGCAGCTCCGACCACCGCGGGTCTCACCAGGCCCATCAGTTTCCTTACTCGGGTAGCCGTCTCACCCAGCCGCAAGACGCAACACAGCGGGCGCGTCAACCTCGTCAGCGCTCGCAATGGACGCGACGGTCGGATGAGGGGCGGTGTGTGGGAGCCGTCCGGCCGTCAGGCTGGAACCTACCAACACCAGGTGGGGCAGCTAGTTAGAAGTTAGTTAGAATGATCTTCAGTTATTGGCCTCGGACTACGTCGCGGCGTGGGATGCTGCCTCCTCGGCGAGGACTGAGCTCCCGGGTCCCCAGCATGGGTGCAGTGATCGCCTCTGCTGGCCGTCCCGATCGCGCTGGCGGCGGGGCTGTTGTCATTCCTGTCGCCGTGCGTGCTGTCGCCACCATGCGGGTGCTTGCCGAAAGCGTGCTGTTCGTCCTCGGTCTCGCGGTCGTGTCTGTTTCCCTCGGTGCCGCCTTCGGCAGCCTCGGAGACCTGCTCCGCCGCCACCAAGACCTGCTCAACCGCGTCTTCGCCGACGTTGAACAGGTCGGCGCGCAGTGCCAGCCGCCGAGGTGCGGGGGACGGCTTCGAATGCAGCTGTGAACCGCTACGGCTGTCCGGTACCGGCCGTACTGCTGGCGTCACTTACCTCCACCATGGGTTCCCCGCAGGCGCAGGTATAAGCTTGGTCGCCGGACGGGCAGTGGCATTCCTCGTCGATACGAACTCGACAGCCACATTCCTCATGCCCACAAGTGAGCACCGTCCCTGTGCGGTATTGCGTCATCCCGACATCCCTCCTCGCATGCTCCGTATCAGCCGGTGATACTCGCGAGTTCCGATCTACAGGGTACGGCAGCCTGCTGGGCGCCCTCCCGAGCGTGTGTAGTCGGCTTGAGCAACGAGACAAACAGGATCAACCGGCGCAGGACATGGCGAAGACCATCACCACTGGCACTCGAGGAGCTATGTCGACGACAGGATCGTCGGCGCCACCGGTTACGACGCGCAGCGCCGGCCCCTACTGCGCCAGGCTGCGGGATTGCTGCCGTTCGCTGCCGAGGTCCCGGTGCGGGTGCTGGACCTCGGTGGTGGATACGGCGAGTTCAGCTCACCAGTCCTGGACCTGTTCCCGCGGGCGAGGGTGTGCCTGGCGGATTACTCGGCCCCGATGGTCGAGCGGGCGAAGCGGCGGTTCGCGGCCTTCGGTGATCGGGTGGAGTACCGGGTGTGCGATCTGCGGGATCCGGCCTGGCCGGCGCAGGTGGGGGGCCCGTTCGACGCCGTGGTCTCGGCTCTCACCCTCCACAATCTGGGGGAACCGGCTGCGATCCGCCGGGCATTCGCCGACGTCGCCGGGCTGCTGCATCCGGGTGGGTGTTTCCTCGACTTCGATCTGGTGTTGACCGTGCGGTTCGCTGCGGCGGGCTCGGCGCTGGGCGAGTTGTAGGCCCGGGGCGCGCCCAGCCCGCACTATCACCCCGGTCACGACCCCGATGAGCGCCACCACGCGCTGCCTGCCGATGTCACCGTGCCGACGCTGGAAGACCACCTGTCCTGGCTACGGGAGGCAGGATTCGCCAAGTGGACTGTGTGTGGAAGCAGTTTTCCGAGGTGCTCCTCTGCGGTTTCCGCAGCTCATAGCCACCGGACCGGTCACCGGATGACAAAAGGCAATGGCATCTGCAACACCGGGCCAGCTGCAATATACGTGCATTAGTTTGCGTGATAGGAAACATTTGACGGTAATCCCTGCTCTGCGTAGCATCGGTTAGCGACAGGCCCGATCCATTCGTACACGGTTGTCGGGGGTCTCGAACGGATACAGTCGAAACGGAGCAATGAATGACCACGACACAGCACACCCATGACCACACGCACGGCGACGTGATGCATTCGCACGCGCACGTCCTGCACGATCATGACCACGTCGAGCACGAGCACGAGCACAGTCACAACGGACAGGCTCACGCGCACCCGCACGTCCACGAGAAGGAACTCGAGGACGCGCACGACCACGCGCACTGAGTAACACCTCAGGCATGGCCGCCCGGTACCCCCGTGATACCGGGCGGCTGCCTGAGCCCGGGATCAGCGCGACGGCCTGGCCCGGGGGTCGAGGTAGCGCAGGTGGACGGCGTGCAGGACATCGCCGCGAGACCGGCCGGTGACCTCGGCGAGCTCGTCGAGCAGGATGCCGGATAACGAGGACAACCCGAAGATCATCTCCGCCAGACCTCGCAGCGGGTCCCGAGCGCCGATGGCGTCATCGATGGTGCGGCCGATAGCCTGCCGAAAGGCCGAGGGGTCGGCTTCGGTCTCGGCGATGCACCAGGCGGTGAGCACTTCCAGCGCCGGCGGCAACACCGTGTGCATCAGCTCATCAGGATCGGGCAGGCTCAGGGCAGCACCACCGTCCGGGCGCGCTCGAACCGCTGCGCGACATCGGCCCAGTTCGCGACGTTCCACCAGGCCTCGACGTAGTCCACCTTGACGTTGCGATATTGCAGGTAGAAGGCGTGCTCCCACATGTCGAGCAGCAGCAGCGGTACCGTGCCGGCGGCCAGGTTGCCTTGGTGGTCGTAGAGCTGTTCGATCACCAGACGGTTCCCCAGCGGTTCCCACGCCAGGATCGACCACCCCGATCCCTGCACGCCCAGCGCGTTGGACGTGAAGTGCCTGCGGAACCCGTCGAAGGACCCGAAGTGCTCGTCGATCGCCGCGGCCAGCTCCCCGCCGGGCTTGTCGCCACCGTCCGGGGACAGGTTTGCCCAGAACACCGAGTGGTTGACGTGTCCGCCGAGGTTGAACGCCAGATTCTTCTCCAGCATGTTCACCGCTGCGAACGCCTCGCAGTCCCGCGCCTCGGCCAGCTGGTCCAGGGCGATGTTGGCGCCCTTGACGTAGGTGGCGTGGTGCTTGGAGTGGTGCAGCTCCATGATCTGGCCGCTGATGTGTGGCTCCAGCGCGCCGTAGTCGTAGGGCAGGTCGGGCAGGGTGTAGTCGGCCACGCTGACCTCCAGTCGTGATGTGCTGTTGCCACTATCTTGCTATTGCCTCATCAACGCAACCCAGCCGGACGCTGCCGGTGTGACCCGGCCGCAGCGTGATGCCGGCCGCGTCGATCTCGCGACGGAGCCTGGCCCACCCCAAACCGGTTACCGTGGCGAGACTCCGCAGGCTGGCCCCGGCTGAGTAGGCGTGGCGGAGGTAGTCGGCGAGGTCATCGAAGCCGAGCGCACGCAGCCGTCGGGCCCGTGCCCGATCGCGCTGGGCCGCCCTGGTCGCCCGGCCCGCGTCCAGTGCCGCGCGGCGGATCCGGGCACCCTCCGGCGATACGTTGGTGATGCGCGCGATGCGAGCCAACCCGGACAGGTGGCCGGTCCGGGAGAACTCCTGCCCGGTCGCGAGCCGGGCCCGCAAGGCGGGCGAACGCCGGTAAGCGCGCGTCTGGCGCGCGGCGATCGACCGGGACAGAGCCTGCGCGACCAGCGGCCGGGTCCGGCACAGGCCCATCAGTTCCCGGTAAGAGTCCGCAGTATGCCCGTGCGCGCGGACGTGGCCGCCCAACGAGACATACCAGCGCCCGCACAGATGGCAGCAGACCCGGCCGCAGCCGGATTCGACTACCAACCGGCCGTATGGGGCGTGCAGGCCGGTGCCATCAGGCAGCGACCACAGGTGGCCGTGGGATTGCTGTGAGTGGTTCACCGGGTCCGCTGCGGTGCTCGTCATGATCACTGGGTCTCTATTGCCACTAAATTGCAACTATCATGACTTCAGTTGGTGCGGAACGCAACGACCGATCGGTTTCCGGCGGGCCCCGCGGCGGGGTGGGAGATCTCTGCCGGAGCTGGACACGCCGGCAACCAGGGCGGTAGCGGACACGCGTTGCGCCATCTGGTGGTAACCCAATCGGGGGGGATTCCACACCGGCACTGCTGCATGTATTTTGCTGTAACGGGGGGTTCGCATTTGGCACAAACGGAGGCGCAGCGGTGCACATCCCCGATGGTTACCTGAGTCCGCAGACCTGCGCGGTGGGCTACCTGGTGGCAGTCCCGGTGATGGCGGTGGCAGCAGCCAAGGTCCGCAACCGGGTCAAGACCCGTAACGTGCCGACGCTGGCAGTGCTGGCTGCCGTCTGCTTCCTGATCATGATGTTCAACGTGCCTATCCCGGATGGAACCACGGCTCATGCAGTGGGCGGATCCTTGGTGGCGATACTGCTGGGACCGTGGGCAGCGGTGATCGCGGTCGCCGTGGCCCTGGCGTTCCAGGCCCTGCTGTTCGGTGACGGTGGGGTGCTCGCCTATGGGGTCAATGTTGTCAACATGGCCATCGTGCTGCCGTTCGTCTCCTACGGGCTGTATCGCCTGATCTCCGGGAACGTGAACTTGACCAGCAGTCGCCGCGTCGTCGCAGCGTTCATCGGCGGGTATGTCGGGCTCAACGCCGCCGCGTTGTGTGCGGGGATCGAGTTGGGCATCCAGCCCACGCTCTTCCACGATGCCAGCGGCGCCCCGCTGTACTCGCCGTATCACCTCTCCCAAGCGGTGCCCGCGATGTTGCTCGCCCACCTGCTGGTTGCCGGGATCGCCGAGGGCATCATCACGGCCGCCGTGATCGCCTACCTGCAGCGGGCAAACCTGCCGTTGCTGCAGGTCAACCACCCTGGCGTCCCACTCGACGCCGAGGCACAAGCTGCGGAGGGATCCCGCCGGCGGCGGCTGCGCCCCGCCGCAGTCGCCGGCGGGGTCATGGCCCTGCTGGTCGTACTCACCCCACTAGGTCTGCTGGCACCGGGCGGCGCCTTCGGCGAGGACGCACCTCAGGATCTGGACCTGCAGAAACTGGGTCTCTCGACGGTCCCGGAGGGGATGAACAGGTACACCGGGCTCTGGCACAACGCGATCTTCGACGGCTATGACTTCGCCGGCGACGCGCACCCCGCGCTGGGCTACATCATCTCCGCCGTCGCCGGAATCCTGGTTGTCGGGCTGGTGGTGTTTGGCATCGCCAAGCTCGTCACCCTGGCGGCCAACCGCGGCGACTCCACCACTGAGTCCACGACGTCCGAATCCGAAGCAGTCCAATCATGACCAGTTCACCGGTGGGCGCGGCACCCTCGGGGCAGGATCCTCCGGCGGTGCCGCAGTGGTTGCTGCAACCGGACATGGCCATGTGCCCGTGCGGCTGCATCGGCAAGCGCAAGAAGGTCAGCTACCTGAAAAAGACCATCCAGGGCGCGTCGATGTTGCTGCAGCAGGTGATGTTCGGGGAGGACGTCGCGAGAGCAGGCGGCCTGCTGCAGCGGATCGACCCTCGGGTCAAGCTGCTGAGCCTGCTCGGCCTGCTCCTCGTCGCCGGGCTGACCCACTCGATGATCATTCTCGGGGTGATGTACGCGGCCACAATCCTGCTCGCCTCCGCCTCGGCGCTGCCGGTCTGGTTCTTCATCAAGCGGGTATGGCTGTTCGTGCCGATCTTCACCGGCATCGTGGTACTCCCTGCGACCCTGTCGGTGGTCACCCACGGGGACATCGTATTGACCCTCTGGTACTGGAACGGGCAGCCGCAGGGATTCACCCAGCAGGGACTCGTCGCCGCCGCACGGGTGGTGGCCCGGGTTGCCGTGTCGATCTCGCTCGTGGTGCTGCTGACCTTGACCACACCATGGATGCGGCTGCTCGCAGCGTTGCGCGGTCTCGGCGTGCCGCGGATCTTCATCCTGATCATCGGCATGGCCTACCGCTACATCTTCCTGCTGCTGGGGTCGGTGACCGACATGTATCAGGCCCGTCAGGCCCGCACCCCCGGCACTCCCAAGCACGACCGTAGCGCCCGGGCCTTCCTCGGGGCCAGCGTCGGGGCGTTGCTGGGCAAGGCGAGCCAGCTGTCCGAGGAGGTGTACCAGGCGATGACTGCCCGCGGGTTCCGCGGCGACGCCAAGACCCTGGAATACCACCGACCGCACGCCATCGACGCCTACTACGTCGCGGGCGTGGTGGTCTTCGCCGCAGCGATGCTGATCGGAGACCACCTCCTTGTCCGGTGACAAACACCCCGCCTCATGCCACGTGGACCAAGCCGAGTCCAGGAATGCGCCGATCCTGGTCACCACGGGGCTGAGCTACTCCTACCTGGACCGCTATCCAGCGCTGGACGACGTGTCGGTCACGGTCCAGCGCGGTGAACGGGTCGCGCTGCTCGGGGCCAACGGCTGCGGCAAGTCAACCCTGCTCAAGGTGCTCGACGGCCTCCTCTTCCCCAGCGCAGGCAGCTACACGGCCTTCGGTGAGAAGGTCACCGAGGAGACCTTGGAAGACGAGCAGATGTCGGAAGGCTTCCGGTCCCGCGTCGGCTTCGTATTCCAGAACTCCGACGCCCAGGTCTTCTCGCCCACCGTGCGAGAGGAGATCGCGTTCGGTCCTCTCCAGCTCGGCCTGTCCCGCGAGGACACCGCCGGCCGCACCGCGGACATGGCGACCATGCTCGGGATCACCGACCTGCTCGACCGCGCCCCGTACCAGCTTTCCGGCGGTCAGAAGAAGAAGGTCGCCATCGCGACCGTGCTGGTCATGAGTCCGGAAGTGCTGCTCTTCGACGAGCCCACCGCCGCACTGGACCCCCGCACCCAGTACTGGATGATGGACCTCATCGAACAACTCGGCGCAGCCGGAAAGACCATCGTGCACGCAACCCACGACCTCGACTCCCTCCACCGCATCGCGGACCGCTGCCTGATCTTCAACGAAGACCATCGCCTCTGCGCCGAGGGCACCCCGCAGCAGGTATTATCCGACCGTGACCTGCTGCTGAAGGTCAATCTCATCCACGAACGCAGCACGCTGCCCAGCCGGCCACGATGACCGGCCACAGCACGACACACCGCCACTATCACCTCCGCTGGCGTCGCCACTTCATATGCGCACGGCCGCTGGGCGGGCTACCGTCGCGCTGTAAAGGTGAACGGAGCCGTCGGTATGGGCCCCGCCGACCGGAGGTGTAGTCAGTTCTCCGCTTGCAGCACATCGGCGTGCTGTGAGGGCTTCTCTGTTACCCACTGACGGGTAGTAGATACACGTTCATTCAGCACGGCCAACACCTCACCGAGGCCCTCATGATCCATGTAATTGGTCTCGGTGATCGATGCCGCGTGCCTGCCGACCTGCTGGGCCAGCTCGCTGATATCGTCGAGCGCCATGACAATGTCCCGACTCTCGGTCGGGTTGAGGTCACACATGACACCACAGTGTAGTAGAACTAGCCAGCGTAGTAGAACTAGCCAGCCGTAGCCTCCGCGACGACTTGGTGAGGATTTGCCGGTTGGAGGGTGACCCTCCCGGTCGTCTTGGCACAGTCGTTGGGAGGGCCACCCTGGCGCGCGGAGACGCCGTGCTCACGGTAGGTAGCGATCCGGCTGGGGCACGGTCGGTCTCGGGTCGTGCGCAGCGATGGCCTGGTTCGGCCGCATCGGAGCCGAGAATCCGCCAGGCATTCTCGCAGACTGAACACCGTCGAAGATGTTGACCGATAGCAATCGGTTAACGGTCCGCGTTATCGTATCCAGCCACCCAGCGCACGGCGGGCGCGCACGATAGGCAGGGGTCAAGCGGGTGACGGATAGGTGACTCACGATTGCGAGCGGGACGGTACGGGTTCCACGTCGATCGACTCGCGCACCGCGTGCAGAATTTGCGCCGTCGGCCTAGCCTGGACGAGTGTCCGCTCTGGTAGCTTCGGCCCACATGGCGGATGAGCGCGCGGGGGAGGCGTATGAGTTCAAGGAGAGGTTGACTGTCATCGGGCGCAAGCTCAATCCGGATGAGCTCGCTCCGGACTTCACCCTTGACCACTTCGACGGCCAGGCGATCCAGGGTGTCACCCTGGCCGACTCGGACGGCTCTATTCGCATCCTGAACGTCGTGAACTCGCTCGACACGCCGATCTGCGACGTCGAGACCCGGCGGTGGGAGCAGCTCCGCTGCGAGCTGCCGGGGGACGTCGTGGTTCTGACGATCAGCATGGACCTCCCCTTCGCCCAGGCCCGGTGGGGACGGGGCGCCGACCTGGGCCACCAGGCCCTCTCGTCGCACCGGTCCGAGGAGTTCGGGCGGAGCTACGGGGTGCTGATCAAGGAGTGGCGCATGCTGCAGCGCGCGGTCTTCGTCCTTGATGCGGACCGGCGGCTCGTACACGTCGAGTACGTGGGCGATCAGATGCAGGAACCTGACTACCAGGCTGCGGTTGACGCCGTGCGCTCAGTGACCACCTGACCAGCTGCTAGCTCGTCCCTCGCGTCAGATCACGGTAGGCCACCAGTGCCCGGAGGCCGGCACGGGCTGCTTGCGCGACGCGGGTTCCCCCGCCGACACCTCCTACGCGAGCGAGACACGACGGCAAGATCACCCGAAGGGTCGCGCCATGACCGGGCAACCGGCACACCACGACCAGCATCGGGTGCGCTATCTGGGTGTACCCGATGCCGAGGGTGGCGGTGTGGCGGGAATCCGGCGCTTGACCAGCGCGCCGATCCCGAGTGCAGCGGCAAGCGCCGGAACCAGCCCCAGTATGGGGTCACCGGTGGTGGCACCGCCGAGGAAGCCGATCAGCGCGAAGCACGCCGACCACGTCGTCGTAGCCACGGCGGTCGCCGCGATCACCGGCAACAGGCGCAGCCGCAGCGCGCCGCACAGCAGGCAGGCGGTCGGCGCACCGAGCGGCACGAACTGTGCCGGTACGAGCACAGCAGGACCGGCGCGCAGCAGCCTGCTCTGCACCCAGTCGACCGTCCGGCGGCCGCGCGACCGCCGGCCCAGCCGGCGTAGCACCGCAGGCCCGGTGTAGTAGCCGATGGCGTATTTGAGGAGATCGCTGACGAAGCCACCCAGCGCGCCAGCCGCGATGACGATGAAGATCGACAGCGTGGTCGAACCGGCGTAGCTGCCAGCCGCCAGGATCGCGGGCTCGGTGGGCACGAAGGGAATGCTCGACCAGCCCAGCAGCGCCAGATACGCCGCTATCGGTGGCACCGGCAACCTCACCCTCCGCACCCTACGGCGCGACCCCCAGAGCGCGGACACCGCCCATCCGGACCTGTCAGCTCAGCGCCCCCAGTCTCCACCCGGATATCAACCCTGGCTCAACCCGTGGTCTGGCGACAGGGTGGGTGGGTGGCAGGCTCCTTCCTGGCGGGAGAGCGTCGGGACCGGACCCAAGCCGTGGCCTACGCTTACCGCCACGGCTTGGCCGATCAGGCCCTGACCCGACTCAAGAGGTCTCTGTTCTGTTGTTGAGTTCGACAGCGGGTCAGTGCGGCGGGGGTGCGCAGATGAGCGGGAAAGTGCCCGGGTGGTCGGTGTCATCGTTCGGCGGGAGTCCGGGTGGCAGGATGCCGCTGAGGCAGAAGCGCAACGGCTGAACCATGATCGTGCGGTAGTTCGCCGCTTCGGTCGCGACCGGGGTGTATGCCGTAGGCACACCCAGGCCGGTGCCGACGTCCGGCAGTGGCTTGCCGGTGCGGTAGCCCGAGAAGATCAGCGTGGCCGAACCTAGGCCATTCAAGATGACCTGCGGGTTGTACACCCGGCCTGCGTAGTATTTCTGCGGGCTGGTCGTGGGATAGGTGTAGTCGACCTGCACGAGTGGGTTGGTCGCCCCGTTGTCCACCGTCCAGTGCACAGCGTCGCGTGAGTGTGCGTAGCCGATGAAGTGATAGGCGTCGCTGTCACCGTCTTGGCAGCCTCCGCCGGAGAAGAACAGGCCGAAGGAGCCATCGAGCAGTCTCAGGATCGTGCCGTTCGGTCCGACATAGCGGAACCCGCCGAGGCTGGCGTTGTCGTCTGGGTTGTTCAGCCCGCTGACGGCGCCACCGTCGGTAAAGGTCTTTCCGTCGGCGGTCGTGGCGATCCGGAGCTCGTCGCGGTCATAGTTCGCCTTCTTGCTGGTATATGGCTGGGACTGCGAGTCGGTGCAGAGCTTGGTCGTATCGAGACCGGTGGCGGGCGAGGACTTTGACCCCTTCACCTTCTTCAGGTAAAGGATCTTCGTGGGATTGGTGTTGACGTTGGCGCCGGTGCCGGGGACCACACCGAGAATGCCATCGGGGTTCTGCAGACCCGAGGTCTGCTCGATCCCGGGCGGGACTGGTGTGCCCGTCGTGACCGGCTCGATGTCGTTCAGGCCGGAGAACCCGCGCGTGATGTCGTGGATTGTCAGGCCTCCGCTGTCGCCGACTGGCGAGACGCGGTCAAGCGTGTACAGGAATCTCTTCGGGGTTAGCCCGGGGTGCTCGTCGCGAGCCGGAACCGTCATGACGAACGGATGGCCCTGGCCGTTATCGCCGTTGCCGCCGGCGTTCGTCGACGCGTCGTCAGCTGGGCAGGTACCGTTCAGACGCAACTTCACTCCATCGATGGACCAGGTCAGCCCGCCGTCGGTGGAGGTGCCGTGCGCGATCGCCTCGTCGGTGTCCTTGATCCGGTAGTCGAAATAGCCGTCCAGCCTATTTCCCAGGCCTTTGATCACTGGAAAGTAGTAGGGTTGCATGAGATTAGCGCCAGGATTGTTCTGGAGCGTCCCGCCCGGGAAGGTGTCGCACAGCCCCTTGTTCTGGTGATCGAGAGTCGCCGGACCCTGCCCGAGCGTCCACGGCCCGTTTGTCACCGACGCCGGTTGAGGTAATCCATGTGGAGACCATTGCACAAGGGGCGAAGGAAAACCCCCAAACGTCTGCGCCGCCGCTGCCGAGCTGGCACCGAGCCCCACCGCGGCCGTCATGGCCGCCGCGCATAGCAAGATACGTTGTCCGAGCCGTCGCATGGCCCGCCTTTCTTGTTCACGCACTTCCGCGTCATTTGGGTTTCGACCTACGAGCGGCGCCGTTTGAATGGTGCGTTAAGTCGACGTGAAATGTCACGATCCGACTTCCAGAGTTCAGGCGGCGTGCGTCCCTAGTTCATGGCGTGGCTGGCCTCGTACGATCCCGGCATGCCGTCACCAGCGTGTTCCGCTGGGAGGGCAAGGTCCAGACCGAGCAGGAGTGGCGGGTGGAGATCAAGACTGCCGCTGATCGCGTCGCAGCGTTGCCGAGCTCCTCGGCCGATGCCACGTACAGGCCGTGGACCACACGGATCCGATCTCGCAGCGCGAACGTGCGGTCTGGACCTGACCTTGGGCGTTGCGGATCCCGAACACGTACGCTCACCTGTGGTTGAGGAGCCGGGGAGAAGGAGTGACGTGTCAGCTACCGAACATGCGCGTGAGTTGGCGCTGACTGCGGCGCATGCTGCGGCGGGCAAGAAGGCGCACCACATCACGTTGCTCGACGTGTCCGAGCAGCTGGTGATCACGGATTGTTTCGTGATCGCCTCAGCTCCCAGCGAGCGGCAGGTCCAGGCCATTGTGGATGCCGTCGAGGAGGGGATGGCGGTCGCGGGTGCCAAGCCGGTGCGCCGCGAGGGCGCCCGTGAGGGGCGCTGGGTGCTGCTGGACTTCGTCGACGTCGTGGTGCACGTGCAGCATGTCGAGGAGCGCTCCTTCTATGGCCTGGAGAGGTTGTGGAAAGACTGCCCGACGATCCCGTTCGAGGCCGGCCCGCACGCGGGGCCACCGGAGTGACCCTGCAGCGGCTGGTGTTGTGGCGGCACGGTGAGACCGACTACAACGCCGCGCTGCGGATGCAGGGTCAGCTTGACTCGCAGCTCACCGCCACCGGTCTGGACCAGGCCCGCCGGGCCGCCCCGGTACTCGCGGCCCTTCCGCCGGAGGTGCTGCTGAGCTCTGACCTCTCCCGCGCAGGTGACACCGCGGCCGTCCTCGCGGCCGAGATCGGGATGCCGCTGTGGGTCGACAAGCGGCTGCGGGAGACCCACCTCGGGAATTGGCAGGGCTTGACCCACGCCGAGGTGGAGGCTCGCTGCCCGGGCGGTCTGCGGACGTGGCGGGCTAACCCAGAATGGGCACCACCGGGTGGCGAGACCAAGGTGGAAGTGGCTGGGCGCGCCCTGCAGGTGGTCGCGGAGCTCGACGCGGCCGGCCACGGGAGCGCGGTGCTGTGCACCCACGGCGGGTTGATCGCCGGTCTGACGCCGCTGCTGCTCGGCCTCCCGGTGTCGAGTTGGCCGGTGTTCGGGGGGATCAGCAACTGCCACTGGACGGTGTTGCTGCGCCGAGGTGCGGGCTGGGCCCTGTCGTCCTACAACACCGCCGCCCCAGTCTGAGCGGCCTTCGCTGGATCGGTGCGGGACTCTACGCTGGTGATCGTGCCGGTTGCCGTCGTCACGGACTCCACCGCCTACTTCCCCGACGGACTCGCCGAGCGCTGCGGCATCCGGCAGGTCCCGCTGCACGTCCTGGTTGACGGCCGCAACTGGCTGGACGGTGTGCAGCTCAGGCCGGTCGAGCTGGTGGAGGCCCTGAGACGGCGGGCGTCGGTCACGACCTCCCGACCCTCCCCGGGGGAGTTCGAGGCGGTGTACACCGCGGCTATGCAGGCTGGTGCCAGTGCCGTCGTGTCGGTGCACATGTCTCGCGCGCTGTCGGGCACCTGGGAGTCTGCCCGGCTGGCTGCTGAGCAGGTCGGGGCCGGCCGGGTGCGGGTGGTCGACTCGCGCTCCACCGGCATGGGCCTGGGCTTTGCGGTGCTGGCCGCGGCTGCCGTCGCCGTTGCTGGAGGCGACCTGGGCACTGTGTACGACACCGCCGAGCGGGTCGCCGCCCGGGCCCGTGTGTTCTTCTCCTTGGACACCTTGGAGTACGCCCGGCGCGGGGGCCGGATCGGCCCGGCGGCCGCACTACTGGGCACCGCCCTGGCGGTCAAGCCACTGCTCCACGTCGACTCGGGCCGGATTGTGCCGTTGGAGAAGGTCCGCACTGCCACCCGGGCGCGGGCCCGGCTGGTCGAGTTGGTGGTGCAGGCCGCTGGGCCGGCCCCGTTCAACCTTGCGGTGCACCACCTCGGTGCCGCTGACCGTGCAGCGGAGCTGGTGCAGCACCTGAACGCCCGGCTCCCGATCTCAACCGAATGCCCGGTCTCCGAGGTCGGGGCAGCGATCGGGGCGCATGCTGGGCCGGGGATGCTTGGCGTGGTCGTGCTGCCTGGCGGTTTGCGGGCCCGGTTCGCCGACGGCTGACGTTACATGGCCGGTTCGGGACCCGCGTCTGTATTCCGTAAGCCCTGGCCGGGTGCCTGCTCGGCAGTGGCGGTGGCCAGCAGATCGGCCAGGGCGTGCTCGGCAGTGGTGAGGTCGGGGCAGAGCGCAGCCACGAGATTGCCGAGCCAGGCCCCGTCATCGGCGTCGACCAGGCGAGTGACCTCGGCCAGAGTCGTTGGCGTATCGGGGTCGGGGGTATCGCTGCGGAGCTCACTGGTCAGCACCCCGAGCGTCCTGGCGAGGTCGCTCGGGTCGCCCGTGAGGTGGTTGAGCAGCGACGCGGTGAGGCGGTGGGCGCGTTGCTCGGCGGGCTTGCCGGAGGCTCGGGACAGGTAATTGGCGAGTTTGTGGTGTGCCATCGAGATCTCGCCCGGGTCGGGCCGGACATAACAGAGGCGCAGCGAGGTGCGCTGGAGGTTGACGGCGTCCACCGGGTGGTCACGCTTGTCCTCCAGGTCGGCGCGAGCACCGTAGACCGCAGCCAGCCGCGTGGTATCACCGGCAGCGTCGAAGACGCCCTGACAGTCGCGCAGTAGTTGGTCAACGTCGGCTAGCCGGCCAAGGCGCAGCAGTGGGACGTAATCGTCGAACCGGGTGCGGGCGATCTCGTAGGGGCTGGCGCCGCGGCGCCGCTGGGCGCTGGCGATGTCGTCATTGAGGTCAAGAGCTTCGTCCCATCGCTCCACGGCAACTGCGGACAGGCGGCCGACGCCGAGAACGCCCGCCCGGACGGTCCACGGGTTCACGCGGTCGTTGTTGGCGCGCTGGTCGGGCAGCTCGGCCATCCGGGCCCGCAACGCGGGCAAGTCAGTGAGGACCTGCTGATGGTGCCCAAGCATGCTGAGTATCTGCAGCCGCCGGCCTTGGTCGCTCAGCTGCGTCCAGGACCCGAACCCGCCCCGGCTGGTGTACTCGATCTTCTGGCCGACCATCGTGAGAGCCTCGGGAAGCCGGCCCTGGTCACGCAGCAGATTGATCAGATCACCGGCGGTGGTGGAGGCCAGCCGATATTCGCCGTCGTTCCGGGCCTGGTCGTAGGCGTAGCGCAACAGGGTTTCGGCTTGGCCGGGATCGACCTTCCGGAGCGCGGCGGCGAGCACGACGAGATCTTTGAGAGCACTGGTGGCCTCCGCGATGCGCAACAGCAGGGGAATGACGGCAAGTGCTGTGACCGGAGAGTAGCTGTCCCGGATCAGGGCGCGTTCGAGTAGGCAACTGGCGGCGTTCCAGTCCTGTTGACGCAGGAGGTAGCGGGCGGCGGCCAGGCCGGCCTGCACCATGTCCTTGCCGGTATGCGGCTGCTCGATCCCGCGCTCGCCGACGACGATCCACCAGGCGCCGAGTTGCGCGTCGACCGCGGCAGTGACCGGCTCTGGGGTCGTGGCGTGGATGGCCTCGACAACGCCAGGGTGGATCCAGTAATGCACAGGCTCGTTGGGATCGGCGGGATCGTGGCTCGGGTCGGTAGCGATCAGTGCGGCGGTGACCAGGGCAGCGACGCCCGAGGCGAGCGGTGGCGGTTCACCGGGCTGGTCCAAGCGCCGCCACAGGGCAGCCCAGTTCACGCCGACGACGGCCGTGTTCCGGTCGGTCTCCTCGATCCGGCAGAGTGCCTGCAGCAACAGCCGCGCCGGGGCAGGCAACGTCGCCGCGACAGTGACCGTCCACACGGTGAAGGTCTGCAGCAACTGCTCGGCATCCGGCCTGGTGTCGCCCTCGGGGGGAAACACCGCCCCGTCCACCGCTGCTTCGAGTTCGGCCAGCTGGAAGGCCAGCCGGGGCGGGTCGGCTGCGGCCGCATCGGCGAGCTCCAGCACCTTGGGATGGCCTTGGGCCAGGGCGAACGCACGGCGGCCCAGGGCTGGGTCCGTCGTTGCCTGGCCGGGTTCGGTCACGGTGCGCAGCAACGCGCGCAGGTTGGGCAGCTCCCGGACCAGGAGCAGCGACTCATCCCGCGACAGCGCATGTATTGGCCAGGTCAGCACGGTGTCAGGGTTCAACCCGGCCGGCACGATGCGGCTGGCCAGGATCACCCGCGACGTCCCCTGATGGCCGGTGATTGCGCCGATCAGCGGTGCCCAGCGAAGGTCGCGCCACTGCCCGTCCGGGGTGAGCAGGGTTTCGAGATTGTCCAGGACCAGTAGCAGGCCTGCGTCAGCGAGGACGGCGCTGAGGGTGGGCAGGAAATTCGCCAGACGCTCCGGGGTGGCGATCTCCTCGACCATCGCGAACCCGGAATCCCCTAGCTGCGCGTCCAACGCCACCGCCAGCAGGCGCAGCGCCTCACCGCACAGGTCCGCATCGGTGGGCGCAGACCAGAACGCCAGTGCGACGAAGTCGCGCCGGTGGCGGTAGGCGAACTCCACCGCGCAGGTGGTCTTGCCCGCACCGGCCATCCCATGAAACACCACCGCGGTATGCCCGGAGTCCGGCGCCAACGCGGCGCTGGCCGCAGCCATCGCCTCGGCACGGCCGACGAACCGCGTCGGCTCAGCCGGGAACCGGGCCATCGCCTCGCCGGTGGCGTCGAGGACCGGCCTCCCTGCCGGACGGGTCACGGACCGCTCGACCCCCGACCCCGTGACGATCGCCGGAGCGCCTAGGGCCGAGGAGTGCGGGGGTCCAGCTACGTCTGGCATGGCGGTCGTCTGGTCCAGGAGCTGGGTATCACGGTACCTGTCGAGCCGACGCGTGGTCGGCTCGTCGAGCGCGGCGATCCGCGCCTCCCAGGACTCCCCCGCAGCAGCTGTTCTAGAACCAGCGCCCGCGATGTCCTCCACCGGTGTCCCAGGCTCGGTCGGATCGGGACGCTGCCGGTCCCGCAGCCTGATCGTCTGTGCTACGCCTAACGCAATGATCACCATCAGGATCCAGGCAAGGATCCCGAGCACAATTACTAAAGCCACCGCCACCTCCGGCCGAATTCTAGCCCCGATCTGGGACCCCTGCACCGTCGTCGCGTAACCCTGCAACGCAAATCACAGCGTGTACGAACTCGAGCCAATACCGACGTCCCCACCGCACTTGAACCCGGCATGCCAATCTGGCGCTTCACGTGCCTTGCCCGTTGGCCAGCCGCTGGTGGCTGCTGGTGTCGGGGGTCCATGGTCGGAGCTCTCGTCCGATGTGGACCGTGCGGGTCTTTCCGATGCCAGCCGCAGCCCAGTGGTGCGAGCACGGCCCTCACCTGTTCGCGTAGTGCTTCGGCGTGGCGCCGGTCACTGGTAGCCCCAAACCGAATAAATCGGGCCTCGATTGGCCGGTTAATACCGGCAAACGAGTCCATCCGCGACCGCGAACCAACGAGATTCGAACAAGATCGTCGTTTGGGTGCGTACAGCGACACCACGTGTCGCTAGATGCACACAAACGACGATCTTGCGCCTACAAGCGGCCGATCAGACTAGCCGGGTCTCCCGACA